>JAYWIJ010000042.1:0-18446 GCA_043788935.1 Gemmatimonadaceae bacterium | reverse complement strand
CCGCCGGTAAGCTCCACACGGCGTCGCGGCCATCCTGCGACGAGACGTAGACGATGCTGCGACCGCCCGAATCCCATGCCGGACCCAGCACGGCGCCGGAGTTGGTGAGCCGCCGTTCGGTACCGGTCGCGAGGTCGTACAGCCAGGCATCGCTGCCATCGGCGGTGGTGCGCTGCACCACGAGCTTGCGACCATCGCGTGAGACCCGCGGATTCATGAAGGCGCCGCTGAGGCCCGCGCGCACCGGTGTCGCGTGGCCCGCCGTATCGACGATGACCGGGGCGTTGGCGGGCAGCACGAGGCGTGAATACAGCAGAGTACCATTCCGCGACAATATGGCGCGCTCGATGCCGCCGCCCTCCTGCTCGAGCACCGTCACCGCGGTGCCGCGCACGACGCGCTGCGCGGCATCGAACCGCACCGCCATCAGCGCCCTGCCGTCGGCCCGGACATACAGCAGCCACCCGTCCACGTACCCGAACGCCCCGCGCGACTGAATACCGAGCGCGGTGTATGGCACTGGCGTCCCGGGACTGGCGCCGATCGGCACGACGCAGAGTTCGCCCGTCTGCACACCAGGACCGGCACGGTTCCGCAACGCGATGAACACCAGCGAGGCGCCACCATCGACGGCGAAGGGCAACAGGTGTGCGCTGTCGTGGCGCAGCGTGTCGAGCCGCGTGATGGCACGCGCCGCGCCGCCAGCCGCGGGCACGACGGTCAGGCCCTGCTCCCCGTAGGTGTCGACGACGATGGCGCTGTCGTTCAACCACGCCGCATTCGTGTACCGGAACACCCCGCCCAGGTCCGTCATGTCGCTGCCGTCGATCCCGATGCGGATCAGTCGGTCATCGCTGGTGGTAAAGGCGATACGTCGGCCATCGGGCGACACCGTCGTGGCGAGTGCGCCATGCGTGCCCTCGAGTGCGCGCGCTTCGAGCTCATTCACCTGACGGACGAACACCTTGCGTCCCGACTCGGCGGCGCCGGCATACACCAGTGCCGACCCGTCGGGCGTGAGCGTGGGGGCCCGACCGATGGCGGCGTCCTTGATCGGTGCCACGGCAAAACGCACCGCGGCAGTCGTCGACGGCTCTGGCCGATTGTTCACGACGAATGCGATGGCGGCGGCCACGATCACACCCGACGCGGCGAGCCATGGCCACGCGCGCCGCACCGGCGCCGAGGCCGCGGTCACGACGGGTTGTGCGGCGGCGGCAGTGAGCGCCTCGCGCAGGGCGAGCGCCGACGGAAAGCGATCGGCCGCCTGCTTGCTGAGTGCGCGTGCGATCACGTCCGACAGCGCCACACTCACGCCGGCGCGCAGCTGATGTACCGGCGTGGCCAGTTCAGCCCACACTTTCGCGAGTACGCCTTGCGTGGTGCTCGCCACGTGGGGCGGGTCGCCGACCAGCATTTCGTAAAGAATTGCACCTAATGAGTACACGTCGCTGCGGGCGTCGAGCACGTCGGCACCGGCCGCCTGCTCGGGTGACATGTATTGCGGCGTACCGATCACCATGCCCGCCTGCGTGCGGCGCGCGCCATCGGTGGCGGCGAGTGCCAGTGCGATGCCGAAGTCGCAGAGCAGTGGGCGACCGTCGCGCAGCATGATGTTCTCGGGCTTGAGATCACGGTGCACGATGCCGGCCGCGTGGGCATGCTCCAGGCCATCGGCGATGGCAGATGCCAGCGCGACGCTCTCCTCGATGGTGAGCGGTCCGGTGCGCTGCAGTCGGGCGCGCAGGCTTTCGCCATCCACGAAGGGCATGACGTAGAACAGCATGCCGTCGGCCGAGCCCGAGTCGAACAGCGGCATGAGGTTGGGATGCTGCAGTGCGGCCGTGACGCGAATCTCGTCGAGAAAGCGCTGCGACGTCATCATCGGAGTCGTGGCGGACGCCTCGTCCACCAGCAGCACCTTGACGGCGACCTGCCGGCCGTGTCGGACATCCTCGGCGCGAAAGACCGTGGCCATGCCTCCTTCCGCGATTCGCTCGACGACGCGATACCGGTCACCGAGCACCCGCTGCAGTCGTGTGATCAGCAGGTTGGGTGCAACGCTGGTCTCGAGAAAGCCGCCATTGTCGCCGTGGGCCTCGAGCAGTGAGAGCACCTCGGCGTGGAGCGCCGCGTCGCCGTCAGCCTGCGCGGTCAGAAATGCCGCGCGTGCGGCGAAATCGACGTCGAGGGCGGCGTCGAAGAGAGCCGTGACGCGTGCGTACCGTTCGCGGGCGCGCGTCTCGTCCGGCGTCGGCGCGTCGTTCACGCGGTCCCCGTGTCGTGGAGCTCCCGATAGAGCCAGGCACGCGCGGCGGCCCAGTCGCGCTTCACGGTTCGCAAGCCGACATGCAGGGCCGCGGCCGTCTCCTCCTCGGTCAATCCGCCGAAGAATCGGTACTCCACGACCTTCGCCTGCCGCTCGTGCAGCTGCGCGAGTCGGCGCAGCGCCTCATCGAGATCCACCAGCGATGTGCCGCGATCATCGAAGAGGCCACCACGCGCATCGTCCGCCTCGGTCAGCTCCAGTGGAACGGTACCGCCGCCACGCTTGGCAGCCTGTGTGCGCCGCGCATGTTCGACGAGAATCCGGCGCATGGCGCTCGACGCGATCGCGAGGAAGTGGGATCGATCCTCGAACGTGCCCGCGGCACCGGCGCTGAGCCGCAGATAGGCCTCATGGACGAGTGCTCCCGTCTCGAGCGTGTGCCCCACGACCTCATGCCGGAGCTGCGATCGCGCCAGTGATCCTAGCTCGGCATACACCAACCCGAATGCCACGTCGAAGGCGTGGGCATCGCCGTCGGCAGCGCGTCGAAGCCATTCCGTGACGGCGCCGGGTGTGCTCATGCCGCACCCGATGGCTCGTTTCGACGCACGATCGCGCAGGAGTGCATGACCACCCGCGCGGTCTCCCTGAGTGGAGCCGCGTTGCCACTGCCCTGCCAGCCCCGAGGTGTTTCATGCATACCCGTATCGTACTCCTGTTCGCGATGGTTGTCGCGGCCGTCGGCTGCACCGACGACTCGCCACGAGCACCGACGACCGTGACGGAGGGCCGCGCCCTCTCTGCCGGCGAGACGACCGCGTCGGATCGCTGGATGCGGCTGACGCGGACGATCATCGGACGCCGAGAAGCGGGCAGCCCGCTCTTCATGTCACGTCACTTCGCGCTCGTCGCGGTGGCGGGCTATGACGGCGCAGTCGCGGCGGGCGCGTCGGCGGGCGGCTCGGGGAAGCCGCCATCGGAACCCGGCGCCGTGGCCGGCGCGTCGGCCGCCGTGTTACGCGCGTTGTATCCGATGGAGGACACCGCGATTACGGCCCAGCTGGCGTCGGACCGCGCGTACTTCGCCGGCATCACGGCCGAGTCAACGTACGATTTCTCTCGCGGCGAAGGGGTCGGGGCGCAGATCGCGACGCAGGTGCTGGCGCGCGCCGCCGCCGATCGAACCAATGCCGTCTGGACCGGCACGAGCCCCGTCGGTCCGTCCGTCTGGGTCAGCGCGCCGGCGCCGGCGCAGCCGATCGCGCCGCGGTGGGGTGAGGCGCGTGCCTGGTATCTCACGTCAGGTGCGCAGTTCCGACCGGCAGCACCGCCCAGCCTCACGTCGGCGGATTACGCGGCTGATCTGGCCGAGGTGCGCACGCTGACGGCAGCGCGCACGCCGGCGCAGCTCACGATTGCGCAGTATTGGCAGTTTGCGTCCGGGCCGGCCGGTCCGATGGGCCTCTTTTCCGACGTGGCCAGCGGACTCAGCACCGCAGCGCGGATGAACGAACGGCGCACCGCCCGCATGTACGCCGTGCTGCACACGGCACTCTTCGATGCGACGGTTGCGTGCTGGGACGCGAAGTACGCGTACTGGTATCTGCGGCCGTTCGCGGCCGATCCGGCGATCACGACGCCGGTCGGTCGGCCCAACTTTCCCGGCTACCCATCGGCCCACAGCTGCATCACCGGGACGGCCACGGGCGTGCTCAGCACGATGTTCCCATCGGCGAAGCCGGCACTCGATGCACAGCTGCAGGAGGCGGGTATCGCGCGCCTCTATGCCGGTCTGCATTTCCGTTTCGACATCACCGCCGGACAGACGATCGGCGCCAATGTGGCGGCTCTCGCACTCACGCGGATGCCGGCGCTCAACGTCGCGATTCCGCTGCAGTAGCGTCGTCGCCTCGGGTCAGGCGGGAGCGGGCACAGACGTGTGAGCGGTGCGCGGGGTCGGTCGCGATGCGGACCTGACCCCGCGCACGACGCAGCAGGAGGCTGGCTCCCGGCGTGCTCCGACCGCATTGTCATGATGCAGTCCCGGCATTCGCCGGCGTCTTCCTCCCTCGATACCCGAATCATGACGCGGCTTCGTCCCATCCACGCGCTCACGGCGCTCGCCTTTGCTGGCCGTCTCGTTGGCGCGCAAAGCGCACCCGTCATGTCTGCCACCGGCCCGGTCACCGCCATCAAGGCCGGCCGCCTGATCGATCCCGAAACCGGTACCACCGCGACGAATCAGGTGATTCTGGTGCAGAACGGCCGGTTCACCGCCGTCGGCGCAGGCGTCGCGATTCCGGCTGGTGCGCAGGTGATCGATCTGTCTGCGATGACGGTGCTGCCCGGACTGGTGGATGCGCACAACCATCTGGCGCTGACGTACAAGGAAGTGCCGGAGCGCAACAGCTACTACATCACGACGATTCTCGACGACACACCGCTGCGCGCCATTCAGGCGGTGTCGAACGGCATCCAGATGCTGTCGTCCGGTTTCACCATCGTGCGCGACATGGGCAACAACGGCAAGTACGCCGACATCGCGTTGCGCAAGGGCATCGAGCAGGGCTGGGTGCCCGGCCCGACGATCATTCCGTCGGGGCTGATCATCGCCGGCATGGGCGGGCAGTTCTCACCGAACCCCGAGATGGCGTTCGAGCGCGATATCGTTTACCCCGAGTATCTCGAAGCCGACACGCCCGACGAGATCATCAAGGCCGTGCGGCAGAACGCGCTCGTTGGTGCGCGCGTGATCAAGATCTGCGTGGACTGCAAGCTGTGGGGCTACTCCACCGATGAAATCCGGCTGGTGATCGCGGAAGCGGCGAAGGCGGGGCTCAAGGTGGAAGGCCATGTGCAGTCGGTGGCCGGTGCGCATCGCGCGGTCGATGCCGGCATCTGGTCCATCGCACACGACAACGGCATGAACGACACCATCCACCGCATCATGGCGCAGAAGCGCATCTTCCGCGCGGGTACGGAGACGCCGCTGACGCTGGTGGGGCATACCACCGAGGCGCGATACCGGCAGACGGTGGCGATGCTGCGCAACGGCTGGGAGAACAAGGTGCCGCTGACCTTCTCCACTGATGCGGATTACTACGTGCCGGGCAAGACGCGTGGTGAAGTCGCGATCGAGTTCATCGAAACGTGGAAGGCGGCCGGTATTCCGGCGCCCGACATCCTCCGCGCCATGACGACGGTCGGCTACGAAGTCAGTCAGACCACGACCACGCGTGGACCGATCAGGGTCGGGATGTTCGCGGATCTGATCGCGGTGCCGGGTAACCCGCTGCAGCGCATCGACGCATTACGGGACGTGCGCTTCGTGCTGAAGAACGGCCTCGTGTTCAAGCGGGACGGCGTGATGACGCCGGCAGTCTTCTTCAATGGCGGGCCTGTCAATGGCGTGAACGCGCGATAGGATCCGCTTGGATCAGACACAACTGCTGCCCCCCCACACCTGAGCGATCGATGCCTTTCGCCATGCGCGTGCCGGACTCCCTTCGCCGTCGCCGCCGTCAGCGCGTGCTGATCGCCGCCGCGCTCGCGGCCAGCGCGCTTCGCCCCGCTTCGGCTGTGGCGCAGGTGTTGGCCGCGGCAACTTCGGTGCCGATCGCCAGCCACCCCGACGTCCTCGGCGCCGAACGCCTCTTCTCGGCGTGGATGGAAGGGCAGATGGCGTACCGCGGCATTCCGGGCGTCGCCGTCGGTGTGGTGTATGACCAGCAGCTGGTCTGGTCGCAGGGGTTCGGCTTCGCGGACATCCGGAATCGTGTGCCGATGACGCCGCAGGTGAAGTTCCGCATCGCGTCGCACAGCAAGATGTTCGCCGCCATCGCGATCATGCAGCTGCGCGAGGACGGGAAGCTGCGCCTCGACGATCCCGTCGAGCGATACCTGCCGTGGTTCAAGGCCAGGCCGGCCGGTGACGACGATGGCGTCATCACGATCGAGCAACTGCTGTCGCATACCTCCGGATTGCAGCGTGAGGCGGGTGATCATTGGACGACGTACGCGTTTCCGACCGAGACGGAGCTGAAGGCGCTGTACGGTGATCGGCAGGCAGCGTTCGCACCGAACACGCGCTGGAAATACTCCAACCTGGCCTTTGCCGTCGCGGGCCTCGTGGTGGAGCAGATCACCGGTCAGAAGTGGGCGGACTACGTGCAGCAGCAGATGCTCGCGCCACTCGGCATGACGAGCACCAGCGTCGATCAGCACGTGACGGGGCTCACGGTCCCGTACATGCGGCGACTGCCCGACGGATCGCGCGACGTGCTGCCATTCGTCGACGCGCGCGGCATGGCGGCGGCCACCGGCATGACGTCCAACGTGGACGACCTCGCACGATTCGTTTCCGCACAGTTCCGACGCGGCCCGCGCACCGGCGCGCAGATTCTTAGTGCCGGATCATGGCGCGAGATGCATCGTGTTCGCGCGGTGGACGAGACGTGGCTGAGCGGCAGTGGGCTGGGTTTCGACTTTCTTCGCGTCGCAAATCGCACGTGGATCGGGCATGGTGGCGGATATCCTGGCAACACGACGCACACGCTCTTTCAGCTGAACGACAAGGTGGGCGTGATCGTGCTGACCAACACCAACGACTCCGATCCCTCGCAGATCGCGCAGCAGCTGATCGCGACGGTCGGTGTGGCAATCGCCAAGGCGATTCCGCCGACGGCGCCAACGGTTGCATGGGACCCGTCGTGGGCTCGCTTCGCCGGATGGTATCGCAGCGCGATGGGCGACACGCGTGTCGTGCTGCTCAATCAGAAGCTGGTGCTGCTGTCGCCCACTGCGACGACGGTCGGCACGCCGTCGACGCTCGAACCGCTTGGCGGCGGTCAGTTCCGGCTGACGGCGGAAGGCGGCGGTTCGGCGATCGGCGAGGTGGTGCGGTTCGTCGAGGAGGGCGGGCAGGTGACGCGCATGTACACGGGCGACTCGTACGTGACGCGACTGCTCACGCGGTGAAGTACACGGCCGACGACACGATGCTCTGCCGAGGTGACGCCATCATCGGTGCGACCGTATCGCGCCAGCGTGCGTAGTGCGTGGTGGCCTTGTGCGCGGCGGGCGCTCCGCTGTCTCGATAGGCTTCGATCAGCGTGAATCGTGTCGGGTCATCGGCGTGCTGCAGCACATCGAAACGTTCGATGCCCGGCTCGGCGACACTGTGTGAGGCGTTGTCGATCGTTGCGGCGATGAACGCGTCGATCGATTCCGCTGTGACGTGGACGGCAACCTGGACGATCAGCATCGGATAGTCCGTGACGGAGAAGGGGGCGTGTGTGTGACGAGCGCGGAATGTCAGGCGGCGATCAGCGGCAGGCAAGCGGCCCGCCGCTGTGTCTCGTTGCGATGTCGGCTGTGCTTCGGCATCGCGAACACACCGATCACTGCGACCGTCTGCCCTCGTTGCCAAGCACGCGTCGGCGCGGCGGGCCAGCCCTGGTTTGATTGTTCCGGTGCGCACACCACGTGACCCGCGCCACTGCCAAGCCGATCGTCCGCCACCCGCCTCCGAACACCGCCCCTGATGTCCACACCTGCTGACTGCGCCGTCTTTCACCTCTGCACGCGCCAGGCCGTCGACGAAGCCCGCGCCATCGGGACGTACCGTGCGCCGAGCCTCGACAGCGAAGGGTTCATTCACCTTTCGCGTGCGCATCAGGTGCTGCCGACTGCGGCAGCGTACTTCGCCGGAGTGCCGGAACTCGTCGTGCTGGTGATCGACCCGACGCTGCTCGCCGCACCGCTGGTCTACGAACCGCCGGCACCACTGCCCACCGATGCACCGAAACCGCCCAGTGACGCGCTCTATCCGCACTGTTACGGGCCGATCGATGTGGCGGCAATCGTCGACGTCATCGACGCCGGACAGTTCACTGGCACCGCAGTTCACCCCGATACGATGGCGATGCTGCGCCGCTATCGCTTCGATCGCCTTCCGGTGGAAGGCACGTTGTACCGCAGCACCTGGCGGTCGCACGCCGTGCTGCCGTCCGGCGCACCGGTCGGCACGGCGATGATCGGCCTCTACACCGACAGCCCGACGAGTGTCTCGATGTTTCATCGCCTGACGCACGACGAGGTGTGGCATGCGTACGGGGGTGATCCCTTCGTACTGCATCTGCTGCATGCGGACGGCCGCGTCGAAGACGTCGTCCTCGGACAGGATGTCGTGCGCGACAGTCACGCTCAGTACGTCGTGCCCGCCGGAACGTGGCAGGCCGGTTCGCTGATTGCTGGCGGACGCTACGCGCTGTTCGGGTGCACCATGGCACCGGGGTTCACGGGCGCGTCATTCGAGGCAGGGCGCTCTGCCGAACTGCTCGCACGCTATCCGGCGGCGGCGGCAGCGATCGCGCGCTTCGGCGTGGCGGAGAGCAGCACACACATGCCCGACGGTTTTGCCAGCTGATCATCCGAGCGCTGCAAGTGCGTCCAGCAGCTCCAGCGCCGATGTCGCCCGCGCATCGATCGTCGGCGCCATCATCCGCGCGATGATCGCGTCAAGACCGTGGCCGTTCGGCATGGCGGCAGGTGGCGTGTGCGTTGACGAGGGCTCCATCGCCATCTTGTGCGCAAGAAACGTCACGCGCGTGTCGGCCGCAAAGGGCGTCGTGCCGCGCAGGCATTCATACAGCACGACGCCCGCCGCATAGAGATCGCTTGCGACACTCGCCGGCGCACCGATCAGTTGCTCGGGCGCCATGTACTCCGGTGTCCCGACCACGGCGCCCGCCAGCCGGCCTGCTACGTCCGTCGACGTGTCATCACCCGATCTCGTGCGCGTCTCACTGCGCATCACTCGTGCGATCCCGAAATCGGTGACTTTCAACACACCGCTCGGCCCGAGCAACAGGTTCGCCGGCTTCAGATCACCATGCACCACGCCCTCAGCGTGAATCACCGCCAGCGCACGCAGCAACTGCCGAGCGATCGAGAGGACCGCAGTCGTCGGCAGGGCACCACGCGACTCGATGATCGTCTGCAGGGAGGCACCGTCCACGAACTCCATGGTGAGGAACGTGATCCCGTCCGCCTCCCCGATGTCGTGCACGCGTACGACATTGCGATGCGAAATGCGTCGTGCCACGCGCAACTCGTCGGCGAATCGCGTCCGCGCGCCGTTGTCCACGTTCAGAAGCTCCGCGCGCAGCACCTTGATCGCGACGGGCTCGTTCAGCACCCGATCACGCGCGCGGTACACGATGCCAAGCCCGCCACTGCCGACAACGGCGTCGATGACGTAGCGATTGGCCAGCACGTTGCCCGGTAGCATCGCAAAGCCGGGGCGCGCCGCGAACAGTGCGCGAGGTGCGACTCCACCCACGACCTGCTTCGACCCTCGCGTGATCGGCGTGACGTCGTCTGCCGTGGCTGCTGCCAGCGACTTCGGGCTGAGCCCTGTCAGCACATCCTTGTCCCGAAGGTCGGTCATCAGTGACACGAAGGCGCTGCCCAGGTCCTGCATCTCGCGACCGCTGTCCATCGTGGCGAGCAGATCGTCCGTGGCGGCCACGTAACGTCCCTCGGCGGCTCGTCGTACGATGCCCGCCATCGTGCGCACCGGGCGTGCGATCGAACGTGCGGCGATGTACGCGGCGAGCCAGCTCAGCAGCAGTCCGATCAGGCCCGCGATGAGCAGTGCACGCCGCAGCGTGGCGATACCGGTCAGTTCCGCGTTGCGTGAGCGCAGCACCACGAATCCGCCGATCACCTCGCCGCCCGCCGTCGTCAGCGTGCTGCCCTGCGTGAGGTACTGTACGCCATCGAGGGTCACGTCGGGGTGTGCCGTGTCTGCTGCCGCGACGCCATCGGCAAGTGTCGACACGGCACGCGTGACTGGTGCCGAGTGTCCGAGCGTCGAGACGGCAACGGTTCGCCGTCCGCTGGCGTCACGCACGTAGAAAAGCAGGTCACTGGACGTCGTGGTCTTCACATCGCGCACCAGCAGCGAATCCACCAGGCGCGTCGCCACCAGCACGCCGATCGGCGCGCCGTTCGGCGTCTGGATCGGCACCGCGACGGCCTGAAAGAGCAGGGAATCGCGTGATACGCCGAAGCCGCTCGTGACGAGCCCGCGCAGTGCGCCGGCGACCAGCGGCACGTTCCCCATCGCACTGCGCTCGGCTGCGGGTTCATCGCTCTTCGCCAGCAGTGTGCCCCGTGCGTCGGTGATGAACACCCAGTCGGCACCGAGCTGCTCACTGGCCTCGAACGCCTGATCGAGAATGTCGTCGCGCCGCTGTTCGGCCACGAGGGTGCGGAAGTACGGCCCCTGCACGAAGACACGAGCGCCGCCGGCCAGACTGCGGCTTCGGCCTGCGAGGAACTGCGCGACGAGGTCGGCCGACTGCTCCAGCCCTCGGCGTGCCGACACCTCGCCCGCGCGACGCAGCTGTGCCGACGTGATCATGAACGCTGCGACGATCACCACGGCCACGATGCTCGCAGTGCCAAGGAACACCCTGCCGGTCAGGCCCACCTGACGCACGCGCTCGTGCAGCGCGTATCGTGGCGTCGGCGACATGCTCAGTACCGGTCGGCGCGCGAGGCGGCGTACGGCATGCCGAACTTGTTCAGATGAGCACCGGGAACGTAGCCGCGTGCGTCCAGTGTCAGCTTCACGGTGGTACCGGACGCGGCGGTCGTGATGTCCTGTGCAACTCGCGCGGCACGCTCATGCCACACGTGAACACGATACGCGCCCACCGGAACATCGCCGAGCACGAATCGTCCGGCGGCATCGGCACGTGTCACGTGGCGTGTCGGCACGGTGATCACGTAGCTCACCATCTTCGCGTGAATGTTGCAGTAGATCGGATAGACACCGGCCTCGCCGAACGTCGCCTCGCGTGTCGCGCCGCGCCGATACAGCCCAAGGTCGAAGCTTACGGGAGCAGTGTTCGAGAACACGTTGTGACTGAACGGATCCTGATTCGGGAACCTGACCACACCGCCGAGGCGCACGACGGTCGTATGCGGAAGAAATTCGCGGCCTCGCATGGCGATGATCGACTCCGTTGGCACCGTGCCTGGCTCCCCGTCATCGCGCACGTCGATCGGCTGCAGGTAGATCACCGCACCCGCGATGTCGTTGCGTACGGCCCCCGGTCGCTCCAGCAGCGTGAGTTCGCCCGACACACTGCCGAGGGCGGGCGATGCGATCTGCACTGGTGTGAGCAGCAGTCCGGCCGCAACGAAATGCGCCACCCATGCGAGGACGTTCACAGCTCGAACCCGAACGCGAGGTTCAGGTGGCTCGCGCGATTGCCGTCACCGACGTAGCGCGTGCGGACGTGCCGGTACTCGACCCCGATCAGCAGCGGCTGCGAAGGACGCCAGAGCGCATGCACGGCACACGCCGTATTGCGCTCGCGCAGCGGCAGATCGGCGACGTTGGTCACTTCGCGTCCGCACCCCGCACCGGCGATCAGTGTGGGATGCGTCTGCACATTGAGCTGCACCCAGCCTGCCGTCGACCGGATCGGTGCGCCGACGGCCACGCCCGCGGGTGCGCGTCCAAAGTTCTGTCCGATCGCGCCGCCGCCAAGCCCACGCAGCAACTGTCCGTTGTACGCCTCGCCGCGCATCTCGACATGCGGCATGAGCATCACGCGTGCATCGACGCTCACGGCCTTGCTCGCCGTGAGCGTGTCGCCTGACGCGCGCAGCCAGCCGCGATGCACGCCGACGCCGATCTCGCCACCACCGTCGCCGAGCATCACGTCACTCGGTGCGCCGGTGCGCTCACCGCCTGCGCCCCAGCGCAGATGCAGCCGTCCCTGCACGTACGGACGGCCCGATCGCTCCCCGGCATCGACGCCGTCCGATTCCAGCGGGTTCTGCACGCCACCAGTGAACGGCGTCAGCAGCGCGCCCTGCACACCGACGCGAAGACCATTCGCCGCCACGACCAGGTCGCGCGACACACGCACCTGTGGCAGCCAGTTCCAGAGGTTGCCCGCCGTCGCGAAGCCTGAAACCCCGACGGCGGCGACGCTGATCGGAGACAGGTCGGAGATCAGCGGTGTCTCGGAGCCGACGAACAGCGATGTGCGCGCCCAGCGGATCTCTGCCCGCGCTACGCGCAGGCGTGGTTCCGGAAAGAGACGACGGTCGCCAGGGGTGGTCGACACACCACCGAAGAAGTCCAGCTCGAAACTTCCCTCGAAGGTGCCACCCAGTACACTGTCCACGCTGATCGCCGCACCCACGCGCGACTGTCGCAGCGTGAGCCCGGTGGCCTGCGTGCCGGGCGACGTGACGGCACCGTTGGGCGTGGCCGGCGTGACCGGCAGATCCGCCAGCGCGAACTGCGGCACGTCGACGTTGTTCACCCGGCCCCGCGTCATGAACGTGTTGGTCATGATGCGTGCCGAAAGCTCGAGCTGTATGCGTGAGCGGGTGCGTACCACCGAACTCGCCTCGACGGCCAACTGCTTCCGCAGCAACTCGATCGCCGCTTCGGCGCGCGCCAGCCGTGCGGCGACCGAGTCACGTGAGACACTGTCAGCGACGATGCTGTCGCGCGCCACCGGCCGCTGTGCCGCAACCGGCATCGCCGTTACGCTCAGCAGCAACGCGGCGGCGACGATGCGCTGACCGATATCCCTACCGATGCGGACACTCCACCGGCGGGGCGTGCAGCCCGGCCGGGGCATGCGATGACTCACACAGCCTCATGGCGACGAATTCGCCGGCCCTGCGCGCATGGCGACGGGCTCAGCGTCAGGGACCTGACTCTCTCTGCGGAAAATCAGCGCGCGGTGACACCAACCCGCAATGCCAGCAGGTCGGCTGGACGCGCCTCGCCAATCAGGATCGCGCCGGATTCGGGCGCGGCCCACGCCACAATACCTTGCGATGCGCTCACGGCAGACACCGAGGCTCCGTCGGCGACCGCCGTCCGCACCGACGGGTGCCGGAAGAACATCGGCTCCGACACCAGATACTGCAGCACGAGCCGGTCATGCCAGCGATAGGCCAGCACTGCGGCCGGCTCGCCCTGCAGGTCGGTGCTCCAGGCGGCCAGCAGACGCACGCCGTCGCCGGTCAGCGGCTGCACGGGGAAGGGCACGGCCGACCGTACCGCGTCGAGATCGCGCGCACGACCCGGCAGATCGCGCGACACGACGTCGCGATAGTCCGACAGCACCTGCTGCAGGAGCGACACCGCGCTCACCTCGACCTGCGCCACGCGAGCGGCGGGGGCCGCGACCCGGTCGCGCAGCAGCACGCCCGACGCCAGCAGTGCGACAAGCACTGTCATCACGACCTGCACAGCCGTGGACCGCCACCAGGGCAGCGTCGCGACCTGCCGCGGCTCCGGCGGCGCGCTTTGGACGGCGGCGATCTGCGCGGCGATACGGTCGCGCAGCGAGTCGCTGGCAGCGGCCATGGGCTCACGCTGCAGCCGCTGGTGCAGCACGGCATGCACCTCCACCTCGCGGCGGCATCGGGCGCAGCCCAGCAGGTGCGCCTCGATCTGCGCGACGGTCTCCGGCGGCAGTTCGCCATCAGCGTATGCACCCAGCAGCGTGGCCAGCACCTGATGGCGCGCTTCGCGGGCGTCATCATCGCCGGGACGTTCGTGCGGCTGCGCCCGGAAATTCAGATGCATGTCGCTCATGACGTGGTCCGCTCCCCGCCGAGCCGTGCGCGTGCCGCCGACACATCGGTGGCGCCCAGTCCCCAGGTGCGGCGATTGGCCATGATCGTACCGGCCAGCAGCCGCCGACCACGCGAAATGCGGCTCATCACGGTGCCGATCGGAATCCCCGCGATCTCGGCGATCTCGTGATACTTGAACCCGTCGATGTCGTGCAGCTCCACAGCCGTGGCGAAATCCTCGGGGATCAGTTCCAGCGCCCGGGTCAGCATCTCGCTGTCCAGCTTCGCCGCCACCTCGCTGAAGATCGCGTCGGTGTCGCCGCCGATCAGTTCCTCGTGGGCCTGCTCCAGCCGGGTGATGTCCACCAGCTGGCGGCGCCGCTCGCTCTTCTCGCCCACGTCACTGAGCACGCTGCGGAGGATACGATAGAGCCACGGACGCGCCTTCTCGGCATCACGCAGGTCGCCGAACGATATCCACGCCTTCACGCAGGTGTCCTGCACCGCATCCTCGGCATCCACCGTGGAGGCCGTCCGCCGCTGGGCGAACCGCAGCAGCCGGTCGAGGTGGGGGATCACCAGCGCCTGGAAGCGGGCGTGCTGATCATCGAGGGTCATGGCGGATTGCGACACAGAGCTTCAGACGGTCCGTGGGGACGAATTATTCCATCGGGGCACCCGCCGGGCTCGATGCCCGGCGGGCGGCCCCTGAACGACGGTTCGCCAGACTGCGGCACCGTCGCTCAGGGAACGCGTCACGCTTCCCGTCTCAGAACTGGTAGCGCAACCCGGCCTGCACCTGGCGTGGATCGCCAAGGCCGCTGCGCACCGTGCCGTCGAAGTTGAACAGGAGCCCGTTGAACGCCGGGTCCTTGAAGTTGTTGCGACCCAGCACGTTGAACACCTCGAGGCTGGCCTCGATGGCCTGGCCGCTGCGCACGGCGAACGGCCGCGACAACCGCACGTCCCAGCTGGCGAAGGCGTTGTCGCGGCGCAGGGTATTGCGGTCCAGAATGGTGCCGTTCGGGCACACGCGACTGCCGGCGGCACCGCGCTGTCCGGTGCCGACGTTGTTCGGACCGCACGACTCCGACACCGGCTGGGCCGACGCGTAGCTGAAGCGGTTGTTGAGTGCGAACTGGCCCGGCAGGCGGCTGAGCAGGAACGCGTTCAACCGGTGACGCTGATCACGGTCACTGTAGCCCCACTCACGATCGAGTCGGTTGGCGCGCGCATAGCGGAACGTGAACGGGTCGCGCTCGTTGTCGTCGTCCGACTTGTCCGAGGCCAGCGTGTAGTTGATCTCGAAACTGTTGTTGCCCGCATTGCGCCGCGCGAGGCCGATCGTGACGCCGTTGTACTCGCTGCGTGCCGTGCTCTCCACGGTGGTCAGCGTGCCGATGCCGTTGCCACCGGGCAGTGCGCTCGTGAACGGACCATTGGTGCCGTTGCCGAAGATCGCGTCGTTGCGATTGACGAAGCGCGTCAACCGGTCAGCCTTGGCGTAGACGTAATTCAGCGATGCGGAGATGCCGCTGGCGATCTCGCGTTCGTAGCCGGCCGTGACGCTGGTCGTGCGCGGATTCCGGAAGTTCTCGTCGATCACGAAGATGTCCGGACGGAACGGCGCACCCGTCGGCGACGGCAGCAGCTGGTCATAGGCCGGCGGCGCGCCGAGAATACCGGTCAGCGCGCTGTTGCGGAAGATCGTCTGACCCACCGACCCGTTGTTGTTGCGGACACTCGCGATGTTGAGCGCCGCGATGCGTGCGAAGTACTGGCCTGCGCTCGCGCGCAGCACCGACTTGCCATCGCCATTCACGTCCCACGCCAGGCCGAAGCGCGGCTGGAACATGCCGAAGTCGCTCGGGATCTTCCCGTTGGACGGGAAGCGGATACGACCCGCGGGCGTCGTCACGGTCTGGCCGATCAGCGGCGCATAGAACACCTGCGACGGTTCGGTGATGGGGTCCGGCTGCTGCTGCGCTTCCCAGCGCACGCCGTAGTTCAGCGTCAGGCGCGGCGTCGGCTTCCACGTGTCCTGGATGAACACGCCGATGTCGGTCTGCGCCAGCGACTGCGTGCCGCTCTGCTCCACGGTACGACCACCCACGCCAGCCTGCTGCAGGTACAGCTGCACCGGGCCGGTGATGTTCGTGCCGGCGGGGCAGGCGCCGGTGACATTGTTGCTGCCATTCGAGCACTCGACGTAGTTGCGGCCGCGGTTCACGTAGTTGATGAATCCGCTGACGCTGCTGAAGATGAAGCGGCCGTTCGCAAACCCGATGAACGTCTGGTTCGACTTCACGGCGTTGACCTCGGCACCGACCTTGAACAGGTGGTTGCCGGCGGCGTACGTGACGTTGTTCAGCACCTGAATGCGCGTGTCGTTGTACACGACCGGAATGAAGAACGGACGGCCGATGCGGAAGCCGTTGGCGAAGTCCATGCCCGTGTCGGGGAAGTCACGCCCACCGGGCAGCGTCGGCGCATCGTAGTCACGCGGACGATCCTCCCGTGCGAACTGGAAGCGGAATTCGTTCGCCACACTGTTCGACAGCTGCGAGGTGAGCTGTCCGCTGATGGCGTGCGAAAAATCGCGCTCGACGGCGTTCGCGCTGGCACCCCACGAGTCGACGTCGAACGTCCCGTTCACCTGTCGGCTGTTGGTGAAGTTGTACTTGAGCGAGAAGTTGTTGGTGGCGTTCACGCGGTAGTCCAGCTTCAGCAGGAACACCTGTCCGTCGTTGGTGCGGTCGATCGGCGAGAAGTCGTTGCGCAACGCGCCACCGAATGCCGTGCCGAGGAAGGTGCGCAGTGAATCGAATGCCGCGCTGGCAGGCCGCGTCTGCTGCTTCGTCTCGCGGTACACCTGCTGGTCATACGCCGTGAAGAAGAACAGCTTGTCCTTCACGATCGGCCCGCCCAGCGTGAAGCCGAACTGATTCTGCGCGAAATCAGGGTTGAGCGTCACGCCCTTGCCCCGCAGGTTGCCCGAGAGCGCGCCGTTCTTGCCGTAGTAGTGCACCGTGCCGCGCATGGTGTTCGTGCCGCTCTTCGTGATCACGTTCACGAAACCACCCGCCGATCGCCCGAATTCGGCGCTGGCACCGGCGTTCGTCACCACCAGCTCCTGCACGGCGTCGAGGTTGAACGTGAACGCCGGGCGCTGGCCACCGCGCTGCTCGCCGAAGAACGGATTGTTGAAGTCCGCGCCGTCCACGCTGATGTTGTTGTAGGTGCCGCGCTGTCCGGCAATGCTGATCACGTCACCGTCGGGGCCTTGCGCCGTGGCGACGTTCGGCGTGAGCGCCGTCAGGGCGAGGAAGTTGCGCCCGTTGTTCGGCAGTCCCTTGACCACATCTTCGGACAGTGGCGTCGCGAAATCACTGCGCGACGTGTTCACCGGCGTGCCCGCGCGCTCATCGACGCGCACGGCGGCCAGTTCCACCGCCTGCCGCGACACACGGAACGGAATGTCGAGGGCCTGACCCACGCGCAGCACGAGGTCGCGTCGGCCGACGGCGGCGAAGCCGATCGCGCGCACGCTGACCTCATACCGGCCGAGCGGCAGCAGCGGCGCCGCGTAGATACCGCGGTCACTCGTGCGGACCGTGCGGGTCACGTTGGTTTCCTGATTGCGCAACGTGATCAGGGCACCGGACACCGGTGCGTTCGCCTCATCGGTCACCAGGCCACGAATCACGCCCGTGGTGGCCTGCGCCTGCCCGAAGGCGGCGTGGGGTAGCAGTAACAATAAAAGCGCGGAGAGCGCCAGCAGGCGTCCGCGCAGAGGACGGAGGAGGAGCATTGAGCAGTCCGGGGCAGGGGGCTTTGATACGCAGCCTCGAGCGTTGGCTGCGTATCGAAACTGCCACAATCCCTGCCGTTCTGCGAGCGTGCGTTTGTAACAGCTGGCGTCTTACGGCACCACCGTCGCCCGCTCCTCGAGCTTCGCCGCCCACAGCCCCGAGTTGAAGTCGGTGAACAGCACCCGACCCTTCCATGGCATGGCATTCATCACGAACGGCGCATTGGCCGTCAGCGACTTCGGGTCATACGGCTTGAACACCGCGATCTCGCGGCGCTGCTCGGCGAGGTTCCCCAGCAGTTCGCCGCTCACGTCCACCACCCGCACGCCGCCGTCGTAATACGCCTGATAGAGCACGTCGTTCTCGACGATGATGTCGTGGGCGCCGTAGTCCTCGAGGTGGTAGCGTCCGACCTTCTTCATGTTCATCGGGTCGGTGGCATCGACGATGTGCACGTAGCCACCCGACGTCTGTGCGACACCGCCGGACTGGCCGAGCGTCGGCCCGTAGTTCGTGCCTTCCCAGACGCGGCCGGCGCGGTTCATCTCCTCATCACCGATGAACAGATACGTCTTGCCGGTGCTCTGCTGCACGTACGGATAGATCTCGTGGCCCGAATTGATCGGGAAGACGCTGATCAGCTTCGGGTGTTCGATGCTTCCGCCGTACTTGCCATTGCCGACGTCCACCAGCACCGTGCCCGCGCCACCCTGCGCCGAGTAGGCAATGCCATCGCGCAC
>JAYWIJ010000041.1:0-4814 GCA_043788935.1 Gemmatimonadaceae bacterium | reverse complement strand
CGCTACGTGCCGCGTGGCACGGAACTCGACCTGCTCGACGGTCGCGCCCTCGTCAGCATGGTGGGCTTTCGCTTTCTCGACACCCGTCTGCTCGGCATTCCGGTGCCGTTTCATCGTGACTTCGACGAAGTGAACCTGCGTGCGTACGTGCGGCGGAAGGTGAACGGCACGTGGATGCGAGGCGTCGTGTTCGTGCGCGAACTCGTTCCGCGTCCGGCCATCGCCTGGACGGCGCGGCTTGCCTACAACGAACCGTACCAGGCGGTTCGCATGCGCCATCAGATCGAGATATCGGAGGGGGGCGGTGCGCTGCGATACGAGTGGTACCAGGCGGGCGCCTGGCAGCGGCTCAGCGCAAGCGTGGCGGGACCCTCGGTCCCCATCGACCCGGACGGACCGACGGGCTTCATCACCGAGCACTACCGCGGATACACCCCGCAGCGATCCGGGCGCACGGTGGAGTACGTGGTGTCGCACGACCGCTGGCGTGTCTGGGAGGACGCCGCAATCGAGTTCCGGTGTGACGTGCCCCGCGTCTACGGGCCGGAATGGTCGGAGGCATTGCAGGGCTCGCCCTGGTCGGCCTTCGTCTGCGACGGGGCACCGGTGTCGATCTCCTTTCCGACCACGCTCCCGGTGTGACGCCAGGCTGTCCGGCGCGTGTTCACTGGACGGAGGCACGCGCCCGTCGCACGCGGCTGCCGTGATGGCTGTGGCGCGATGAGTGCATCTGTTCTTCGACGTTCGTACGGCAACATGGCACATCCTCGGTTCTGAACCACTTTTGCGAAACGACAATCACGGTACGACGCTACTGTCCAGCCTTTGGATGCCACTGGCTGTTCGGGTATGCGGAGGTGACCGATGACGCTCTGGATTGCACGGTATGGCATGCGAATGCTGGCCGTGCTCCTTGTGATGCTAGTGCTCGAGTTCGCTTCGTATTACCTTGCGATCGAGAGCGGCATCAATCGTCTCTACTGGGTGCCGGTGAGCTTCGCGTTGGTCGCGTACGGCGGCTACGACACCGTGCGTCGCATGCCGTTGCTGTGGGGGGTGGTGGTGGGTGCCGTGCTAGCCGGCCTGACCAGCATGGTGTCACTGCTGATCGGGACGTATCTGGTGGATGGGCACCTCCGCATGCCGGCTGAAGCCGATCCGCTGCTGCTCTTCACGACGCTCCTCATGACCAGCCTCATCGGCGCCATCATCGGCGGCGCGGCGGGTGTCGTGGCTCGTGGGCGCCGCCGGCAGCGCGCCCGCCGCACCGCGATCCGGAAGCTGGCGTACATGGCCACCGACGAGGCAGACGACAAGACGTTCGAGCTGCCGACGCGCCCCTCGGTCACGCCCAAGGAGTCGCTGATCGACCGGCCGCTCTCCCGGACGGCCGAGGGGCGCTGACGACGGTCACGGCGTTGTCACAGTTCGGCCGTCTGCAGTAGCCTGTGTCATGACTGCGACTGCCCTCACCACCGAATCGCTGCTCGGCATCTGGCAATTGGTGCGCTGCGTCGCGCCTCTGGAAATCCAGCCCGGGACGCAAATGCACTTCGCACCCGACGGCAGCCTTACATACCTGATCCCGACAGCCGATGCCGCGCTGCGCATCTCGCTGCGCTGGCGGCTGGATGGCGGAGTGCTGCACACGACGCACGAGGACGGCACCAACCCGGTGGCGGTGCCGGCCAGCCTCGGGCCTGCTGAGGTGCTGGCCTTCGACTTCGACGGGCTGCGCGCCTTTTTCTTGCGCAGTAGCTGACCCAGCGCGTCTTGCCGGTTACGTGACCCCGGATAGCTTCGCTCGGAGAGCCTCATCCGGAGTATGTCATGCGAAGTCTGTCCTCGATCGGTCTCGGCCTGCTGTTCATGGGCTTGGGCCTCTACGCCGCCGCTGCCGTCACACCCGGCGCCTTTCCCGATGCATTCGACGCGCAGGGGCGCACGACGCACAGCGTGGCGCTGTTCGTGATGCTGTCGGTCACGCTCGTGACGACGGCGTTCGCCGGCTGGATCACTGCCCGGCTGGCCGAGGATCACCTGAAGGGGCACGCGCTGATGATGGCGACCATCGGACTCGCTTGCGCCGTGTTCATGGGCGCCATCCGCTGGGCTGCCGCCCCGACGTGGTACTGGGGCACCTCGTGGGCACTGATTCCCGTGGCTGCCGCGATTGGCGCTGCCGCATGGGAGCGCACACTCCGCCGGCAGCGTCCTGCGGCTGCGCGCCGCATTGCGACGACCTGACTCCATGCACGACCGTCGCGTGCCGGCTCCTCACGTCAGGTTGACGCCGCGATGACCGGCAAGCTCCATCGGTACGAAGGCCACGAAGTGACGGTCACTTTCGACGCCACACGCTGCATCCACGATGCGCACTGTGTGCGCTCTCTGCCGGCGGTATTCAACACCGCAGCGCGGCCGTGGGTGCAGCCCGATGCCGCAGCCACTGACGCGCTGCTGCAGGTCGTGGCGGGCTGCCCGACGGGTGCGCTGCATGCCACTCGGCGAAGTGGAGAACCAAACGCCGTCGAGGCGCCTGCTGCAATCGATGTGCGCGTGGCGCGACATGGACCGCTGTTTCTTCGCGGTAGCGTGACGGTGCTCGATGCCGACGGCACCACGATCGTGTGCGACGACCGGATCGCGCTCTGCCGGTGCGGGCTGTCGCAACGGAAACCGTTCTGTGACAGCAGCCATCGCACGGCGGGATGGCGCGATGCCCCTGCGGAGACGGCACCCGCGCCCTGACGGTCAGGTACCGCGCGGCTTGGCGCGGTGCGTGGGTGTCGCGGAGAGCGGGTCTTCGGGCCACGAGTGACGCGGATAGCGACCGCGCAGATCCTTGCGCACATCGGCGTAACTGCTGCGCCAGAAGCCAGGCAGATCGCGCGTGACCTGCACGGGACGGTGCGCTGGTGACAACAGGTGGATCACGAGTGGCACACGACCATCGAGCACCGAGGGCGTCTCGCGCGATCCGAAGAGTTCCTGCAGTCGCACTGCCAGCACCGGCGCGGCAGAATCGCCGTAATCCACGGGAATCCGCGAGCCGCTGGGTACGGCAATGTGTGTCGGTGCGAGCCGGTCGAGTGTGGCGCGCAGCGACCACTCCACACGTTCCAGCAGCAGCGCTCCGAGATCGGCGCGTCGCACGTCGTCGAGTGATCGTGCGCCGTCGAGTGCGGGCTCGAGCCACGCTGCCATGTCGGCACGCAGTACCTCGTCGCTGACGTCGGGCCAGCGCGCGTCGTTATGATGCATGAACGCCAGGCGCGCGCGCAGCTTTGCCGCGCCATCCGACCATGGCAGCGCGTCGGGCCATCCGTCGCTGATCAGCGTGCGCAGCGCGTCGGCACGTTCCTGCGCCGTTACGTCGTCGGCGACGCGCTCGACGACTGTGATTGCGCCCAGTGACTCGATGCTCGTGCCACGGACCTTGCCGGTATCGGCGTCGGCGGTGACGTCGCGGCGTCGCGTGATCTGTTCGGCGAAGAGTTCACGCACCGTGGCAGCATCGATCGGTGCCGCCAGTTGCACCGTTGCGTCGCGTCCCGCGTCATCGAGCGTGGCGCAGGCAATCCATTCCTCGCGTGCCAGCGTAGACCCTTGATCGCGCACGAACGTGCCGCTGCCATTGCGCATCAGGTAGCGCGCACCCGTGCCGTCGCGACGGCGAGCGATGCGATCAGGATACGCAAGCGCGATCAGGGCACCCAGTTCGCTGTGATCGTCCTGCGTGTGCTCGTCCGCGCGGCGCACGTTCATGCGATCGCGCAGCGTGCGGGCGGTTTCGCGGCAGCGCGCCAGCGCACCGTCATCCAGCGCGAGTCCGGCGGGCAATGCGCGTCGACCACTGCGGAGCGCGTCGACGCGCAGTGCGAGATCGGGATCGAGCAGTCGCGCATCGAGTGCGCGCACGGGATCACGCTCCTCCAGAATCGCGGCGACGTCGCAGGCGAGCGCCGTGGCATCACGACGGCGCGCACCGAGCAGCATGTGCGCGATGCGAGGGTGCACGCCCAGTTCCGACATCGCCCGGCCATGCGGCGAGAGGCGGCCTGCTGCATCCAGTGCGCCGAGTGCGCTGAGCAGCGTGCGCGCCTGTGCGAACGCGGGCGCTGGCGGCGTGTCGAGCCACGCCAGTTCGTCGGCGCGCTCGATGCCGGCTCCAGCGAGATCGAGGGCCAGCGGTGCGAGATCCGCATCGAGAATTTCGGCCGAGCCGTGCGCGCGCAGGGCGGCATCCTCATGGTCGTGCCAGCACCGAATGCAGTGACCCGGCGCCACACGACCGGCGCGGCCGCGGCGCTGGTCGGCGCTGGCGCGCGACACGCGCACCGTCTCGAGCCGCGTCATGCCCGTGCGTGCCGAATAGCGCGGCACGCGCGACCAGCCGCTGTCCACCACGAAGCGCACGCCTTCGATGGTGAGCGATGTCTCGGCGACCGCGCTTGCGATCACGACCTTGCGCCGTCCCGCCGGTGCGGGCGCGATGGCGGCGTCCTGTGCGGCGGCGTCGAGCATCCCGAACAGCGGCCAGAGGTCGACGGTGGGCGGCACGCTGCCGCTCAGCATCGTTGCCACGCGACGGATTTCGCGTGCACCCGGCAGGAACACCAAAACGTCGCCGTCATGCTCGGCGAGTGCCGTACGCACTGCGGCGACGGTCGCCTCTTCCATGCGCTGACCGGTGCGTGGTGGTGCGAACGAGGTCGTGACGGGAAAGGTGCGACCGCTGCTGGTGATGACTGGCGCGTTACCGAGCAGCGTGGCCACACGAGCACCGTCGATGGTGGCGGACATCACGAGCA
>JAYWIJ010000040.1:0-4851 GCA_043788935.1 Gemmatimonadaceae bacterium | reverse complement strand
AGCGTCAGGTCGCCCGAGGGCGGATACCGCTCGTGACCGTGCCCGCGGCTCCGCAAGGGCCGTACGTGGACTTGCATGCGCACACCACGGCGTCCGACGGCCGGGCGACGCCCGAGGAACTCGTCGCGCTGGCCAAGGCCGCTGACCTGCAGTCGGTCGCCGTCACCGACCACGACACGCTCGACGGCCTGCCGGCAGCGCAGGCAGCCGCCGACGCGATGGGCATTCACCTCGTACATGGCATCGAGCTGAGTACCATCGATGGAAACCGCGAAATCCATCTGCTCGGCCTCCACCTCGCCACCACCGGTGTCCTTGCCGGCCGGCTCGTGGCCGTGCAAGCCGCGCGCGTGGAGCGGGCTGCGACGATGGTCGAGAAGCTCAACACGCTCGGCATGCCCGTGACCATGGACATGGTGCAGGCGCAGGCGGCCGGCGGTGCCGTCGGACGACCGCATGTGGCGCGCGCGCTCGTTGCCGGTGGGTGGGTTCGCGATCTCCGCGACGCATTCGATCGCTGGCTCGGTGATGGGAAGCCCGCGAATGTGGGCAAGCTGCGTCTGGAGCTGGAAGAGGGCATCTCGCTGATTCATGATGCCGGTGGCGTCGCGATCTGGGCACATCCGCAGGGCGAAGGCAACCGAGACCGCATCGGTCGATTTGCTGCGCTCGGACTCGACGGCGTGGAAGTGCGGCACCCGAGTCACAACAGCGAGGATGTCGCGCGCATCGCCACGCTCTGCGATCACTTCGGGTTGCTGAAGAGTGGCGGTTCCGACTGGCATGGTGCACTCGACGGATTCCGCCCGCTCGGCTCCATGCATGTGCCGGCGCCGTGGATGGATGCGCAGATCGAACGCGCGGTGCAGTGGCGTACGCGATCTGCCGAACGCGGTGCGGTCACGTGACCTCGCTGCACGGCCGCGTCGCGCTCGTCACGGGCGGTGCGCGGCGCGTGGGAAAAGCCATCGCGCACGCACTCGCGTCGCGCGGTGCCGACATCGTGCTGCACTTCAACAGTGGCGCGGCGGAAGCGGCACAGACCGCGGACGAACTGCGCGGCTTGGGCGTGCGTGTATCGACGCTGCAGTGTGATCTGTCCGACGCTGAGGCCGCGCTGGCGCTGCCACAGCGTGCGCACGATGCCCTCGGCGCACTCGACATCCTCGTCAACTCGGCGGCGATGATGGTTCGCACGCCGATCGGCGAAGTCACTGTCGCGCAATGGGATGCGATGTTCCACCTCAACCTGCGTGCACCATTCTTCGTGGCGCAGGCCGCGGCGCCGTTGTTGCGGGAACATGGCGGTGTGATCGTCAACATTGCCGATCTCGCAGCGTATGAGACGTGGCCCGCCTACGTGCCACACGCGATCACGAAATCCGGTGTCGTGCAGATGACGCGCGGGTTGGCGCGCGCACTGGCCCCCGACATCCGCGTCAATGCTGTTGCACCGGGTGCCGTGTTGCTGCCCGACGAGTGGGACGAACAGGTCGCCACCCGACTCAGCGCCACCACGCCGCTGCAGCGACTCGGCAGCGGCGACGATGTGGCGCAGGCCGTCGTATATCTCTGCGAGGCGTCATACGTCACCGGTGAGGTCATCATCGTGGACGGCGGACGACACATCCGGACGTGAGATACGGCACCATCGTCGTCTGCGGCGGCGGGTGCTACGGTGGCTACTACGTCCGGCAACTGGCGCGAGCGCGATCGGCGGGCGTCATGAGCGTCGAGCGGATCGTCGTCGTCGATCGCGATCCGGACTGCACCGTCGCGCAATTGGCGGGCGCCATCGCGCGTGCGGATGATGGTGCCATGGCGCAGCACGGCTGGCGAGTGCGACGCGCAGGCCACGATGATCCGGCAGCACTCAGCGGTGACGTGTATCGCGATCTCCCGCTCGGAATCGTCACCGGCGACTGGTCTCCGTTCTTCGATCACTGGTTCGCACGCGCCATCGATGCGCCGGTCGACGCGATGCGCGATGCCGTCGTGCCGTCGCCGCTGATGCCACACCTGCTGGCCGACTGGGTCGCCGCCCGGATGCGTGTCCATCGACCGGAGCAGGGCGTGCAGCGCGTTCCGCTCACCTCGCTGCCGGAGACGCCGTGGCAGCGCACGGCACCAGACCTCGCGCACTACGCGTCGTTCGCGACCTGGATGTGCCCGATCAACTGCATCGAGCCGCCGCGATGTCCGGAGACCCGTGGCCCACGCGACTGGACCCTGCCAGCGTCGGTGAGCCGCGCCGCGATGGAGGCGGAGCGACTGGGGGCACCATACGACGTCGTCGCGCTTTTTCACACGACACACCGGCTTTACGGCGTCGGCATGTTCGACGCCGCCGACGCGGTGCGGGCGGACTCCGCCCTCCGCGGCGCCGAGGGTCGTGCGGCGCTCTCGGTGCTCGTCGCCTCCGTCTCGCACTGTCACGGCGCGCTCGCCGCGCTGAGGACCGGCACCGCACGCTGACCCTGCTGGCCGAGGCCGGCCTTCCCGCACGCGATTGCCTTAGATTCAACCGTGCCGACCGGCCCGCTCCAGCAGCGTGCGCCAAGCCTTTCCGGCCCACTCACCCGAGCACCTCTGCATGTCCGTCTCTGCCACGGAAGCCATCGCGATCATCGGCTCCGGCCCCGCTGCGTGGACCGCCGCGATCTACGCCGCCCGCGCAAGCCTCAATCCCATCGTGTTCGAAGGTGAGCCGGTCGGTACTGAACTTCCCGGCGGACAGCTCATGCTGACCACCGAGATCGAGAACTTCCCCGGGTTCCCGACCGCCATCACGGGACCTGATCTGATGGCGAGGATGAAGGAACAGGCCGAGCACTACGGGACACGCGTCATCTCCGAATTGGTGCGATCGGTGGACTTCTCCCGGCAGCCGTTCACGCTCACGCCGAACTACAGCGCTCCGATCACCGCGCACAGCGTCATCGTGGCCACGGGCGCGTCGGCGCGGTGGATCGGTCTCGACAACGAAATCCGGCTTGCCAAGAGCGGCGGCGGTGTTTCGGCCTGTGCCGTCTGTGACGGCGCGCTGCCGCACTATCGCAACAAGCGCCTCGCCGTCGTTGGTGGGGGCGATACCGCCATGGAAGAAACGCTCTACCTCACGAAGTTCGCGAGTGAAGTGATCGTCATCCATCGCCGCGACAAGTTCCGCGCCTCGAAGGTGATGGCCGATCGCGTGCTCAACCACCCGAAGGTGCGCGTGATCTGGAATGCCACCGTTACCGAGGTGCTCGGCGACAGCGAGATCACTGGCTTGCAGCTCACCGACACGGTGAACGGCGCGCAGTCCACCGTCGACGTCGGCGGGCTGTTCGTCGCCATCGGCCACGCCCCGAACACCGCGTTCCTTGGCGGTCAGCTCGAGCTCACACCCTTCAACTACATCAAGGTTTCGTCGTGGCGCACCGTCACCAATGTGCCCGGTGTCTTCGCCGCGGGTGACTCGATCGACGACTATTACCGCCAGGCCATCACCTCCGCCGGCACCGGCTGTATGGCAGCCCTCGAGGCGGAGCGCTGGCTCGCGCATCATGGCATCGGTGAGTCGCCGATGCTCGACAATGCCGTGGCACCGGTCATGATCCCTTCGGACGACATGGAGCCGGTGGCCTGATGGCGCTGCGCATCGAGGCCGTCCCCGTCGGCCCGTTTCAGGCGAATGCCTATCTGCTGATCGACGACGACACCCAGCGCGCCGCCATCGTCGATCCGGGAGCGGAGGGTGATGAACTCGGTGCGCGGCTGGCAGGGGTGGGCGTCGCGCTCGAGTCGATCTGGATCACGCATGGCCATCTCGATCACGTCGGCGGCATCGCCGGCATTCGTCGCGTATTCCCGCATGCGCCCATCTGGCTGCACGCCGCCGACCGTCCGCTGTACGACAACGTCGTGATGCAGGGACGCGCGTACGGCATCGCGATCGAGGCACCACCAGCGCCGGATCGAGGGTGGGCGGAAGACGATGCCGTGTCGCTGGGTGCACACTCCTTCCGCGTCATACATCTGCCAGGCCACGCCCCGGGACATGTGGCGCTCGTGGGTGATCGCGATGTGTTCATCGGCGACGTCGTCTTCGCCGGCTCGATCGGCCGCACCGACCTGCCGCTCAGTGATCCCGCCGCGATGCAGCGCTCGCTCGCCCGCGTCACCGAGTGGCCGGCCCACCTCACGCTGCATCCGGGGCATGGTCCGTCGACGACGGTCGCCGTCGAGGTGCAGACGAATCCATTTCTCGCAGGCCTCGCCAGGCCGCGTGGAGCGACATCCTGATGGGGGCTACAGCCGCTGCGGTGCAGGCCGTGAAGAGTCGCGACGCGCATGATGCGGCCGATCCCGCCGGTGCCGCCACGCGCAACCTCGGGCGCGCGCTGGTCAGCGTGATTCTTCTGGCGATGTGGGGCGGGGCATCGCTGATCGTCATCACCACGGTGGCACCCGCGGCCTTCCGTGTGCTGCCGACACGAGCGTTGGCTGGTGCACTCGTCGGTCAGGTGCTGCCGGTTCTGTTCCTCGCCGGCATCGTCGTGGGAACCGCATCGATGGTGCTCGCCGCGCGCGGCGCCCCGAAGATGCTGGCGCGACGCATCGGCGCCGCCGGCACCGTCATTGGTTGTCTCGTCGCACAGGCGATCATCGGGCCGAAGATCGCCGCGCTGCGCGTGAAGATCGGACCGAACATCGAGGCGCTGGCCACCACGGATCCACTGCGGATGGAGTTTGGGCGCCTGCACGGTTTCAGCGTGCTGGCACTCGGTGTGGCGCTGATTTTTGCGCTCGTCGCGCTCGTATCGGCGGTGCTCGCCGTCCGCGATGTCCGCACTGCTGACTGACACG
>JAYWIJ010000039.1:0-4871 GCA_043788935.1 Gemmatimonadaceae bacterium | reverse complement strand
CGCGGGCGTGCCTGCCCGCCGAGGAAGAACGTGGCGCGAGTCGTGGTGACCATCTGAAAACGCGTGGTCGCGTTGGGATTGAAGCGGATCAGGTTCGCCGGATTCGACGCCGCGGCAACGCCCGCGCTGTTGTTGCCGAACGCGAGCGGCAGCGTGGTCCCGGCACCGCTCATCGCGGCCGGCAGGGTGAAGCGGATCTGGAAGGTCGTACCGATGGCGGCGGACACCTCGATCTGCCCGCTGCGTGAGAGCTGCGCGGCATCGATGGTGGTGGCAACGCCCGGCAGCAGGAACCCGAATGACAGGTTCTGGATGGGCCGCACGGCAACCGCCTGAGCCTCGGCGCGGTGCGCGGCGAGGCTCAGTGCGGCGAAGGCAGCCAGCAGTCGGATGGAGTGGTGCGGATGACACATCGTTGCGGGTGGTCAGCGATGCAGGTCAGACAGGGTCACCGGTGGCGTCCGTCGACGCCGGTCCGTTGAGGGACGCTCAGACCCCGGTGTAGGCGGCCGTGAGCACGACAGGTGAGGCATAGACGCCGGGTGCCTGGGTGGCAGACGGCTGTACACGCGCGCCGAGCCAGAACCAGAGCTGTCCCGCCTCCAGACTGCGTGTGAACGGCACGCCGCTCGTCACGCCGATGTTGTTGGCGGTAGGCGTCGTGTTGGTCCCATTGACGCGTATGCGATACGTGTCGATGGGCATGGTGCTGAAGCCGTTGCTAAGCGTGGACGGCAGCGTGAAGGTGATCGCCAGCTGCGACGTGCCCAGACCGTTGACGCGAAAGCGACCACTGGTCGCGTCGTTCCACGCCACGGAGCGAGTGACACCTCGCAGGACGTTACCGAAATCGAGCGCGGCCAATCCGGTCACCGTGACCGGCGTCACCATCGTGGCATTCGCCGTGGTCGTCCCGGACTGCGCATGGAGCGCAGTACCGGCACAGGCCATGGCGAGCAGCACGGCGGTGAGACGCCGGATCACGGTGCCCAGAATCATGCTCACAGCCCTGTGTAAGCAGCCGAGAGAACGATGGATCCGGTGTAGACACCGGCCGCCTGCGCGGCGCCGGGGGCAACGGTGCCACCGACGAACACGAAGAGTGAACCAGACACGAGATTCGAGTTCACCGGTGTGCCGCTGACGACGGTGAGCGAGGTCGTGCCTGCGGTGCTGTTGGTGCCGTTCACCTGCACGTCATAGGTGCTGATCGGCATGCTGTTCGCACCGCTCGCCAGCGTGGACGGCAGCGTGAACGTCATGGCGACCTGCGACGCCTGAAATCCGACGATGCTGAAACGGCCGCTGCCTGCGTCGATTGCCGTGACGCTTTTGTTCACGCCCTGAAACACGTTGCCGAACGCGAGCGGTGCAGTGCCCGTGACGCTGAGCGGGGTGACGACCGTGGCGGTGGCCTGAATCGATGCCGAGGTCTGCGCCTGGGCTGCCGTGGCGGCAACCACACCGACGAGGGCCGTGAGAAGATGATTACGCATGGTCATGTCGATGGTTGCTTACAGGCCGGTGTAGGCCGCGGCGAGCACGATCGAGCCGCTGTACGAACCGGCGGCCTGGGTTGCGCCCGGCACCACACGACCACCGACGAACAGGAAGAGATTGTTCGCGACGAGATTCCGCAGCGCCGGCGATCCGCTGGTCACCGCGAACGCCGTGGAGCCTGCGGTGGCGTTGGTGCCGTTCGAGCGCACGTCCCACGAGTCGATCGGCAGGTTGTTCGCGCCGCTGGTCAGGTCGGTCGGGAGCGTGAAGGTCAGTGCAACCTGCGACGTGCCGAAGCCCGTGATGCCGAAGCGACCGCTGGTCGCGTCGATGGCCGTCACGGTCTTGTTCACGCCCTGGAACACGTTGCCGAACGCAAGCGGGGCAGTACCGGTCACCACGAGGGGCGTGACGACGCTGGCGGTCGCCGCGACGTTGGCCGTCGTCTGGGCCTGCACCAGCGCGGGGAAGGCGATGGTCGCGGCAAATGTCGCGAGGCGAGCAATACGCATTGAGAGGTCCATTGGAGGGCGGAGTCGTTGTCGCGATCGCCACACCGCCCGGTGCATCGATCACGGCGACCCGGCAGCATCGGCCGAGTCTCAGCGATCCCTTCCATATCGCGTATCGTGCCACCGGCACGAATCGCCGTTGGTGTAAGAAATTGTGACAGACAGGCGCCCTGCACTTGCCTGGATGCACGCGGCCACGACGCCACCAAGCGTGGCGTGATTGCCGTAAGCGATTGCCGTTCAAGCGTTTACATCGCTGAACGCCGCGTGGCGGTGACGGCGGTCCGTTACCTGAACGTGCTCGCGAGCGACTCGGCAAAAATTGGCGTTGTGCAATCCGGCTTGCGCCCTGCGACACCGTTCGCAGGAAGCGCCGTCATGCCATGCATCCGGGCCTGTCGGCATGGGCAGCCGCCCGGCAGCAGCACACCGTCAGGCGTTTTCCGGAGTGTCGTGCCCCCGGTCATGCACCCTATCTTGCGAAGAGCAACCCTCTGCGAGCATGGAGGGCGCTGATCGCGGACGCCGTCGCACTGACGGGGTCCGGAACCCCGAGTCCCGAGGAGTGCTGCTGGAATGCCCGGTTTTGCGAGTCTTGCACGTGAATGGTGGATGCCCGTGGTCTTCGTGCTCATCGCCGGTCACCTGACGAACATCTGCGTGACGCTGTTCCTGCACCGCGAACAGACCCATCGCGGTGTGCGATTCCCGTATCTCGTCTCACTGCCGATGCGCCTCTGGCTGTGGATGAGCACTGCGACGGTCACGAAGGAATGGGTGGCCTGCCATCGCAAGCATCACGCATTCGCCGATCGTGAAGGCGATCCGCATTCACCGGTGGTGGAAGGATTGCGCAACATCCTGATCAAGGGCGCGTTCTACTATCGCAAGACCGTGCAGCAGCCGGGGATTCTCGAGAAGTACGGCAAGGGGACGCCCTCCGACTGGATCGAACGACACCTGCTCACGCGTCACAGCTCGCTCGGCATTCTCGTGATGCTGGCGGTGGACCTGTATCTGTTCGGCTTCTTCGTCGGCGCCATCGTCTGGGGCCTGCAGATGATCTGGATTCCGTTCTGGGCCGCCGGCATCATCAACGGCGTCGGTCATGCACTCGGGTACCGCAATCACGACGTGAAGGACGAAAGTCGCAACATCATCCCCATCGGCATCATGATCGCCGGCGAGGAGCTGCACAACAATCACCACGCCGATCCGCACTCCGCGAAGTTTTCGCATCGCTGGTTCGAGTTCGACATCGGCTGGATGTACATCAAGCTGCTGTCGCTCGTCGGCCTGGCCGAAGTGAAGTACGCGCACGGCATGGCGACCGAGGCGATCGCCGCCGGCGACTGACCGACGCGTCCCGCACCGCAGGCTGCGCGGGCGAGTGCCATCCGGTGCTCGCCCGCATCATCTTTCCAGATTACCGTCGGCGCTCGCCGGCGATTCCCATACCTGAGTGCGCCGTGCCCGAACTGACCTGCAGCCGCTGTGCGACCACACGTGAAGGATTCGAGCGTCCCCCGTTTCCCGGCGCGATCGGGCAGCGTGTCCAGACTGAAATCTGTCAGGTGTGCTGGGGCGACTGGCTCAAGCAGCAGACCATGCTGATCAATCACTACGGACTGAACGTGATGGATCCGCAGTCGCGCCAGTTTCTCGTGAAGAACATGGGGTCGTTCCTGTTCCGGACGGGCGACACCGCCGAGATCGACACCACCAAGCAGGGGACGATCACACACTGATGCGCACCTGCCTTCGCACCGCCGTCGTCACCGCGCTCTTCCTGCCTGGCCTGGCTATGGCGCAGCAGCGCGTGGTGGCGCGGGACAGTGCGTGGGTCCGCACGACACTGTCTTCGATGTCGCTCCGCCAGAAGGTGGGGCAGATGCTGTGGCCCAGCGTCTTCGCCGATTACGTCTCGACGTCCGATTCGTCGTGGACGCGAATCAACCGCTGGATCGTGACCGACCAGGTGGGTGGCTTCACGATGTCCATCGGCAGCCCGATGGAAATGGCCGCCAAGCTCAACGCGATGCAGAAGCTGGCGCGCGTGCCGATGCTGGTCGGTGCCGATCTCGAGGCAGGCGCCGGCTTCCGCGCGTCCGGTGGGTTTTTCCTGCTGAACGCCATCGATCTCGGCGGCGCCACCAACTTCCCACCGCTGATGGCGCTCGGTGCCACGCGTGACACCGCGCTGGCGTACGCCTACGGACGAGCCACGGCGGTCGAAGGCCGCGCACTGGGCATCCACATCGTGTATGGGCCGGTGCTGGACGTGAACAACAACGCGGCCAATCCGGTGATCAACGTTCGCAGCTTCGGCACGGACCCCGCGTGGGTGAGTCGACTGGGCGCTGCGTTCGTGCGCGGTGTGCAGGACAACGGGATGATGGCGACCGGTAAACATTTTCCGGGGCACGGTGACACCGACATCAACTCGCATCTCGCCTTTCCGGTGGTGACGGCGTCACGCGCGCGACTCGATTCGGTGGAGCTGCCACCGATGTGTTGATCCAGCCGGAGAACGTCACCGAAACGATTGATGCCGTCGTGTCAGGTGTTCGTGAAGGTCGCATTCCGGCGGCGCGTATCGACGACGCCGTGCGTCGTATCCTGTTCGCGAAGGCGGGCCTCGGACTGCCGCGCACTGCACAGGTGGATCTGGCGCGCCTGCGCACCGTGGTCGGCGACACGGCAAACAAGCGTTTGGCCGAGCGTGTGGGTGAGAAGTCTGTAACGCTCGTGCGCGACAACGCGCAGGTGTTGCCCCTGCTGTCGAAGGGTCCGCAGCCCGAGCGGCGCATCCTGCACATCGTGATCGCGCGCAGCACGAATCTCGGTGCCGGGAATGCA
>JAYWIJ010000038.1:0-4892 GCA_043788935.1 Gemmatimonadaceae bacterium | reverse complement strand
GCGCCTCGCGTACCTTCTGCACGACCACATCGAGGTCGGCTGCGCTGCGCAGGAACGGCGAGATCGCCACGAACTCGTCGCCGCCGATCCGCCCCACGGTGTCCGACGCGCGCAGCAACTGCTGCAGGCGCGTGCCGACGGCGCGCAGCACGGCGTCACCAGCAGCATGCCCGTAGCGATCGTTCACCTCCTTGAACTCATCGAGGTCGATGTAGAGCACACCGACCAGCGTGGAACTGCGCTGTGCCGACGCGATGGCCATCTCGAGACGATCCATCACGATGGTGCGATTCGGCAGGCCGGTCAGCGCATCGCTCGCGGCACGATGTTCGGCCGATTGCATCGATGCATCGGCCAGCGCCCAGTCCCGATCGAGAATCCAGATCAGGAGGCCCATGCAGAGCGCGCAATGCGCCAGAAACTCCACCGTGAGCAGCGGCTGCCACTGCACCGCACGCCCGAGCTGCCCGAAGCCGTGAAACATCGCGATGCCGGCCCGCACCGCCGCGAGAATCGTGACGATGGTGAGCGCCACCCGCACCACGCTCGCACCCAGCACCATCGTCGGTGGTGCTGGCGCACGTGACACGACCCGTGCGATGATCAGACAGGCCACAGCCGTCCCACCGGCGCGCAGCGCGTTGGCAATCAGATCCTGCATTACAGGATCGCCGACGGCGATGAACGTGATGCCCGATGACAACAGCGCCGATATCGCTGCACCCAGCACGGCATCCCGGCGCACCCGGTCGGTGACGAAATTGTTCGTTGCCAACTGCGCAGCACCGAGGATCATGAACCCGAGATAGAGCCAGATCGACAGTGAGCGCAGAAATTCGCGCGTCGCGATCGTGCCTGCCCCCATGCCGCCATCGAAGAGCTGAATCAGCGCCGCGGCACCCAGCGCCAGAAACGCGCGGGCGATGTCGCGCAGCGCCTGCAGGTTGCGTCGCTCGGCGAGTCGCCAGCACAGCCAGGCCAGTCCGCACGCGGCGGCGACCTCGAGTCCGACGACCACAGGCACTGCGAGCGCGATCGTATTCATGCCGTTCCGTCGTGCGCAGGGTGACCCGTGATACGTCGAGGTGAACGCCAACAATCCACACCACTGCAGCGCACTCGTCAACGGGGGAACACCGTAAATCTTCGCAATACGCTCTGGATGACACGATGATGATCTTCTCTGCGGCGGAACGAAACGGCGCTCGCGCGGAGGAACAGAGGGCAAGGGGGGATGGCAAACCGCGAGAGCGCGAGAGTGCATAAAGAGAAAGGAACCACGCCACTCGACGCAGTTCCCCCAGCCGTTCGCTGTGCCTCCGTGCCCCCGCGACTCCGTGTGAGCCGATCTTTCAGCAACTCTCGATCGAACCGAAGCCCGACCCGACGAACGTCAGCTGACCAGCGCCATCGCCCGCGCGAGGATCGCCTCGACACTGAGCCCAAACTCACGATACACCCGATCGAACGGCGCCGATGCCCCGAAATGATCGATGCCGACGACGTCGCCATGACCACCGACCAGCTTCCACCACGACAGCGGATGCGCTGCCTCGATCGCCAGACGCGGCACGCCGGCCGGCAGCACGCCCGAGCGGTACTCCTCACCGGCAGCCTCGAACAGCTCCATCGACGGGACGCTCACGACGCGGGCCGGCACACCGCCCTTGGCCAGCGCCGCCTGCACGTCCATCGCCAGACCGACTTCGCTGCCCGTCGCCATCAGCACGATCTTCGCCGGCGTCGGTGACTCGGACAACACATACGCACCCTTCGACACGCCGACACGCGCGGTCTCGGCCGGGATGTTCAGGAACCGCAGCTTCTGGCGCGACAACGCGATCGCGCTCGGTCCGGTGCGATGATTGATCGCCACGCGCCAGCACTCGGCCACTTCGGTCGCATCGGCGGGGCGGAGCACCAGCAGGTTCGGGATGCATCGCAGCGCCGTCAGATGCTCCACGGGCTGATGCGTCGGGCCGTCCTCACCAAGACCGATCGAGTCGTGCGTGAACACGTAGATGCTGCGCACGTGCATCAGCGCGGCCAGACGGATCGCCGGACGCATGTAGTCGCTGAACACGAGGAAGGTGCCGGCGTACGGCACCACGCCCGCATGCAGCGCCATGCCGTTCATGATCGCGCCCATCGCATGCTCGCGCACACCGTAATAGATGTAGCGTGCGTTGTGACTGGTGGCGCTGTACGTCTGGTCACCCTTGCGAATGGTGAGATTCGACCCGGTCAGGTCTGCCGATCCGCCGATCAATTCGGGGATCGTGCCGCCGATCGCGTTCAGCACCTGTCCCGACGCGGCGCGGCTCGCCATCGCACCATTCTCGGCGGTGAACACCGGCAGCTTCGACTCCCATCCGTCTGGCATGTCGCCGGAGAGTCGGCGCAGGAACTCCGCCGCTTCCGCCGGATGCGCCGCGCGGAACGCATCGAACGCGCGCTTCCACCCGGTGTGCGCCGCGGCACGCGCCGACACCTGTGACAGCCAGTGCGTGCGCGCCTCGTCGGGCACGAAAAAGGGCTCGTGCGACACCCAACCCAGGGCATCCTTGGAGCGGATCACTTCCTCGGGGCCGAGCGGTTCGCCATGCGCCTTGGACGTGCCGGCGCGATTGGGGCTGCCGAATCCGATCACGGTGCGTGTGATCACCATCGTCGGACGCTCGGTGTCGGCCTTGGCTGCGCCGATGGCGGCATCGATCTGCGTGAGATCGTTCACGTCGCCGATGTGCAGCACCTGCCAGCCATACGCTTCGAAGCGCTTCGCGGCATCGTCGCTCAGCGCGAGGTCGGTGCTGCCGTCGATGGTGATGCGGTTGTCGTCGTAGAAGCCGATCAGCTTGCCGAGCTTGAGATGACCCGCGAGCGACGCCGCTTCGTGACTGATGCCTTCCATCAGGCAGCCGTCACCGGCGATGAAGTACGTGTGGTGATCGACCACGGTGTGTTCAGCAGTGTTCGTGGCGCCGGCGAGCAGCGTCTCCGCCATCGCCATGCCGACCGCGTTCGCCACGCCCTGTCCGAGTGGACCCGTGGTCGTCTCGACACCATCCGTGTGCTTCACTTCCGGATGTCCCGGCGTGAGCGAGCCCCACTGACGGAAGTTGATGATCTCGTCGAGCGGCAGCTTGTAGCCCGCCAGGTGCAACGTCGAATAGAGCACCATCGACGCGTGACCGACGCTGAGCACGAAGCGATCGCGATCGGCCCAGTCGGGCGCCGCAGGATCGTGCTTCATGTGATGCGTGAAGAGTCGGTACACGAGCGGCGCGAGCGCCATCGGTGTGCCGGGATGTCCCGACTCCGCCTGCTGCACGGCGTCCATGGACAACGTGCGGATCGTGTTGATGGCGAGCAGGTCGAGCGACGCTGCTGAAGCGGTGGCGGTCACGGGAGTTGTCAGGCGACGAGGACGCGGAATGGGAGCGCGGAAAACACGGCGCAGGCGTGAAAGTTACGGCCTCTCTGCCTCGGCTGATACCTGAGCCCGAACGCGATCGGCGACCGGCCGGCTAGCAGGGTGATGAAAATGCGCAGAGTAGCCCTGATACGGTGACTCTGCGGGCGACAGTCGGGTCGAAAACGGTTGAAAGGCGCTCAGATGGTCGCGTCAGCAGCGCTGGCATCACGCCGTGCACCACCTGCGACGCGCGGTGCCGGGCGCATCGTGCGCCCGCGAGCTCCGTCACGTCGCGGTTCCGACGCGCAGGAGCGTGCGCATCCGCACGAGGTTGTACGCCGCGTTCGTGAAGGCGAACAGCCATCGCACTCTGGCGTGCCCTCGCTGATGCAGTTTGCGCAGGCCACCGATGGTCTTGCCCCACCCGAACGCCTCTTCGACGAGCTTCCGTTTGACCTGACTGATCGCATACCCGGCATGGCGTGTGGTCCGATCATCGATGGCACTCGTGGCTTTGCGGGCATGGATGTTTTGGGCAACATGCGGGGTGACGCCGCACGCCCGCGTGCCGGCGACGAACGTGGCACTATCGTAGCCTTTGTCGGCGCCCAGCGTGCGTCGCCGCTGCCGCGGCGGGAGCGTGTGCAACATCGCAACGGCGGCCTCACGTTCCGCCTCGTACCCTGGCGCTCGCACGTCGGTCGCGACGATCAAGCCATGGCGATTGTCCATCAGCACGCTGCCGAGATGCCCGAGGATACTCGCCGTGCCGTTGCTCTTGCGCGCAATGCGCGCGTCCGGATCCGTCACCGACTGATGCGTCGCGTTCGACCGTTTCTCGTTGCGGAAGTTGATCGTCGGATTCTTCGGATCCCCGTCGGACCGGGGCGGCGTCGGGTCGTCCTTCGGGCGCACACTCTTGTGACTCGCCCACGCCTCGAGCAGCGTGCCGTCGACGGTAAAGTGCTCGTGCGACAACAACCGGCGCTCGTCCGCCGCGCGCAGCACTTCGGCCATGAAGGCGTCGGCAATCTGCCCGTCGATCAGGCGATCCCGATTCTTGCTGAACACGGTCGGCACCCAGACGGCGTCATCGGGATTGAGCCCTACGAACCAGCGGAACAGCAGGTTGTAATTGAGCTGCTCCATCAGCTGGCGCTCGCTGCGCACGGTGTAGAGGACCTGCAGCAGCAGGGCGCGCAGCAAGCGCTCCGGCGGGATCGACGGGCGCCCCATCTTCGAGTACAACGCCTCGAACTTGGGCGAGAGCGCCGCGAGGATGGGATTCACCAACGCGTGGATCGTCCGCAGCGGATGGTCGGCCGGAATGCGGTCTTCGACCGACACATAGCTGAACAAGGTCGTCTGCGGCTCGTCGGCTCCACGCATGGCTCGGCTCCAAAAAGGGTCGACATCTACCGCTGGAAGAATCGAGCCAGCCCGGCAGAAATCCGGCTACTTTTTCAGCATCCTGCTA
>JAYWIJ010000037.1:0-18934 GCA_043788935.1 Gemmatimonadaceae bacterium | reverse complement strand
AACGCATTCGCGACATTCATGATGCCGTGCTTCGGTTGCGCGACACGCGCACGCAGGTACAGGGTGCGCTCACACGCGGGCGCGAGGCGAGCAACGCCGCCGCGATCAGCGCGGCAGGGAAGGGGCTGGTGACGAGGCTCGAGACCATGGACCCGCGCCTCACCACCAAGGCCGCCAACGGGCAGGACATCATCAACTTCGCCAACGGCATCAACGGCCAGTTCGGCTTCCTGATGGGGCAGGTCGAAGGCAATCCCGTGTTGACGAAGGCCGCGCGCGAGCGCCTGGCCGAGCTCGAACAGCAGTGGGCCGCCGTTCGCGGCGAGATCGACACGATCGAGCAGGTGGACGTCCCGGCGTTCAACAAGCTGCTGCTGGACGGCAACGTGCCGGGCGTCTCGGTCCGGAAGGTCGTGAAGGTGGCACCGCCGATCAGCTGAGGCGGTTCGTCGGATACCGATGACAGGGTCAGACCCCATGGTCGGCGATCACAGGGTCAGACCCCATGGTCGGAGCCCACTCGCTCCCGTCGTTTCTCCTCACTCTGCCATGCGCTCGATGCCTCCTCGTTTTGCACGACTCGGTCCGGCCGTGCTGCCGCTGCTGCTGGCGGCGTGCGCGCGAACTACCGTCGTCACGGCGCCAGTGCCGTCAGCCAGTGTCGCGGCCAACCCGGCGCAGCGCGTCGTCGCTTCGGCTACCGGCCGGAATGTGCCATTCGCGCAGATGGCCGATGCCGCCGCCAGGGCGGACTTCGTGTTCTTCGGCGAGATGCACGACGACGACGAGTCGCACCGCGCCGAGCTGGCGCTGCTTACGGCCATCGGCGAGCGTCGAGCGAAGGTGATCCTGTCACTCGAAATGTTCGAGCGTGACGTGCAGCCGCTGCTGGATGCCTACCTCGCCGGTCGCCTGAGCGAGGCGGACTTCGTCGCGCAGTCGCGGCCGTGGCCGAATTACGCCGCGGATTATCGTCCGCTCGTGGAGCTGGCCAAGGCGAAGGGATGGCCGGTGATCGCCGCCAACGTCCCGCGGCGCCTCGCGGGCGTCGTCAGCCGCCGCGGCCTCGTCGCCGTGGATTCATTGTCGACAGGCGATCGCGCGTTCGTGGCGACTGACCTGCAGTGCCCGAAGGATCAGTACTACGAGAACTTCGCCGCGGTGATGGGTGGTGGCCACGGTGGTGCCGGTGGCGCTCCCGGACCCGCAGCTCCTGGCGCACGGCCGATGACCGATCTCTTCTACGAATCCCAGTGCGTGAAGGACGAGACGATGGCCGAGTCGATCGTGCGCGGGCGGCGCGATGGCGCGATCGTCGTGCACTTCAACGGCGCGTTCCACAGCGACTTCGGCCTTGGCACCGTGTCGCGGGTCTCGCGTCGGGTACCGGGCGGGAAGACGGTGGTGGTGAGCGCCGTGCCATCACCGGCGCCCGCCAAGGAAAAAGTCGCGGAGCATCTGCCGAAGGGGCAGTTCATCATCGTCGCGCTGCGGACCAAGCCCTGACGCAAAGCGCGTCAGCGTCGCAGCTGCCGCACCATCACGACGTCGGTCTGCGGGTCACTGCCAACCGTGAACACCTGCTCACCGATCGGCACGAAGCCCTGCGCGGCATAGAAGCGCAGGGCTTTCGCGTTCCGCTCCCACACGCCAAGGAAGAGACTGCTGGCGCCGCGCTCCCTCGCGATGCGCACGCATTCATCCATCATGCGCTGTGCGAGGCCGGTACCGTGGAACGCGCTGTCGACATACAGGCGCTGCAGTTCGACGGCCGCGGGATCATCGATGAACGGCGACGGGCGCCCGCTTCTCAACAGCGCGAAGGCCACCGGCACGTCATCGGCGGTCGCGAGAAAGTACCTCAGATGAGGTGACGCAAGTTCTTCCTGCTGAATGTGTTCGCCGTACGTCGTGTTGAGGAAACTCGCCAGATCGTCGGGGGTGTTGTCCGCGCCGAACGCCGCCGTGAACGTTCGACGGCCGAGCGCTGCAAGTGCCGCTGCGTCCGCAACAGTTGCGAAACGAAGCACGGGAACGGGAGTGGCTGGACGCGTCATCACGCGAAGATAACGAGGATACCGACCCGGGCCTCTGGCTCCATTCCAAACGGCGCCGCATTCTCGTGCAGGGTCACTTCATCCACATTGCGACCGGCGGATGCCCGACGTGCGAAACCTGTATGGGCTTCTGCTGCTGCTCGCTGTCATGGCGCCGACCCCTGCAACGGTTCAGGTGACCGTGCGCCTGCTGGACGTGCGGGCTGAGAAGCGTGGCGTGATTCACGCGGCACTGCACGCGGCGCCGGGCGCGGGGTTCCCGGGACCGACCGCGTCGGGCAACGTCGACGTCGAGCCCAGAGCGCCTGAAACCATCGTGGTGTTCATCGTCCCGCCGGGCACGTACGCCGCCGCGGTGCACCACGACGCCAACGGCAACGGGCGGATGGACAGCAACTTCGTCGGCATCCCGAAGGAAGGGTACGGCGTCAGCAACGATGCGCGTTCGCGCTTCCGGGCGCCCCGGTTCAGCGAGGCCGCGGTGGTCATCACCCGTGACACCACCCTGACGATTCGCATGGCGTACTGAACAGTTGTATTGCTTTTTGTGAGAATAAATTATTCTAAGGCTGTCCATGAGAAACGTCAGTGTGCCATGGCGGCGCGGGCGTTCAGCCTCTTCGTCGGGTGAGCATTGCCAGCCATCGGGTCCAGCGTCCGGTTGCGATCGTCGTGTCGTGCTGACCCTTCCACCCTGTCCCAACCCACGTGCTTTTCAGCAAAACGCAGGAGTATGCGTTGCAAGCACTCATCCACCTGGCGATGACGCCGATGGAGTTTCGCCTCAATCGCGACGTGGCGCATCACCTCGAGGTGCCGGGACCGTATCTGGCGAAGGTACTGAAGAAATTCGCGCAGCATGGCTACGTGGAGAGCGCCAAGGGCCGCGGCGGCGGCTATCGCATTCGCAAGCAGGCGCTCGACGCGCCGGTGGCGGAGATCGCGGCGATTGCCGATGGCAGCGCGGCGTTCCACGGTTGCGTGCTGGGCCTCAGCAAGTGCACCGACGTGTCAGCCTGCCCGCTGCACGAGCGCTGGATGGCGCTGCGCGGCAAACTCACGACGCTGCTCGATCAGCAGACGGTGGCCGAGATGGCGGCGAAGGCGAAGAAGGGACGGAGTCGCCTCGCTCCTGCCCAACGCGCCGTCAGGCGCTGATCGCCGCCACTTCGCCGGTGCCGCGCCGCGTGGTGCGCGGTGTCGGCCGTATGGGTGCAGACGGCGGTCGGGTGCTCCGGGTGATGCCGAGTGCATCGGAGAGCCACTCTGGCACGTCGTCGGGTGCCATGGGGCGTGCGTACAGGTAGCCCTGGCCGAACTCGCACCCGAGCTCACGCAGGATCGCGCGCTGCGCTTCGACCTCGATGCCTTCGGCGATGGTGCGCAACTGCAGCGATGCGCCCAGCGCGATGATCGTGCGTGCGAGCGCCGCGTCGGTACCGGTCGAACGTCCCAGACCTTCCACGAAGCTCCGGTCGATCTTGAGCACGTCCACCGGGAACTGCTGGATGTAGCTGAGCGAGCTGTAGCCGGTGCCGAAGTCGTCGATGGCCAGCGAGATGCCCAGCTCCTTCAGCTGGCAGAGGCGCTCGCGCATGGTGTCGGAGTTGTGCACCAGCGCACTTTCCGTGATCTCGAGCGTGAGGCGGGCCGGATCGAGGCCGCTCTCCGCGAGCGCGTCGCGGACGTGCGACACGACGGTCGTTTCCTCGAGCTGCCGGCCCGAGAGGTTCACCGTCAATCCAATCGGCTTCGTCAGGCCCGGTACGGCGTTCCAGCGTACCGCCTCGCGACAGGCAGTGCGCAGAATGGTGCAGCCCAGCGGCACGATCATGCCCGTTTCCTCAGCGAGCGGCACGAAGGTGCCCGGCGACACGTTGCCGAACTCCGGATGGGTCCATCGTGCCAGCGCCTCGAATCCGCAGGGGCGTCCGTCGTCGAGGGTGACGATGGGTTGGAACATGAGCGTGATCTCGTTCTGCTCGATCGCCGTGCGCAGATCGGTTTGAAGGCGCAGTCGCTCCACCGCCTTGTCGTGCATGCCCGGTTCGAACAGCGAATGCCGCCCCTTGCCGCGCTGCTTCGCGTTGTACATCGCGACGTCGGCATTGCGCAGGATGTCGTCTGCGCTCTCGGTGCCCGCGTCTCGCACGATGCCGATGCTCGAGCTGACGGTGACGTCGGCGCCGTCGAGCTGCACGGGCTGTTGCATCGACTCGAGAATGCGTTCGGCGACGCGCACGCAGTCACCGGCGGCGCGCACGTTGTCGATCAGAACCGCGAACTCGTCGCCACCAAGGCGCGCGACGGTGTCGCAGCCGCGCGTCGCATTGAGCAGTCGGCGTCCAACCTCGAACAGCAGCTGGTCGCCGACGGCATGCCCCATCGAATCGTTGATGGTCTTGAAGTTGTCGAGGTCGAGGAAAAGCACCGCGACGCTGCCAGGCTCGCCGCTGCGCTGACTGAGTGCGCGATTGACGCGCTCACGGAACAGCGCGCGATTGGCGAGGTTCGTGAGCGGGTCGTGGTACGCCTGCCAGGTGAGTTGCGCCTCGAGTGCGCGACGTTCGGTGATGTCCTGCAGCATGGCGATCAATCCCGCCGATCCCGCGGGATTCTGCACGCGCGAGATCGTCAGCGAGGTCCACAGCACTCGGCCGTCATGACGGACGAAGCGCTGCTCCGCCGTCACGCTTTCGCGCTCCTGCAGGCGCAGCTGCTCGATCACGGCTGCCGTCTGCTCGGTGTCCTCCGGTGGGGCGAAGGCGTTCCACGGCCGCCCGATGAGGCCTGCGCCGTCGTAGCCCAGCAGCTGTTCCACGGCGGGATTCACTTCGGTGAAGAATCCATCGAGGTCGAGCAGTGCGATGGCAATCGCGGCCTGATTGAAGACCGCACGCAACCGCGCCTCACTGTGGCGCACCGTGTCGGCCGCCAGACGTTCGTCGGTGACGTCGCGGAAGATCGCGAGGAGATCGGTGGTGGGCAGGCCGGGTACCATCGGCGCGATGGTGCACGACAGCCACCGGATGCTGTGGAAGGCGTGCGCGCGTACCATGACCGTGTGCGTCTCGCCGCCGAGGGCGCGACGGAAACGGCTGCGGAAGAACGCCACGTCTTCAGGAACCAGCAGCCGGCCGATGCCCTCGCGCAGCATCGCCTTGCGGTCGCACTGCGCCAGGGCCAGCGCCGCGCGATTGACATGCGTGATCGCGCCGTCATGCGTCAGGACGAGCACGAGATCCGACGCCGTATCCATCAGCGCGCGGTAGCGCATGGCGCGCAAGCGCAGCATCCGCGTCAGGTTGTATTGCATGTGGCCGAGCCCCAGCATCGTCAATGCGATGATGAACGAGCCGGAGAGATATGATGTCCAGGCACCTCGCATGCTCGGCGCGCCAAGGAACGCGCTGCTCGGCAGGACGCCGACGACCTGCAGGCCGAGCAGCAGCATGAGCCACAGCAGTGCCACGGTGCCGATGGTCACTACATGCCGGCGGTCGAGCATCGACGCCGTCGCGACGGTAGTGATCGCGTAGAACACGCTGGTACACCACCATACGCCACCGGTGAAGGCAACCATCCCGCCCACGACGAACGCATCGACGATGAGCGATGCGAACGCCAGCCTTTCGCGCTGGTGATCCGACCCGGAGCGCCAGAGCAGCCACGTGTGCAACGCGCTGGTACCGAGCCACATCGCCGTGAGCGCGACGGCCCACGGGGATAGGCCGAGCGAGGCCTTAGCGAATGCGCTGAGCGCGAGGACAGTCGAGACGAGCAGCAGCCGGATCCGGCTGAGCGCGTCCACTGACCCTTTGTCGAGGCGATGGGTATGGGAGGGATCGAGCATCCCCCACTGGTATCGACAGTTACATCGGTCGGATGAAGCGCGAGAGCCAGCTCGGTCAGGTCGTCGGTGGGTGGATCAACGTCGTTGGACGCCGCCGCTGCGGAGCCTCAGAACTCGCGGCGCTTCATTTCCTTGAAGATTTCCGTCGCCTCTTCACCGGGGCCATCTTCCCCGCCAGGCTTCTTGGTAGCTTCCAATGTCGCGTCGAACGACGGGCGGGGACGTGCGGCTTTTTCGGCGGCCTTCGCCTGTGTCTTCTTGAGCAGCTTCTGGAGCTGGTTGTCCTTCACTGTTCCGGCCTCGTCGTGGGTGATTCACTAATCTGCACGCGGGTTCCGGTCATCTGTCAATCCGTCGCGACATTGCGACACGTTTCCGCGTCATTCATGCGCCTTTTTTCACGAATCAAATCGCTGCGTCCTGCGATGTCGCGCGGACCGCGCATGCTGGCCGTGCTCTGGCTCTCCGCCTGTCAGGGGGGCTACGAACCGGCGCCGACACCGCAGGCGGACTCAGCCGCAACAGAGCCGGTGGTGTCGGTGATGCCCGAGGCGCGCACGTCGCTGCCCGCCCGTCCCGGTGCGCGCGCCAGGCGCATCGATGTCCGGCGCGACACGACCACCTTCGGCACGGGGGCGGCCGTGGTCACACTCACGAGCGGTGACACGCTGGTGGTCAGTGACAGCGCCGTCGGCGCCTGGTCGCTGGGCGACGGGTCGATCGTCGCCGTATCGGGGCTGGACGGCGCCGGCGGGTACGAAAACGAGGGGCAGAGCCTGACCGTGATCGATCTGCCATCGGGGGCGCGGCGCCGCGTGCTGGCCGACTACTACTACATCGTCGACGTCGGGATGGTGGCATCGGGTGCTGATGCGGCGCTGCTCGTCCACATGCGTGACGGCGGCCAGGGCTCGCTGCACGTGGCCGTGGTGGATCCGAAGCGCGGCATGGTGTTCCGGACGCGCAATGCGGTCGGCCGGATCGCCGGTAACAGCATACTCGTGGCGGGATATGGCGACAGTGAGACACCGGTGGATTTCGGCGACCGCCGCACGCCGCTGCGGGTCGATACGCTCACGGCCGCAGGTGTGAAGTCCCGGTCTTTGCTGGTGGTACCGCGTTCACCGATGTGACCTGCGCCGTGACGTTCACGTCGCCAGCATTCGCGCGACGTAGGCCGGCGTGCCCGCCAGGAACGCCGGTCCCCACGGTTGCAGATCGAGTCGCGGCCAGCTGAGCACCCATCCGGCGTAGTCGAAGCGACGGAAGGCAAGCATCACATGCAGATCACGCCAGTGCGTTGCCGGCAGTGGTGAGACACGATCGTAGCCCGTGAGCATCGCGTCGCGCAGCGCTGCGGCGTTGCGTCGGGTTTCCACGCGGCCATGCAGGCACGCGAGATCGAGCATGAAGCGGCCGTTCGCAAAATCTTCGAAGTCCACGAGACCGACGCGTCCGCGGTGGTAGCGCAGATTCTGCCAGTGGGCGTCGGTGTGAATGAGGCCCTCGCAGGCGACGCCCTGCGGCAGTGCATCGTGTGCGCGCTGCAGCGCGGCCGACGACTGACGGAGATCGTCGATCAGTGACGCGGGCAGATGCGGCGGCGGTGCGAGCGTACCGGCGACGAGATCGCGCAGTGTCGTGGCCAGCGTGAACAGCTGCGGAATCCACCAGGTGGGGCGGGCTTCCGCGATACCTGGTGGCACATCGGCGTTGGCGCGATGCACGTGCGCAATCAGGTGGCCCGCACGCTCGAAGTGTTCCGGACGCAGACCACGATCGAGATGTGCACCGGGAATCCATCGGCAGGCGATCGCACGCCATCGTGAGCCGTCGTGGTCGTGCAACTCGGGCGACACGAGCGCGCCGCCACGCCATGTCGACGGTCGCGGAACGCGCAAGCCGTGTGTCTGCGCAAGATGCGTGAGCCAACGGGTTTCGGCGTCGAGTCGGTCGATGGTGTCCTGTTGTGCGCGGACGAGGCGCAGCTGCGTGTGTGCGCCGTCGCCGGTGCGATGTGCCAGGCACACCTTGCCGAACCGTGTACTGAGCAGGCGCACGTGCCCGCGTCGGAGACCGAATCCGCCGAGCGCCGCACGCAGCACCGCCGTGGGCAGCGCCATTCAGCGCAGCACGGGCAGCTCGACACGCGACGGCCGTGTGGCGGCACGAAACACCGTCATGTCGGCGGCGCGGAAGTCAGCGGGTTTCGCGAGAAAGATGTTGGCGCCGAACTTCTGCGGATTCCGGTCGATGAGCGGGAACCAGCTGCTCTGGACCTGCACCATGATGCGATGTCCGGAGCGGAAGGTGTGCAGCACGTCGGGGAGCATGTACGTCAGCGAGTCAGGGCGGTTCGGCACGAACGGCTCGCTGTGATCCATGCCGCGGCGGTAGCGCGCGCGGAACGGCTCGCCGCGGACCATGCGCTGGTAGCCGCTCATGCGCACCGCGATGGTGTCCCCCTGCGCGCTGTCGGGATACACGTCGATCAACTTCACGACGAAGTCGGCATCGGTGCCGGTGGTGGCGACATGGAGCGTCACGCGCACACTGCCGCCGACGGTGACATCCGTGGCGAGCGGCGCCGAGCGGTACGTCAGCACGTCCGATCGCGTGGACGCAAATCGCTGATCGTCGGTGATGTAGTCGCGTGCCATCCCCGGCACCACGCGATCCACGTACGGCACGGGACGCGCAGGGTCGCTGGTGTAACGGTCACCGCCGGCGCGCTCGGCTGGCGCGACCGAATCGAGCGTGAAGCCGTTCTGCAGGTACCACGTCTGCGTGGTGCGATCGGCGTCAGGCCACTGCGTGAACCGGCGCCACGCGTTGCGCCCGGTGTCGAAGAGGGTGGCGGCCGCGAGCGACGAGGGCGGCCCGTTCTTCAGGTGCTGCATGAAGAAGGGGAATTCGATCGAGTCGCGATAGAACGCGCCGGTCTCGGAGCCAAAGGCCAGCGCACCGAGCCGAGCGCCCGCATCGCGCGCCCACTGCCCATGCGACCACGGCCCCATCACGAGATGGTGTGCCACGCTCACGCGCGACTGTCCGAACGCGCCAATGATCGCCCGATAGGTCAGCAGCGGTCCATTGGGGTCTTCGGCATCGTACCAGCCGCCCACCGTCAGCGAGGCGGGCGGAAACTGCACGCCAGCGGTGATCTGCTTCTGGATGGCACGCGATTCCCAGAAGCTGTCGTACGTCGGGTGCGCGAAGTATGCGAGCCAGTAGTCGTTGTCGCCGAGTGCAGTGCTGCGCGAGGTCTGCAGCTGTCCCGCACCCAGAAACCAGCGGTACCCGTCGGCGGCTTCGGGCGGCATGGCAGGGCGGGGCACTTCGCCGGGCAGCACCGGCTTCCGATGCGGCGTGAAGCCACGATAGAAGCCGGCATTGGCTGCCAGCAGGAAGGCGCCGTTGTAAAAGGCGTCGTCGCCGTCGGCGAGATCGGTGACGGGAGCCTGCGGCGAGATGGCGATGAGTGCCGGATGCGCGTCGATGCTGCTGGCGGTGACATAAAAGCCTGGGTAACTCACGCCCCACATCCCGACGCGGCCGTTGTTGTGCGGCACGTTGGCGAGCAGCCACGCGATGGTGTCGTACGCGTCGGTACTCTCGTCGATGTCGGTATCACTGGCATGCACGCGGCGATGCGGCGTCATCTCGAGCCATGTGCCGGTGCTCTGGTACCGGCCGCGCACGTCCTGATGGACGAAGATGAACCCTTCGCGCTCGAACGCCGCCGAGGGTCCGAGCCGCTGCGGCAGCGTGTCGGGTCCGTAGGGGCCAGCGGAGTAGGGTGTCCGCTGCATCATGAACGGCCACGCGCGCGTCGTGTCGCGCGGCACGTAAATGTGCGTGACCAGTAACGCGCCGTCGCGCATGGGGATCTTCGCGACCACCTTGCGGTAGCGGCTGGCAAGGTCGGCCGATTGGGCGGAGGCGGTGGTACTGCCGATCAGCAGCAGCGCCACGAAACGGCACAGGAGTCGTGATGTCACAGGCGAAGGTCTCAGGGGTACGAGGCGACAGCGGAGGATCGCCGGCGGAGGCAGCCGGCGCTACCCCGGACCCAACCATTCGGACGGTCGCCCGGCCCGAGTAGTGCGCTTACACTTGACCAACGCGGACACTGCCCGTCCGCCACGTCCCCGCTGCCATGACGATTCGCACCGACACCGCCGCACCGCAGCAGCGCCCCGCTGGGACGATGTCCGCCGCGGGACAGCCACCATTCGAATTATCGGTCGTCGTGCCGGTGCACAACGAACGGGAAAATCTGGCGCCACTGATTCACGAAATCGTGGCGACGTTGTCGGGCGTGCTGCCGTTCGAGATCGTCTACGTGGATGATGGCAGCACCGACGGCACCGGCAACGAACTGCAGCAACTCCAGTTGCAGATCCCCGCGTTGCGCGTGCTGCGTCATGCGCGCAGCACCGGCCAGAGCACGGCGATCCGCACGGGTGTGCTGGCGGCACGCGGCCGATGGATCGCGACGCTCGACGGCGACGGGCAGAACGATCCGGCCGACATTCCGGCGCTGCTCACCAAGGGGTGCGCGCTGGCCGCCAGTCGCGGCGATGAACGGGTGCTGGTGGCCGGGTGGCGCACGATGCGCCGCGACACGGGCTTCACGCGCTGGCAGTCACGGGTGGCCAACAGCATCCGGTCACGCCTTCTGCAGGATGGGACGCCGGACACCGGCTGCGGACTGAAGGTCTATTCACGCTCGGTGTATCTGTCGCTTCCGTACTTCGACCACATGCACCGGTTCCTGCCGGCGCTGGTGCAGCGTGCAGGTGGCGCGGTGCAATCGGTCCCGGTGAATCACAGGCCTCGCGTGTTCGGTGCATCACATTACGGGTTGCTGAATCGCGCCTGGACAGGTGTCGTCGACATGCTCGGCGTGATCTGGCTCGCGCGTCGCGCCCATGTCGCCGACGTGACCGAGATCGGCGGCCTCTCACAGACACGGACGTCCTGATGCGCAGTTCGACTCTCTGGCTGGCAGTCGGTTTTCTCGGCCAGGCGCTCTTCTCTGCGCGGTTCATCGTGCAGTGGCTCGTGAGCGAGAAGCGTCGCAAGAGCGTGACACCGATCGCGTTCTGGTACTTCAGTCTTGCCGGCGGCGTGATTCTGCTGACATACGCCATTCACCGCCGTGACACCGTGTTCATCGTGGGACAGGCGACGGGGCTGCTGGTTTACGTGCGTAACCTGATGCTGATTTTGCGCCCGCGTCCCGATGGCGCCGCGGATGTCGTGACGACTCCATCGCCCGACAACACCGAACGTTGAGCACCTCGTGACCGTGTACGAGTCCACCGCACCACGCGGTGGCGGCGCGACCGTTGCGGCCGCACTGATGATGCTGGTGGCGGTGACCGGTCTCTTCACACGTCCGCTGCTGGCGATCGACGAAACACGCTACGCGGCCGTCGCGCTCGAGATGCTGCATCGCAGCGACTGGCTCGTCCCGCATCTCAACGGGCGCACGTACAGTCACAAACCGCCACTGTTGTTCTGGATCGTGGCCGGTGGATGGAAGCTGTTCGGCGTGAGCGAAGTCTGGGCACGACTGGTCGGGCCGCTGGCTGGCGTCGTGGCACTGGCGATGCTCACGGCCCTCGCACGCGCCATCTGGCCGATGGATGCGCGCACACGCGGCTGGGCGCCGCTGATCACGGCCGGTGCACTGATCTGGGCGGCGTTCGGATCGCTGTTCATGTTCGATACGCTGCTCACCTGTGCGGCGCTGCTCGGCGTGCTGGGTGTCGTTCACGCGGTGGAGCATGGACGACGGCGCGGCGTGTTCTATCTCGCACTCGCCATCACGCTCGGTGTGCTGGCCAAGGGGCCGGTGATCCTGATCCATGTGCTGCCAGTGGCGCTCGCAGCGCCGTGGTGGGCTACTCCGCATGCCGATCGTAGTTGGGTGACCTGGTATCTATCGTTGCTGGGTGCGGTACTGCTCGGCGCCGGCGGCGCACTGCTGTGGGCGATACCGGCGGGCGTGGCGGGCGGGCCGGAATACCATGACGCGATTTTCCTCGGCCAGACGGCCGGTCGCATGACGAAGAGTTTCGCGCACGGTCGCGGATTCTGGTGGTATCTGCCGCTCGTGCCGGCGCTGCTGTTCCCGTGGTTCGCGTGGCCGGAGTCGTGGCGTGCGATGCAGGCGCTGCGCCGGTCGCCGCGTGACGCCGGTGTGCGATGCTGTCTGGTGTGGGTGCTGGCTGGCCTGCTGGCGTTCTCGCTCGTCAGCGGCAAGCAGATGCACTACCTGTTGCCGCTCATGCCGGCGTGCGCGTTGCTGCTCGCACGCGGGTTGAGTCAGCGTGAGGCAGCACCGCTGGCGCGTCCGTGGCTCGTGGCAGCGGTGATCGCCGTACTCTGTGCCGCCGTCGTCGTGGCATCCACCACGACGTGGCTGGCGAAGGCGATCTGGTGGCCGCATCCGGCGATTCAGTGGTGGTGGACGGCGCTGCCTGCGGGCGCCGCCGTGATGCTGCTGGTCTGGCAACGCGGTCGCATCACGCGGAACGCGGCACTGCATACACTGGCCGTCAGCACGACGGTGTTGCTGGTGGGTCTGCAGCTGGCCGCCGCTCGTGCCGGCACCGTGCCCTACGACACCACGGCGGTGTCGGCCGCGGTGCGCGACGCGCTGGTGCTGGGGAAGCCGATCGCGATGATCGGCGCGTACAATGGCGAATACCACTTCAGCGGTCGGTTACGCGATGTGCACATCGACGTGCTCACCGCTGCGGAAGCACCCGCGTGGGGTGCGGCGCATCCGGGCGGATTGTTTCTGCGCTACGACCGCGGCAGCACGCCGCCCGCGGTGCAGGGACTCGTGGCGCGGCATCCCTTCCGCAACGGCTGGGCATCGCTGTTCGCTGCCGGCACGGTACCGCAGCCCGGCAACGCGCCGGCAGTCACTGCGCCCGAGTGATCAGGCCGCGCGCGATGGCGTGGCGGTGGCGCGGGCGAACGCCGCGGCGATGACGTCGCGCACCTGATCACGCTCCAGCAGGAACGCGTCATGGCCGTGGATGGACGAGACGGCGGTGTAGCTGGCGCCGACGCCGTCTGCCCACGCATGCACGATGTCGTCGCTGTAGAGCGCGTCGCCGATCACCCCGGCCGCACTGAGCCGATGCGCATGTGGCGCCAGGGCCGCACGCCAGCCACCGCGCCCGCGCCCCACGTCATGCGTGTCCATCGCGCGCACCCGTCGCTCGTATTCGACCACGTCGAAACGCGCGGCCAGCTTCTCGCCATGATGACGCAGATACCCGTCAACGGTGCGGCCGTCTCGGTTCGCGGCATCGATGCCGAAGCGCGTTTCGAACTCGCGCTCGGTGCGGTACGTCATCATGCCGACCGCGCGGGCGAGGGCAAAGCCGTCGTTGCCGCCGATCGCCAGTGCCTGCAGCTGGATCATGTTCCAGCCGGCGCCCCACGCCGTCTGGACCGCCGGTGCCGCCAGCACGAGGCCGTGCGTCGGTGCTCCACTCTCGAGCGCGGTTTCGAGCGCGATCATGCCGCCGAGCGAGCCGCCGGTGACGAACGACGCTTGCGGCAAGTGCAGCGACTGCACCAGCGCCACGATGCCGCGTGCGATGTCACGGATGGTCGGTGGCGACGCGCGGTCGAAACCTGCCACCGTGTCGTCGGTGAACGCGTGCGGATAGAGCGTGGTGCAATGCTGTACAGCATGCGCTGGCCCCACGTCGCGCCACCAGTGGCGCAGGATCGCCGGCGTGCCCGTCAGCGACGGACAGAGGATCACGAGTCCATCGCCGACGCCGTCGGGCACCGTGATGTCGTAGCCGAACGCCGCGTCCGCGACGACGGCACCGTTGTCGAAGGTGAAGCGGCCGATCGGCTGTCGGCGAAGTGATTCCGAATGTGCCAGCATGAAAACACAGCGCGCCCGGGCGAGCGGTGCCGCCGGGCGCGTCCATTTAGCGAGTTGTTTAGCGTGGCTGCAATCAGGCGGCAAATCACCACGGGAACGATTGTCCGCCGACGCTACGGCACCCGGAACGGAGTGTCAAGCGCTGGCGGTGCGTGCCGGCACGATGTCACTTCTTCCGCGTGCCACGCACGCTGGGGCGACGTGAGCGGGTCTTGCCTGGCTTCTTCGCCGGTGTGGGCGGCAGGCTGCGCACGAAGAGAAATTTCTTGCCGATGGAGAGCTCCGAACGCGAGATCGCCTTGTAGCGCCAGATTTTCTCCGGGAACACGTCGATCGACGACTGCAGGAAGCCCGCGCCGAGGAAGAGCGTGTCGGCCAGCGACACCGCGAAGAGCTGCGGATAGCCGCGTCGGTTGGCGAGGTCCACGGCTGCCCCGATCAGGTGGCGGCCGAGCCCCTTGCCCTGCGCGGCCGGCGCGACGGCCAGCGACACCAGTTCGCAGAGCGACGGCGAGTATTCGTCCAGCGCCACCTGGCCCCAGATGCTGCCGTCGGGGCCGCGCACGATGCGGTAGTCGCTGATCTTCGCCGCCACGAACTCGTGGGTGCGCGGCAGGGTGAGCCCGTCGGCCGAAAACTGATTGTTGAGCGCGACGATGGCCGGCACATCCTCGTCAGTGGCCTGGACGGCGGCGGGCAGCGGCAGGCGATCGCGAACGGGAGGGGTCATGCGGAGGTCCGGGCGAGGCTGGTCATGGCCTCACCGCTGAGTCGGAAGGTGGTCCACTCGGTCATGCCACGTGCGCCGAGCGACTCGTAGAAACCGATGGATGGGGCATTCCAGTCGAGGACCGCCCATTCGACGCGTCCGCAACCGCGCTCGACCGCGATGCGGGCGAGGTGTGCCAGCAGGATCCGGCCGATGCCACGGCCGCGATGCTCGGGCCGGACGAACAGGTCTTCCAACCAGAGGCCGGGCTGCGCGAGAAAGGTGGAGTAGTTGCCGCAAAACAGGGCGAACCCCGCCACGGCGCCACCCTCGAGTTCCGCCAGCACCACCTCGGCGCCTGCATGCGCGCCGAACAGCGACGCCCGAAGTTTTGCCTCCGTCGCAACGCAGTCGTCAGACATACGCTCGTACTCCGCCAGCGCCTGGATCAATTCGAGGATGACCGGAACATCCGTTTCGGTTGCGGTGCGGAGTGCGACGGAAGTGTTGAGCATCCCCAAAGATGATGGAAGCGGGACCCGAAACAGAAGTTGGTACCTGTCGCGGCCCCTCCGCCCCCCACCGCAGTCGCCTCATTCCGCAGGAATCGCAACGCCATGCACGCCAGCCCCGCTCAGGAAATCTACGCTCAGGGTCGTGGAACCAGCCGCACCGCGCTGCCCGACAGCGGCACTCGGCTCTCCCGCGCGCTGCTGAGTTATCTGGTGGTGCTGATCGCGTCGTTGCAGCTGCTGCCGTTCGAATTCGCGGTGCCGGCAGTACTGCGTCTCAGCCTCGGCGCGTCGCCACTGAGCACGCTGGCGGCCTTCGCCATGTACGTGCCGTACGGCTTTCTCACGCGCCGGGCACGCAGCGGTGGTCGTGGCGAGCACCTGATTGCGATCATTCTCTCGGCGGCGATGCTGGCGCTCGCGCTCGAAACGGCGCAGCTGTTCGAGCCATCGTCCGAAGCGTCGGTGTGGCACCTGCTCGCATCGATCAGCGGTGCCGCCGCGGGCGCGTGGCTGTGTGAGCGTCTGCACCACGATGCGTACGGCACCGCGAATGCCGTGCATGCGATGCTGCTGCAGCTGCCGCTGATGGGCCTTGCGTACCTGTTGCTGCCGTTGCTCTGGGCCAGCAGTGCGTCGGCGCAGAACGATCCGACACGACTGGCGCTGACGGTCAGCGTCGGGCTGGCGGGCGGGTCGCTGCTCGGCTCGATCGCACGTGCGACGCGAGCCTTCACCCCCGATCGTGCGTGGTGGCTGGTGCCACTGGTGGCGTTGGTGTGGAGTGCGATCGGGCTGCTGCCGTCGATCACCGCCGACTGGCGCATTGCGCTGGGCGGCATTGCGGCGGTGACGGCGTTTGCGTCGTGGCGCGGGCGATGGAGCGCTCCGCTGTTCGTGGAGCGACGCTACGAAGCACCGGCACTGTTCGCGGCCTCGCCGTTTCTCGTGATCTACTTCCTCGGGGCGTGCGTCTGGCCTGGCCACAGCTTCCGCACCATCCCACTCGTGCACCTCGGCATGCCGACCACCGAAGCGGGGCTGGCACTGGCGCTGCCGCTGCTCGAAATGGGCATCGCTGCCACGGTGCTCGGCTACATCATCGCGGAATTCCTTGGACGGTCCGAATCGACGTTCCGCGAGACGAGTGGTCAGGTGGTGTTCTGGGTGTTCAGCATCCTCGTCGTCAGCGAGACGGCGCGCAGCTTCTTCGGGTACGAAGGGGCGAGCCTGCTGCGCGCAGCGCTGTCGCTCTCTGCCGCGATCTACGGCGCCGGTCTGTATCATCTGCAGCGCACGCATGTGAAAGCGCTGGCGCACCGCATCAACCCGGCGCGCTGAGGTCAGCAGTGCTCAGCGCAAACGTCGCGCGACCAGCAGCATCGTCGCGGCGCCGCCCAGCATCAATGCCGGAATGCGCAGTGATGGCACGAGCGCGATCACGACGACGCAGATCGCCAGCGTGATCGTATCCCACGCCGGCAGTTCCGCGCGCTGCAGCGGCTGCGATTCGATGCCGCGAATGATCGCGCCAAGCTGCGACACCGCGTCGCTGCTTCCCGATGCGCGGGACACGCCGGTGGCGGTGCGTGCACTGTGCGTCGGCGCTTCGAGCAGCGTGAGGCCGTAGCGCACGGCAGCATCCAATGCGCTGGCTGATGCGTTCGGCGGAATCTGTGCTGCGGCGATCGTCGCCGGCGCTGCCTCGTTGCTCTCCACGGCCGGCAGCGACGATGGCGTGAGCCGCGCGATGGCCTTCTGGTAGGTCGGCGTCGGTGTGCGTGCGAGCGGTTCGCCCAGTCGCGCGAGCATCGTCAACCAGTCGTCGGCGGGAAAAGCGGGAGCCAGTGTCCTGACGTGCTGCAGGATCGCCGTGGCCATGTCGGGCGTGCCTTCGCGGGTGGCGAGCGCCGCGCGCTGCAGCCAGAGCAGCGGTTCGGTGGGATGCAGCGCGAGGGCGTGGTCGTTGGCGAGGCGCGCGGCCTCGGGCTGGCCGCGATGCGCGGTGTGCACGCCCAGCAGGTAGAGAATCGCGGCGGAGCGCGGCAGTCGCGCCACGGCATCACGCAGCACCTGTTCGGCGTCGGCGGTGCGCCCGAGCAGTTGCAACGCTCCACCACGCAGGTACCACGGCGAATCGGAGGCGAGCTGGTGTGACCAAACGGCGTCGAGCTCCGCCAGCACCGCCTCGGCCTTGCCACTCTGGAGCGCGCGCGTCGCCCCTTCGAGTGCCAGCGCGAGGCGGGTGGTGTCCGGCAGCACGTCGCCCAGCTCGAGCCGACCCGCCAGGGCGATCGGCGCGTCGTCGCGGAGCGTGGACGGCTGGGGTGACTGCGGCGACTGCGGTGCGCCCTTCGGCGGCAGCAGTGGGTCGTCATCGATACGCGGCGGGATACCGCCCAGGACGGGCGCCGTCAGCACCGGCAGTCGAAACGGCGGCAATGCCGACCCGCCACCCTGCAGTGGAGGAATCGTCATCGGCGCAAATGGGTGGCGGCAGGGCGATCCATCAGGGGAAGGATCGGCTGTTTACCACCGCGAGTTGACCCGCCCGACCATGGTGTCTGACCCTCTGACCGGATCCGCCGACTCACCAGCGCCGGATGCCGCCCCGCCAGTCGCGGAACGCCGGCTCGTCGTGCCGTTCGCACGCGTCCAGCACCGCCAGCAGCCCACGCGCCACGTCCTCGATCTCGGCGTGGAACGCTGGTCCCGCCATGTCCAGACGATAGCGACCGGCATTCCCGACCACGGTGGCGATTCCTGCGCGTTGCAGGTCGAGTGACGCGGCGCGGACCAGCATCAGGTGCGACGCGTATCCCATCGCCAGGCCATGTCCGCCGCCGCGAATCTTCTCTTCGATCACGCCGAGCCAGCTCGCCTGAATCAGCACACGCTGCGGCTTCACCTGCGTCACGAACTGGATCGCCGCGAGCGTCGGCGCGATCACCTCGCGTGACTCCGCGATGAGGCGATCCAGCGACAGCGCGCGCAGATCCGCGCCGGCGTCGTCCGCTTCATCGGTCTGCACGGGCGGGATCGGCAACTCGGCGATGATCGCACGCGTGATGCCATCGAGTGCCGGCCACGCGCCGGGCTGCCACGCGAGCGCCGTGAGGCGGTCGGGAAACTCTTCGCGCAAGTCTTGCAACGCCGGCGGAATGCGATGTGGTGCCTGCACACCGGCACTCACCGTCTCGCCGCGCGAGAGCACTTCGCGCACGCAGGCGAGGCCAAGCGGCCGATGCGCGCCGAGGATCAGCGTCGTCATGACGTCGCGTCGGTGCGCACGGCCACATGCAAGCCGATGCCGCCGAAGAGCATGCGTCGTGATTCGACGACTCTGAACCCGTGGCGCTGCAACACGGCGGTAAACTCCTCGATGGTGACGAAGGCGGCGATGGAGCGCGCAATGTAGCCGTAGATGGCCGGTGTGCGATGCCACCACCAGCCGACGATATCGCCCGAGGCGCGCAGGTAGCCAAGGAACAGCGCACGCCAGACCGCGTTGCGCGGCACGAAGAAATCGAGTGAGCCGAGGGTGCCGCCGGGGCGCAGCACGCGTGCACATTCGCGCACGGCGGCGTCGAGATCGGGGACGTTGCGGAAGCCGTAGCCGGCGGTGATCACGTCGACGCTGGCGGTTTCTGCAGGCAGCGCGGCCATTTCGCCGAGCGCGAACGTGATGCGCGGTGCATCGGTGGGTGCAATGCGCGTGCGCGCGATCGTCAGCATCTCAGCCGAGGGATCGACGCCCGTCACGCGCATCGCTGGCAATGCGTCAGCGAGCGAGAAGCCGATGTCGCCGGTGCCGCAGGCGAGGTCCAGTGCCACGCGCGATTCCGCGGCACGGCCGGTGACGCTGGCGACCAGATC
>JAYWIJ010000036.1:0-69980 GCA_043788935.1 Gemmatimonadaceae bacterium | reverse complement strand
GCCCGCCATGCGGACCTTGTTGGAGATCATCTTCGCCGCCAGCGCGATGTCGTAGAGGATGCCGGAGAGTTCACCGCTGGCCTCGGGATAGAGGCGTTCCTGCTCGATGATGAACCGCTCGATGGTGACGACTGAAACGGGGGTGTGGTTGACCACGGTCACGCGCCCGGAGGAAGGATGGTTGGCCGAGGCCGTTGAAATCGTGAGGCCGCCCACGCATCGGCATCCGCCTCGAAGCGGTTGCACGCATACCCGCGCGTCAGCGACTCCCAGATGTACAGAAAGGGAAACGCGACCGAACTGGCAAACTGCTCCACGTGTCGATGCTCGTGCAAGAGCAACGCGGGCTCCCACGCGGCGCCGGGGGCCAGGAAGACGGTGCGCCAGAGCGTGATCCCCTGCACCGACGCCGCACCGAGGCACCAGCCGCCCACACGCAGCGGCAGTCCGCCCCTTCGCCAGCGCACCGCGCGCAACTCCGGCCACTGTTCCGCAAGATTTTCGGGCAGCGCCACCGCCTCCCCGATCAGGGGACCGGCGAGGGCAGAGCGGACTCTCGCAACGAGGCGGATGAGGGCAGCGACCATGAACGGGCAGCAGTGGAGATGGTGAGCGTCCGGCCGTCAGTCCTGACGACCGCCGTGCCGACCATGTCGGTCCGCACGACTGTAATCTGTCGTGCTGCAAGCTCCTGCAGGACCTCCGGGGCGGGATGTCCGTAACGGTTCCCGCGCCCGACCGAGACGAGCGCGACGGTCGGCGACACCGCGTCGAGAAAGGCGGGACTGGAACTGGTCCGGCTGCCGTGATGGCCAACTTTGAGCACGTCGGCACGTAACCACTCAACTGGCGTATTGTCGAGCAGCCACTCTTCCTCGGCCAGCTCCGCATCGCCGACGAGGAGCATGGCGTGCCGACCGTACTCGACCCGCACGACGGTGCTGGCCAGGTTGGCATCGGTGAGGTGGGCCGTCCACGCCGAATCGGGTGCGAGGAAGCGGAACGTGACGCCATCGACCTGCACCGTATCTCCGGGATGCACGCGCGACCAGCTGATGCGTCGCACGGCCGCACTCTCGAGCGCGGCACGGTACGCGGGCGTGCCTCCGGCGAACGCGCCATCGAGGAAAAGGCGGGGACGTGTCGCACTCAGCAATGCCGGTGCGCCACCCACGTGATCGAGGTGTGGATGCGACAGGATGAACGCGTGCACGGCGCCACCGAGCCGACGGATGTACGGCAACACCGTGCGACGGCCCTGATCCACGCCAAGCGCGCCGCCACCGGCGTCGATGATCACCCACCGACCCGACGGCGTCCGTGCGGCAATCGCGTCGCCCTGCCCCACATCGAGCAGGTGCAGCTCCAGCTGTCCCGATCCTTGCGACGGCAGCAGAGCGTTCCACATCATCAGGACGCCGGAGACGGCTGCAGCCAGCAGCGGTGCCGCGGTATCTCGCTGAATCATCGCGGCGAACAGCGACAGCACGACGGCACCGGCGCAGAGCGACTCGGTGAGCGTCGGTGCGATGTCGACGGCGGCCCACGTGGGGGCGGAGGCATGGGTGGCGATGGCGTCGAGTGCGGCGAGCACTGGATGTGCGGCGCCCGCAACGAACCGGGCCACTTCGAGGTTTGGCGCGCAGGCGAGCGCGAGGAACAGCGTCGGCTGCAGCACGGAAATGAGTGGTGCTGCCAGGAGGTTGGCGAACGGTGCGACGAGGCTGAGCGTGCCGAAGTACCAGGCGATGATCGGCGCTGACGCTACGCTGGCCACGACACTCGCCACGAACTCACGACGTAGTGCGCCGCGTCGACCGCCACCGTGCCAGCCGAGTGTGCGGCACAGTCGGGCACTCGCCGCGAGTGCGGCGACACCGAGCACCGAGAGTTGCCATCCGAGGTCGCGCGGCGCGGCGGAATCGACGAGTACCGGGAGCAGCGCGCCGAGCAGGAGGATGGACCATTGTGATGCCGGTCGCTGTCTGAGGCGCGCAACGAGCACGCACCCGAACATCACGGCGGCGCGGACGGCGGGCGGCGGCACACCGAGGATGATGACGTAGCCTGCCGTTGCACCGAGTGCCAGCGCCGTCGCGTGCGGCAGGGTGAGTCGTGCGGCGGTGCCGAGCATGAGGAGTGCGGTCGCGATGATCGCGACGTGCACACCGGAGACCGAGAGCAGGTGCACCAGTCCCGAGCGCGCCCATCGCTGCCGGATGTCCGGTTCGATCAGGTGCATGTCCGCCAGCAGCAAGGCGCGCGCCATCGGTGCATCGCCGGTGAAAACGGAGTCTACCCGTCGCACCCCATCGGCGCGCAGGGTCGGCCGCAGTGCAGTGCGCCGCAATGACGTGGCTGCGCGCACGGTGAGCCTCACGCCCTGCATCCCTGGTTCGGCGCGATTCGTCGTGCGGTATTCTTCGCCGCCATGCAGGGCGACGCGTGCGCTCACGAACGTGGTCGCTGCGCACCCGCCGCCGCTGACACGCACGCGTGCCGGCCCTGCGTCACCGGGGTTCAGATCGAAGTCCGTGACGAAGTCCAGCGAGGCAGCCCTGATGATCGCCGCCCTGCAATGCGCGGTGTGCCAGCGATCCGCGGTGGCTCGCGCCGCAGCGGCGGCACCAAGGCACAACGGAGCCAGCATGAGCAGGCGTCCCTGACGATGCAGCTTTGCACTGATCATCGCGCAGAGCGAGCCGACCGCGAGCCACACACCAGTTTCAGTGCCCGCCCCGGCGGCAGAGCCGAGTATGTAGCTGAGGAAGATCCAGGACGCAGTGGGCACGCGGCATGATGCCGTCGGATGCTCGGGGTGCGCCCACCCGAATCACGCGGCGTGCATCATTGTGATGCGACGGCGATCAGCCCGCCATCGGCAGGGCCGCGCGCTGCGCGACGGGTGCGCCGGTGAAGGTGTGTCCCGTGGTGCCCGTGATCTCGACGTGCATGTAGCTGCCGATGAGCGACGCGTCGCCGGGGACGAGGATCGTGCGGAAGTCACGTGTGCGTCCCTGCAGCAGGTCACCGCGCTTGGCGGGCTTCTCGATGAGGATTTCGTGCTTCGTGCCGAGGAGTCCAAGGTTCACGTCGCGGCTCATCGCGCGCACCGTGTCCACGAGGCGCTGCAGTCGATTGCCGGAGACGTCGTCCGGCACCGTGTCGCTCTCTGGCATGCGCGTGGCCGGGGTACCTTCGCGTGCGGAGAACTTGAAGGTGAAGGCGTCCATGAAGCCCACTTCGCGCACGGCGCTGAGCGTCTCGAGGAAATCCTCTTCGGTTTCACCTGGGAAACCGACGATGATGTCGGTCGTGAGCACGATCGACGGGATCGCGGCGCGCAGGCGAGCCACGCAGTCCATGAAGCCTTCGCGCGAGTAGCGGCGCAGCATGCGCTTGAGCGTCTTGGTGGAGCCGCTCTGCATCGGCAGATGCACATGCTCACACACGGTCGGCGTTTCCGCCATCGCGGCGATCACGCGATCGCTGAAATCGTTCGGGTGCGGGCTCGTGTAGCGGAGGCGCCGGATGCCGGGCACGGTTCCGACGGCGCGGAGCAAGTCCGCGAAATCGTGCGTGCCGTCGAAGTAGCTGTTCACGGTCTGGCCGAGCAGCACCACCTCGGTCATGCCTTCAGCGACCACCTGTTCCGTCTCGCGGACGACGTGGGCGAGCTTGCGACTGCGCTCGCTGCCGCGCGTGGTCGGGACGATGCAGTAGGTGCACTTGTAGTCGCAGCCGCGCTGCACCGGGATCCACGCCTTGACCTTGTCGAAGCGGCGCGGCGTGAAGTCCTCGTAGTGCTCCTCGAGATCGAACGTCGTGGCGGACACGCGCTGTCCGTCTCGCGCCCCTTCCACCAGCGACGGAAGTGAGCGGTAACCATCGGGTCCGATCACCAGCGAGACGTGCTTCGCCTGCTCCAGCAGACGGGGACCGAGGCGCTGCGCCATGCAGCCCGTGACGCCCATGATGGACTCCGGCTTCATGTAGCGGCGCAGTTCGCCTAGCCGACCGATGACGCGCTGCTCGGCGTGATCGCGAATGGCGCACGTGTTGAGCAGGATGACGTCCGCGCCATCGGGCACGTCGACCTGATCGTAGCCGGCGGCCGCCAGCTTGCCGAGCATCAGCTCGGTGTCGCTGACGTTCATCTGGCAGCCGTACGTTTCGATGAAGACGGTGGGGCGCGAAGGCATCGGTGATGAACTCAGGCGAGCGGCAGGGCGACGAGGCGCCGTGACGAGGAAGTGGGCGCGAGCTCGGCACGGAACCGGGCGCCACGTGCCGGCGCAGGGTCCGGCAGATCCACGGAAAGATAATCCTCCGTGAGCCCATCCCGGTGACCGCCCTCATGGCCGATCACCACCACGTCCGCCAAACCGCCGGCACGTCCGGCGGCGTAGGACGCGGCCTTTCGCACGCCAATGGCGCGCAGTTCCGCGGCACGGGCGCGCCGGACGTGTTCGGGCACTTCGCCCGGCAGCTGCAACGCGGCAGTGCCGGGGCGCGGTGAGTAGGGAAACACATGGAGACTGGTGAACGGCAGCGCCTCCACCAGCGCACAGCTGGCGCCGTGATCAGCGTCGGTCTCACCGGGGAATCCCGCGATCATGTCGGCGCCGAGGCCGAACACCGTCACTTGGCTCACCAGCGCGCACACCGCGTCGGCGTATCGCGCCGGCGTATACCAGTGGCGGCCCATGCGCTTCAGCACTGCACTGCTGCCGGACTGCAGCGGCGCGTGCAGAAAGGGTGTCACCCGTGCCGCATCGCCAGTGAGAAGCTCGGCCAGCCGGGCATCGACCTCCGTCGCTTCGACACTCGACAGGCGGAAGCGCACCGCCGGCACCTCGCGCACCAGCCGCTCGACGAGCTGGCCGAGCGACGTGTCGATATCGGAACCATATGTCCCGATATGGATGCCCGTCAGCACGATCTCCGGATGATGGCCGGCGAGCTGCCGGGCCTCTTCCACGAGCGCGTCGACGCCCCTCGAGCGATTTGCGCCGCGCGCCAGCGTGGTCGCGCAGAAGGTGCAGTGTTCGTCGCAGCCATCCTGAATGCGCAGCAGGCCGCGCGTGCCGCGCTGGCCTGCTGCCGCACTGACCGCCGCGCTCCGGGCGATGCCGATCGCCTGCGCCACGGCATCGAGGTCAGCACCGGCCACCACTGACGTCACTGATGGCAGCGCGGCGATGGTGTCCGCCGACCGCGCCGCGGCACACCCCATCACCACACTCCGCAGCCCGGGATGCGCGCGTGCTGCACGCCGCACCTGTTGTCGGAGGTCAGCTTCTGCGGCAGCGGTCACGGCGCAGCTGTTGAACACGGCGACATCCGCGTCCGCCGGTGAGGCAACGAGACAGGCTCCGCCGGCAGTCACCATCGCCGCCACCGCTTCGGAGTCGTACTGGTTCGCGCGACAGCCGAACGTCTGCAGCCACACGCGTACCGTCACGCGTCTCAGGTCCGCAGGCGGAAACCGAACGACATGATCAGTCCGCGCTCGCTCACATTCGCAATGCCGGGCAGCTTGCGTGTTGCGCGCTCGACGCCAAGATCGACCTGTGCGCGGCCGAAACCGATCGGCAGGCCGACGCCACCGCCGAAGCTGTTTTCGGTCGGCTGCACACCGTTCACGCCAAAGGGCAGATCACGTCGGCGCGCGCCGACACGCAGAATCACCTGTCCACCGCGGATCTTCGGGCCCGGGACCTCGGCGCCAAGTCCATACTCCTTCGTGTCGAACGTGCCACCCGCGTCGGAGCCCAATCCCTTCATGGCCGACCACCCTTCCCAGTTGTAGCGCGCGGCGAGGTTCGTACCCGCCACTTCCCAGCGCACGGCCGCGCCGGCACGATTCGGGACGTCGGCGGAACGCGACGTGGTGTCGTTCAGATCCGCACGCAAGCCGAAGCCATATCGTGCGGAACCGGCGAAGCTCAGCTTTCGCGTCGGTGAAATTTCGACGCCGAGCGACAGGCCACTGCCCGCAAAGGTCGCGGAACTCGGCTCGGGGATCGGCGAATATTGCACGGAATCGACACGCACGCCGGTGTCGGCTGTAATGGCGCGCACGGTGTTCACGCGATTTTCTCCGGTGATCACATGCAGCGAGGCGCCGACACGAAGCCAGCTCTTCACCTGCATGGCGCCGGCGAACTGTACGTCATTCATCGCGCCACGCGCCGTCGTCACGGTGGTCGTGGTGACGGAGTCGCTGCGGATCTGTTGACGCGTCGTCGTCGTGCTCGAATAGTTGCGCTCGAGCAGCGTGGAAGATGAGATGCCGAACGCGTAACGCTGACCGAGTGGCAGCCCCACGGAGAATACCGGGAACCGCGCCACGGTCGAGCTGCTCGAGACGCCATCCACCGTGGTGGAACGCCGCTCAGGTGAGTACTGCAGATAGGCGCCCGCGACGCCCCAGTTCAGCAACGCGGCTGGATTCAGCGGTCCCGCCTGATCGAACTCACCAAGCGAGCCGCCGACACTGGCGGCACGCGTCGTCAGCTGGCCGGGTGGATATCCGAATCCCTGCATGCTGATCGTACCCTGTGCGCCGAGCGTTGCGGCAGTGATCGCGACGGCGACACCAGATGCAAGAGCGCGATGAACGGTCGAACGGCTCACGGAATCGCTCCTTCGCGACGCAGAGTATAGGTCACGCGAAGCCGCGGACGGACCGCGGCGGTGCCGTTCCGACGCGAGTAGAAGGCAGGGCGCTGCTCCTGGTACGTCTCACCCTCGCCATAGAGCACGAAGTTCGTGGGCAGCGTGGAATCCTGCGCCTGCCACAGCTCGAGCGCCCGCCCCACGTCGAACGACCGGACCCCGCTGTCACCGGCGAAGACGAGCAGCGACGGCAGTTGCGACCCCTCGAGCGTGGGATCCAGGAACTCGACCAGCCGGCGTGGCGCGGAGCCGAAGACGGGACCGGCGATACCGAGCCGCAGTCGGACACGCACACCGTCGCGCGCGCCGGGCACGGTTCGCTGGGGCTTCTGGGTCAGATCGAGCGACGCGCGCACGACGTTCACCGTGTCGAGGAAGGTGCGCGGAATGCGCACCCGGAGCACGCTGCGCGATCCGACCAGCCCACCCGCTTCGAGTGATCCGTCAGACACGGCGGGCGTGAGGTCGCGCAGCACCAGTGTCTGTGCCCGGAATCGCGCCGGGGCATTCTCCACGACTGGCTTGTACCGTGTTGCTACGAGCCACGGCACGATCGTCGTGTCGGGCGATGGGTCGTATTGCACTCGTGGTACGATGTCCGACGCATTGACGCTGGGTGCCACGAGGCTCAGTGCCGCCGACTCTGTCGACGTGATCCGCAGGCCAAGCCGCATGCGGCCAGCGCGAATGAGGCGTAGCATCGTCGCATCGGGAATCGTGATGGTGAGTTTGCGGATCGAGACGAAGGCCCCGAGACCATTGATCGTATCGGCGACGATCTGCTCACGCGTGAACGTGCGCTGCGAGATGATCCGTCCCGGCACGAATCGCGACGCGAGCACCGACGGCAGCGTATCGTCCGCAACCGCCGGATCATCCACGTCGTACACGGACACCGTGGTCTGTCCGACCGGGATCGTTGAGCGCGCCGTATCCACCACCAGCAGCAACTGACTGCCCGTCACCGCGGTGATCCGGTTCGTGTCGGTGGACGACAACGTGCCCGGTAGCGTGTCGAACCGGATGATCTGGCGGACATCGACCGAGTCGGGGCGGCCAATCACCGGGATGTACGCGTCGTAGCGGAACGATGTGCCGTTCGACGTCGCGAGGCCCGGCGCAGGCCAGCGCTCACCGACGCCGGTGAAGCCCTCGAATGCGGAGTCGAACTGCACGATGTCGAACGTGGTATCCCTGAACACCACGCGATTGTCCGCGCAGAGCACCGGACAGTTGGCACTGGTGTCGAGGCTTTCCGAGCACGCAGCAGCGAACAGGATCGCGGCGAACGGCAGGCAGCGGAGTAACTGACGAGAAGACACAGGAACGGGACGGAGAGAGGCGACTGATCGCCGTCAGGAGACGGACATCAGGTTCGCCGCAAAAGCAGCAGGAAGCAGAGCGTCCAGACGCCAGGTCTGACGCGCACCGCCGGTGGTGATACTGGTGATCTCGAGCAGCGGCGCAAACTCATGCAACACCTGACGGCAGATACCGCACGGCGGCGTCGGCTCGGACGCTTCGGTGCAGACCACGATCGCGGTGAACGTCCGCACCCCGTCGGCGACCGCGCGGGAAATCGCCGTCCGTTCGGCGCAGATGCCCGCGGGATAGCTGGCATTTTCCACGTTGCAGCCGAGATGCACCGACCCATCTTCGCCGCGCAACGCCGCACCGACGCGAAACTTCGAATATGGCGCGTACGCACGCTGCATCGCCGTCTCGGCGCCGCGCTCGAGTTCTGTCTGATCAGTGGTCATGCGGCCTTCGCGATGAGCGGAAGAAAACTGGTGCCCCGTCCCCGCCATGCGACGCCGAACGCGTCTGCCACGGTGGCACCGAGATCGGCGAACGTCGGGCGAGGCGGCAGCACGACCGGACGCACCGTCTCTCCCGCCACCAGCAGCGGCACACGCTCGCGCGCATGATCGGTGCCGCGTGTGGTGGGATCGTTGCCGTGATCCGCCGTGATGAACAGGAGATCGTCGCGTCGCATCGCCGCGAGCAACTCCGGCAACGCCGCGTCGAATTGCGCCAGGGCGCCGGCAAATCCCGCGACGTCATTGCGGTGTCCGAACGCCTGATCGAAATCCACGAGGTTGGCGAACAGGAAACCGTCCGCAGTCGACGCCAGCCACTCGCGGATCAGCGCAATCCCTTCCGCGTTGTCGTGCGTGTGCGTCGACGAGATCGCGCGCGACGCAAACAGGTCGTCCACCTTCCCGATACCGGTGCGGGAGACGCCCGCCGCGTGCAGCGCGTCGAGGAGCGTCTCGCCCCGCGGCTCGATCGAATAGTCGCGCCGGTTGGTGGTGCGCAACCACGCACCCTCACTGCCGGTGAACGGCCGGGCGATGACCCGCGAGACGTCATGCGGCGACACGAGCAGCGCGCGCGCGATGTCGCAGGCGCGAGACAACTCGTCGAGCGGCACCACGGTCTCGTGCGCGGCGATCTGAAAGACGGAATCGGCAGAGGTGTAGACGATCCACGCGCCCGTCTCGACATGTTCGGCGGCCAGCGTATCGAGAATCGCCGTGCCACCGGCGACGCAGTTGCCGATCACGGGGCGGCCGGTGGCCTGCGAGAATGCCGACAGGATCTCCGAGGGGAAGCCATGCGGGTACGTCGGAAACGGTCGTTCGAGCACGATGCCCGCGATCTCCCAATGCCCCGTCGTCGAGTCCTTGCCGGCGCTCATCGGCTCCAGCATCGTGACGGCGCCGCTGTGCGACGCGAGTGGTGCGACGCCGTGCAACGTGTCGACATGCCCCAGCCCCAGCCGCTCCATGTGCGGCAGCCGCAGCGATGGCGCCTGCTCCAGCACATGACCGAGCGTATGACTGCCAGTGTCACCGTATGCAGCCGCATCGTGCGCTGCGCCACACCCGACACCATCGAGCACGATCACTGCGACACGACGGCTCACGCAGCGGCCCCGATGGCGCCATCGCGCTGCGCGGCGATGTACACGCGCCGCGCGCGGGCGTGCAGACCGGTGAGGATCTCATACGGTGAACGCTGCGCCTGCGCGGCGATTGCCGACACGCTGCACTCGGCGTCACCGCCGATGAGCGTGACACAGTCCCCCACTTCGCATGGCACACCGGTCACATCGCACATCGTCATGTCCATGGTGACGAGTCCCACCACCGGCACACGCCGATCGTGGAGCAGCGCGGAGGCGCGGCTGCTGGCGCCACGCGGATATCCGTCGGCATACCCGAGCGCGACGGTGGCGATCCGTCGCGGCCCGGGCGCGCGCCACGTGGCGCCGTAGCTCACCGTGTCCCCGGCCTCGACCTGACGAACCTCGATCACGGGTGCCGAGAGGGCGAGAGCAGCGCTGGGTGTCCACTGGGCCGGACCGACGGACACGCCGTAGAGCGCGACGCCGGGGCGGGCGCAGTCGTAGCGCGACGCGCCCCGCTGCAGCAGCGCTGCGCTGTTTTCCGCGTGCACTGTCTGCGGGCGGGTCGGCAGTGCGCCGACGACGCCGGCGAAACGCATCTCCTGCACCGACATCGAGTGCGGATCGCTGTCGGCCGAATGGAAGTGCGTGAACACGCCCGTTGGCGTGCCGCCGGCGTCGAGCGCCGCCCGGAGACCTGCCGTGTCACGCCAGTCCACTCCAGCCCGGCTCATCCCGGTGTCGATCGGCAGCTGCCACGAACCGCCGAGTTCGCTCCATAGGGCCAGATGGGCGGCATTCGAGAGGCAGAGCGTGAGATCGGCGGTCCTGGCGGCGGCAAAATCGTGTGGCAGCGCCGGCGTGAACACGACGATGGCACGGTGAATTCCGGCTCCGCGGAGCTCGCATCCCTCCGCCACGCTGGCCACCCCGAACGCGACGGGCGCCTCCGCCTCGAGCGTGGTAGCGACCTGAACCGCACCGAGCCCGTAGGCGTCGCTCTTCACCATGGGGAGTAACGGGACCGCCGCCCGGCGGGCCAAATGGCGATAATTCTCCCGCACCGCGGCGAGGTCCACGGTGAGCATGGCGCTCAGGGCGCGGGCGTCGGCGGGAGTGGCGGTCACAGCCAACGAAGTTACCGGGAGCGGTCGTAACGATGCAAGCGAAAGCCAGCCTTGAAGATACCCTCGCGCTGATGCGTGATCTGCGCGCCCGCTGCGACTGGGACGCCGCGCAGACGCATCAGTCGCTCCGGCCGTACCTCATCGAGGAAGCCCACGAGGTGGACGATGCCCTTCGGATCGGCAGCGACACGATGCTCCGGGAGGAGCTCGGTGACCTGCTCTTTCAGGTGCTCTTTCACAGCGTGATCGCCGAGGAACGCGGCGCCTTCGACGTGCACGACGTGGCGGGGGCGCTGCTGGCGAAGATGCACAAGCGGCATCCGCACCTGTACGGCCACGGCGAGGCGGTGCCGTGGGAGCGGCAGAAGGCGAAGACCCGCGCATCGCTCGCCGACGGGCTCCCGGTTGACCTGCCGGCGCTGCATCGCGCACATCGTCTGCAGGACCGAGCGGCAGGCGTCGGGTTCGACTGGGACGACGTGGCCGGGCCATTGGCGAAGGTGCGCGAGGAGGTCGAGGAGGTAGCCGCAGAGATCGCGACGCCCGACGCCAACGCAGCACTGGCGCAGGACCGCCTCGAGAGTGAACTGGGCGACCTGCTCTTCGCCGTGGTCAACCTGTGCCGCAAGGCCAACGTGCACGCCTCGGTGGCGATGGACCGCGCCAACCAGAAATTCGTGCGCCGATTCACTGCGGTGGAGACGCTCGCGGCGGAGCGCGGCGTCCATGTCGGCACGGCCACGCTCGCCGAACTCGACGCGATCTGGGATGATGTGAAGCGGGCTGGCGGATGAGCCATCCGAACATCGTGCCACCGCCGCGCGCGCTCACCACGATGCAGCCGTTCTTCCGCGAGCTGTCGGTGAATCGCGAGACGGCACTGGCGCTGCTGGACGGCTTGTCCGCGACGCAACTGGCGTGGCGTCCGTCGGCCGCGCAGTGGAGCCTCGGCGAGAATTGTGGACATCTGGCGACGATCACCAACATCTACCTCCCGGCTCTGGACGATGCAATCCGGCGCGGGCATGCCGACGCCGCATACAGCGACCGGTCGTTTCAGGGTAACGTCGTCAGCCGCCTGCTCGTGTGGTCAATGGAACCGCCGGTCCGCGTGCGTATGAAAACGCCGAAGGCTCTCGCACCGAGCGCGTTGCAGGATTCGGTCGAGGCGCGCGTCGCGTACCGCGCGGCGCAGAGCGCGTTTGAATTGCGTCTCGAGCGCGCAGCCGGACTCGATCTCGCGCACGTGCGCTTGACGCCGCCCACGATGCCGCGACTGCGCCTGGCGCTGGGCACCGTGCTCGCGATGCTGCTCGCACATGAACGGCGCCATCTGTGGCAGTGCACGGCAGTTCGTCAGGCGGCGGAATTTCCGACGGACTGACGCGACCGAAAGGCGACCGAACGGCAACCGACACGCAACATCGCCGACAACGGGTGGCTGTCGGCGACTTCGATGTACGCAGCGGCGATACTGCGGATTGCGTCAGGGACGCAGACGATTCATCAGGCGCGGAAACGGGATGCACTCGCGGATGTGCGGCGTGCCGCAGATCCACGCCACGGTCCGCTCGAGTCCGAGACCGAAGCCGCTGTGGACGAAGGTCCCGTACTTGCGCAGGTCGAGATACCAACGATACGCCTCGACGTCGAGTCCTTCCTCGAGAATCCGGTGCAGCAACTTGTCGTGATCGTCCTCGCGCTGCGAGCCACCGATGATTTCGCCATACCCCTCGGGCGCCAGACAGTCGGCGCACAGGACGGTGCGCGGATCATCCGGATTTTCCTTCATGTAGAAGGCCTTGGCTTCCTTCGGGTAGTTGCAGATGAAGATCGGTGTCCGGTAATCCGCGACCAGCAACGCCTCGTCCTCGGCGCCGAGGTCCTCGCCCCACGTGACCGCACTGCCCTTCGCCTGCAGCGTCGTCACCGCGTCCGTGTACGCGATGCGCGGAAACGGCCCCGTGCTCAATTCGAGGTGACTCACGTCGCGCTCGATGACGGCCAGTTCCACGCGGCGTCGCTCGAGCACCCGCTCGACGATGTACACGAGCATCTCTTCCTGCAACTGCATGCTGTCGTGCACATCGTAGAACGCCATCTCCGGTTCAATCATCCAGAACTCGGTGAGATGACGACGCGTCTTCGACTTCTCGGCGCGGAACGTCGGCCCGAAGGTGTAGATGCGCCCGAGCGCGGCAGCCAGCGCCTCGCCGTAGAGCTGTCCGGTCTGCGCGAGATACGCGTTGCCTTCGTCGAAGTACTCGGTGCTGAACAACCCGGACCGTTCACCGATGGCCGCGGTGAGGATCGGCGTGTCGCAATGGATGAAGTCGCGCCCATAGAAGAAGTCATGGATCGCCTGCTCGATTTCGTGACGGATCTTCATGATCGCGACCTGCCGCGGTGCACGCAGCCACAGGTGACGATTATCCATGAGGAAATCGACGCCGTGCTCCTTCGGCTGGATCGGATAGTCGATCGGGCTTGCGCCGAGCACCGTGAGGTCGCTGGCGCCCAGCTCGGCGCCGCCTGGAGCACGCGGCTCCAGGCGCACTTCACCGGTCACCGCGACCGCCGCTTCCATCGTGAGCGTGCCGAAGGCGTCCCACACTTCAGCGGAGACCTGGCTTTTCACGAAAACGCACTGGACGACGCCGGTGCCATCGCGCACGACGAGAAAGGCCACCTTGCCCTGCGTGCGGACATGCTGCACCCAGCCGCGCACGGTCACGGTGGCGCCCGCCACGTTGGGCAGCGCGGCGATGTATTCCATCTGACCTGTCATTGTTCTCAACTGCTCCGCTCGCAAGATTGGGGGGCAACGTACCGATGGCCGTAATGTGAGTCAACGCATTGCAGCACAGATGCCTACGCCACTTTCGTGACTCCAGTCTTCACCCGTCCACAGCCTGCGGCACCAGCGCACCGATCGCGTCGCGGCGTGCCGCTGCGCATCCGGCTCGTGGTTGGCATGCTGATCCTCGCGTCGATCCTGGTGGCGCCGCTGCTCCTCACGCGCCAGTCGCTGTCGCGACTCTTCGGCGAAATCGAACAGCTGCAGGGGCAGGACTTCCGGGCGTCGCTGCTCCTCGGTCGCGTCCGTGCGACATCGGACCTCGTGCGCCGCAGCGATGACCAGATCGCCGGCCTGCAGGACAGTTCCGGAGCCCCGATGCTGCGTGCTGCGCTGCGCGACCTGCGTTTGCTTGCCGATTCGCTGCGCACGATCGCCCCGGGCCAGACCTACGCCGCCGTCGACGCCGCCGTGCGCGAGGTGCAGCAGAGCGCCGATCTGAGCCTGCAGGCCATGGCGCGGCAGGATTTCGCACGTGTCGATGCACTCTCCGGCATCGCGCTCCACCCCGCCCTTCAACAACTCTCCGCCGCCGTGATCGATGGCGAAAGTGCGCTGCGCATGGAGACGAGCCGCCGGGTGGCGAGCGCACGCGACGAAACGGCGCGGGCGCAGCAGGTGTCGTTCACCGCGCTGCTGACTGCGTTGCTGGTCGCTGCGATCGTGGCGACGTGGATCATCGTGAGCATCGCGCGCCCAGTGGCCGACCTGCAGCATGGCATGGAGCGAATCGCAGCGGGCCAGTTCGACCACAAGCTGGGGATCGCGGCTGACCGGGGCGACGAATTCGGCCGTCTGGCGGAGAGCTACGCGGCGATGGCTGAGCGGCTCGGTGAACTCGATCGGCTGAAGGCGGAATTCGTCTCGATGGCCTCGCACGAGCTCAAGACCCCGCTGAACGTCATTCTGGGATATCTGACCCTGCTCGACGACGGGGTGTACGGGTCGTTGAACGACAAGCAGCGCGAGGTGATCCATACCCTCGAGCGCCAGAGTCACGCCCTCAACCGTTTGGTGCGCCAGCTGCTGGACGTCTCCAAGTACGACGCCGGCGGCGCGATGCTGAACCCACAGGCGATGGACGCACGAAAATTCTTCGCCGAGCTCGAAAATTCGCTCGTGGTGCTGGCACAGCAGCGCGGCCTGACGTTCAGTGTGACTGCCGCTGACGGGATGCCGATGGAAGTCTGGTGGGATCGTGACCGGATGACCGAGGCCATCGGCAATCTCATCACCAACGCCTGCAAGTTCACACCGCGCGGCGGCGTGGTAGCGCTCCGAGGGGATGGCGAACCGGGGGCGGTCCGGATCGAGGTCCGCGACTCCGGCGTCGGGATTCCGGCCCCCGAGCTGCCTCATGTGTTCCGGAAGTTTTTCCAGGCCGGCAATCAGGAAGCGAGCAGTGCCGCAGGTACCGGACTCGGCCTTGCCATAGTCCGAGGTATCATTGAGGCGCACGGCGGCTCCATTCACGTCTCGTCCGAGGTCGGAGTCGGCACCACCTTCACGCTCCTGCTCCCGCAGCGCGCCCCGACGCCCAGGCGTCTGGCAGCGGCCGGAGCCTCTGCGGCTGTATCGGCACTCCCCAGTTCCACGTCATGAAACGTTCCGTCCGGACGCCGGCCTTCCTGCTCGCCTCGTGCACCACGATCGCCCTCGTCGCCGCCTGCCGCGGAACCGCGCCGGTGGTGGTGGCGCCATTGCCGCCGCCCGCCCTGCCGACGCCTCGCGTCAGCTCGGAATGGCTGGCCACGCAGGCGGTGGTGCTCGAACTCTTCGCCGACAACAAGACGGCCGCGGCCGACTCGACCCTGCTGCAGTTCACGCGCACCTTCGCACGCACCGCCGAAGGCGATCGCGCGCGGTGGTGGCGGACGCTCATGCGCGCCGATCCGCGTTCTGCCACCGGTGACGTCGCCATCGCGATCGCGCAGATCGACTCACTGCTCGCCGACTCGATCGCCACCGAGGTGCGCGCCGAAGCAGTGATGATGCGTCGGACGGTTCACTCAATTGATTCGCTACGCCGCGCCGAGGTGCGCCGTAGGGTCCAGGCGACTCAACTGGCGGGCGAAAGACTCGACGAGGTGAAGATCGCGCGGGATTCCCTCACGAAGCTCGGCAAGGAGATCGAGCGCCTCAAACGTCGCCTGCGGCAGTGACAAAGCCAGCGCGCAAGGACAAACTCGCTGTCGGTCTGGGGTGCATCTTCATGCTCGTCGGATCATCGTTTGCAATCGGCAGCTTGACGAGGTTCCTGGGCGACCGCGCGATTGAGGCAGACGGGCCGAGAGCAGTTGCGCTCGTCACAAGTACACGTGTCGGACATGATGACGGCCCAACATACGAGATCGCCTACAAATTCAGGACAGACGCCGGCCGACTGATCGTGGCGCGGCGTCACGTTTCCCGGAGACTTTTTGCGCAAGTGAAGGCCGGTGACTTGGTGACGGTGGCGTATTCCGCAGCGCCATCGTCACGCAACTTTCCGGTTGGTGAAGGCGAGACGCACCTGCCGGTCACACTCTTCATTTCCGTCATTGGCGTGCTCCTCGCCTCGCTCGGTGCCTTCGTCACGCGAGCGGGACTTTACGGCAATCCTGACCGCTGACGCGCGGCCGGGTCAACCGACGCGAAATAGTTCCAGTGCGCGACGATACCGACCGGTGAGCAGGTCGCGCAGCGGCTGATGCTCGGGCCGCGCGAGTGACGGATCACTCTTCAGCACTGTCTCGGCCGCAGCACGCGCCACCGGAATCAGCGCTTCGTCCCGCAACGGGTCGGCGACGCGAAAGCTTGGCAGACCGCTCTGCCGCTCTCCGAACAGATCGCCCATGCCGCGCAGTCGCATGTCGGCACGCGCGATCTCGAACCCATCCTCGGTGCCGACGAACACGTCGAGCCGCTCCGCTGAATCCGGGCTGACGTCGCCAAGCAGGATGCAGTAACTGTCGGTGGCGCCGCGGCCCACGCGCCCGCGCAACTGATGCAGCTGCGACAGGCCGAATCGCTCCGGATGCTCGATCAGCATCACCGACGCATTCGGGACGTCGATGCCCACTTCGATCACCGTCGTCGCGACGAGCACATCCAGTTCACGCGCCAGGAAAGCGCGCATCACCGCATCCTTCTCGTCGCCTTTCAGCTTGCCGTGCAACAGACCGACACGCCGCGACGCGAACACGCCACCGGACAGCTCCTCGGCCATCTGCGTGGCGGCGCGCAAATCGCTGCGTTCCGATTCCTCGATCACCGGATACACGACGTACGCCTGCCGCCCGGCATCGAGCTGCGCGTTGACGAACGTCATGACGCGATCGCGCGCCGACTCCGCACGCATCGTGGTGACGATCGGCACGCGACCGGGCGGCTTCTCGTCGAGCAGGCTCACATCGAGATCACCATACACCGTGAGTGCCAGCGAGCGCGGAATCGGCGTAGCGCTCATCAGCAGCACATCAGGCGACGCACCCTTCGCCTGCAGCGCCTTTCGCTGTTCCACGCCAAAGCGGTGCTGCTCGTCGACGATCACCAGCCCGAGCTTGCCGAATGCGGTCGCATCCTGCACCAGCGCATGCGTGCCCACCACCAGCAGCGGCTCGTACGATTCGAGGCGCGTCGCCACCGTCCGACGTTCAGCAGCGCCCATGCGCCCCGTCAGCAGCGCCGGCGTCACGCCGAGCGGCGCCAGCAGGCGCGTGAACGTGCGCAGGTGCTGCTCCGCCAGCAGCTCCGTCGGAGCCATCAGCGCGGCCTGGAAATCGTTCTCGAGCGCGACCAATGCTGCGAAGAGCGCGACGATGGTCTTGCCGCTGCCGACATCGCCCTGCAGCAAACGATGCATGCGCATCGGGCTGGTCATGTCGGTGACGATCTCGCGCAACACGCGCACCTGCGCACCGGTGAGCGAGAATGGCAACTGCGACTTGAGCGCCGTGGTGAGCCGGCGCTGATTCACGAACGTGATGCCAGTGCGCGCGGAGCGCTCGATCTGATTGGCGCGACGATGCAGCAACTGCACGCAGAACAGCTCCTCGAACGCGAGGCGCGCACGACCCCGCTCCGCTTCTGTCACGCTGCCTGGTCGGTGCACGAGGCGCAGCGCTTCGGGCAGCGGCGGCACACCGGCGGCGGCGAGTACGCTCGCAGGCAGCGGATCGACGATTTGCGGCAGCAGCGCGTCCAGCTGCGCCTCGACGAGTTGCCGCAGCAGCTTCGTCGGCAATCCGTCGGTGGCAGGATAGACGGCCAGTACACGGCCACCCGCCGTGCCGGCATCGTCGGCGCCGAGATTCACGAATTCGCGCGGTGCGAGCTGGCGGCCGTGGAACACGCGTACCGGTCCGCTGAGCAGCAGCACGTCGCCGACATTGATCGTCCGATCGAGGTGCGGCTGTCCGGGCCACCCCACTTCCAGCAGTCCGCTCGCGTCCTGAATCACGGCCTGAAAAATTCGCAGGCCGCGGCGCGTCGGGATGATGCCCTTCGACACGACGCGTCCAAGCACCGTCACGTCCAGCCCGGGCTGTGCGCGCGCCACAGGCAGCACCGTTGTCGCATCTTCGTAGCGACGCGGCACGTGCATCAGCAGATCACCCGCGGTGGTGATGCCGAGCTTGGCCAGCAGTTCCGCGCGTCGTGGTCCGACGCCCTTCAGATACGTGACGGGCGTGAGCAGCGTGACCGGTGGCGCCACACCGCCGCCACGCCGGTCACGCCGCGACGCGCTTTCGCCGCTCACGACTCGAACAGCGCCTCGGCAAACTCCGTGGCATCGAAGTCGTGCAGATCTTCCGCAGCTTCGCCCGTGCCGATGAACTTCACCGGCACGTCGAGTGCTTCATGCACGGCCACCACCACGCCGCCCTTGGCTGTGCCGTCGAGCTTCGTCACCACGAGGCCGGTGAGCGGCACTGCCGCGGCGAACGTCTTCGCCTGCTGCACGGCGTTCTGCCCAATGGTGCCGTCGAGCACGAGCAGCGCCTCGTGCGGCGCGCCGGGCAGGCGCTTGGCAATCACACGGGCGACCTTCCGGAGTTCATCCATCAGTGAATCACTGGTGTGCAGGCGGCCGGCCGTATCGACGATCACCACGTCAACACCGCGCGTCACACCGGCGTCAATGGCGTTGAATGCCACCGCTGCGGGATCGGAACCGGGCGATGCGCTCACGAAGTCCGCGCCGCTGCGCTGCGCCCAGACGCGCAACTGCTCGATGGCACCGGCACGGAAAGTGTCGCCGGCGGCCACCAGCACGCGCTTCCCATTCTTCTGCAGACGCGACGCGAGCTTGCCGATGAAGGTCGTCTTGCCGGCGCCGTTCACACCCAGCACGAGGATGATCGTCGGTGCGGTGGGCTGGTAGTGCACCGTCGGGTCGGCGTTGCCGGTACGCAGCGCCTTCGCGATTTCGTCCTGCAGCGCGGCAGCGAATTCATCCTCGGTGCGAATTTCGCCGCGACGCGCACGATCCTCCACCGCCGCCACGAGCTTCAGCGTCACGGTGACGCCGAAATCCGACTCCAGCAGCACCTGTTCGAGCTGTTCGAGCGACCCCTGATCGACACCGCCCTTGAGGACGACGCGCCAGTTGGTGGTGACGACCGACTTGACCTTCTGCCAGAATGACTTCTTCGGGAGGTCGCCGTCGCGACGAAAGAGACGCGCCATGCGATGAGCTCAGGAGTGAACGACGAGGAAACGGCTGGGCGAACTGGTCAGCGCAACCCGGCGCGACGCCGGAGCAGCCATTCCGTCGCCAGGAGGAGCACGGTGGCAAGGTAGAGCCACCCGAGGGAGCGCGCACCGCGGCGGATGGGGACCGCTTCACCGTTGAGCGGGCCGCTCCGCAGCGTGCCGCTGCCCGGCAGCCACTCCCGTGACGCACTGATGGGCAGCACTACGGGGGCACCGTCCACCGTGCCACGCCACACCCCGACGTCCAACGGGGGCATGCTGACTTCGCTGCCCTCGGCGAAAACGAGCGTGTCGCGCCGGGCACGCCGGTCGCCATCCCGCACGAGAGCGAGGACCGCTTCAGGATTCGCGCCACGACGCCAGCGGATGGGTGCGCCGGCGCGCTGCACGGGTGTCACCGTGACAGGGGCCGCGGCGACGCCACGCGCGCCGAGCAGCCAGTCGGTCGCCCCACCGATCAGCGCCTGAAACGCCACCTCACTCACGCCACCACGCGCACGCCAGCGGCTGTAGCCCGCCGCGGTGATCAGCACTCGGCGCACGGCACCTTCCGACACGGTGACCACGGGCATCGCGCCGGTGGCGGTGATCCCCGGTGCCGCGGAGAGCGCGGTCAATCCCCCGCGGGCAGGCGCGGTGGCCAGCAGGGGCGGCAGTGACTCGATCACGATCCCACCGAGTGCGGCCTGCAGCGGCGACGACGGTGCCGGGCGGACGAGCAGCTCGGGCGTGTCGCCATCGGGTGGAGCCAGCAGCAGCAATGCGCGCGTACCGAGGGACGAGGGCGAGCCCATCACTGTCGTGTCGCCATGCAACACGGCCAGTGACGCGCCGCGCACGGCGACACGCACCACCGACTCGTCCACGGGCGTCAGGTTGCCGTCGCGCAGCCAGCGTCCCGGCGCAATGCGGAAAAATGCATCGGTTGGCAGCGCAACGTTGGCACGCAGTGCGGTGGTCACATCGCGCACGTCGGCGTCGGGCGCCGTGGAAAGGACGACCACGCGCTGCCGTGCTCCCCGACGGAATGGCACGGCCAGCGAATCGTTGCGCGGCTGCTCATCACCACCGGCCTGCAACACGGCGCGCAGCACGGCAAGTGAATCGCCGGATGGCACGACCAGCGTGGACATGATCGTGACCTCGCTGGCTGCGGTCATCGGCGGCACAGGTGCCTGGCCAAGCACGGTGTCATCGAGCAGCCATCGCACGGTCGACGCCGCGGTGGTTGCGCTGCCTGATGTGATGCGGGTGACGACGGAGATCGAGTCGCCGGCGCGGCCCTCCACGGGCGCACTGAGGTCGCTGATGGCGCGATCCGGCGATGAGGCACTGCTCGTCACGACGACGAGTCGTGAACCGGCAGCGGCCTGCTGCAGTGCGTCGGCGTCGTCGATGCCACCATCGGTGATCACCAGCACACGCTGGCCGACGCCGGCGGCACGTTGCACCGCAGGCCCGACGAAGGAGGCGAGATCGCCGGGCACACCCGGAATAGTCGCACTTCGCACTGAATCACCGAACAGCACGACCTCTCCGCCGCCCTGGCGCGCGGAATCCGCGGCGATGCGCCATGCCGTGGAATCGCCACCCTTGAGCCATGAGGCCGACGCGTCCAGCGCGATCAGCGGCACGGGTGGACGCGCCGTGCCGATCACGAGATCGAGCAGCAGCGCGCACACTGCCATGACGGCGATCACGCGCAGCGCGATGAGCGCGGGACGAAGCCGGGTTACCGCACCCGACGGATATGCTATCCACGACACCAGCAATCCTGCACCAAGCGCAAGCGCCCACCCGAGCACGCCATTCACTTCGGTGCGCCCGCGCTCGTTCCGGGTGGCGTGGTACCGACAGGCGACGGTGGCAACGACGCGGCCGCCGCCGGTGCCGACACTGGCGCAGCCGCGGCGACTGGCACGAGCCCCAGTCGTGCAGCCACGGCGTCACGCGTCACGGCAAACGCCGAGAGCGATGGACCGTTGAGGGTCACGCCGCTGGCCTCGCGCAAAGTTCTGGTCGGTTCTCTGGATACACCGTTCACCAAGGTCTCGAAGTGCAAATGAGGGCCCGTGGACAGTCCGGTTGACCCGACGAATCCAATGACCTGCCCCTGCGTCACCACCTGTCCCTCCCGCAGCGACGGCGCGAACCCGCGCAGATGTCCGTAGCGCGTGACCATGCCATCCTGATGCCGGATTTCCACGAGTTTGCCGAAGCCACCGGCATATCCCGCCTTGATCACCGCACCATCACCGACCGCTCGCACGGGCGTGCCGAACGACGCCGCGAAGTCGATGCCGGCGTGTCGTCGCAGCGTGCCAAGCAGCGGATGAATCCGCAGCCCGAACGCGCTGGACATGCGTCGGAATTCGACCGGCGCCGCCAGGAACGTCGTGCGCATGGGGCGACCATTCACATCGTAATACTCCGACGTGCCCTTCACAGTTGTGAAGCGGATCGCACGCATCCAGTCACCCTCGTGAAAGAGCGCACCCGCGATGAGTGGCCCGACCCGTTCCGCCCCGAACGCCGTGCGTCGACGCTCGATGACGGCGATGACGCTGTCACCCGGCGCGAGGTCGCGACCGACATCGAGCTTGTACTCGAACGCCTCGGCCAGCGCGTACGCCATCTCAGTCCGGCCGCGCAAGCCGATCGACCCGCGCCCGGCCAACCGCATCGTCTCGACGAGCGATCCGGCCACCGGGCCCCGCACGGTGACGGTGTCGGTGCGCCAGATCTCGCGGCGCTCGGTCGCATACCAGGCGTCGGCGCCAAGACGCATCACCCGGATGCTGCGGTCGTCGGCCACCTGAAATTCCACCTCGCGAACCGGCGCGGCGGCGCTGTCGGAATACAGCGCAAGGGGGATCTCGCGACGGGCCGTCGCGCGGAGCTCCGACGCCTTGAGCACAGCCCCCGCGTCTTTCCGGGTCAGTCCCGCGCGGATCAGCGCTCCCACCATGCCTTCACCCCTGCTGATGGTGTCGCGGGTGGACACGGGCGGTGCCGGCACGCCGGCACTCTCCACGGCACGCGGCAGCGGACGCTGGAGCTTCGGGAGCGTCCAGAGGGCGAGGCCGGCGGCAGAGAGGACGGAGACCAAAACGACCGCGCGCGCCCGTCGCCGTTTCCGGCGGTCGAGCGCGCGCAGTCGTCGGGCTTCGTAGGCATCCTCGATCCGTGCGTCGGCCATCAGGGGATGATGGCCAGAGACACGACCGGACTCAATCCATCTGGCGTCGCATGAACGTCGGAATTTCCAGATCGTCGGTCGTGGCAGGGCGCATGGGGCGCGCCGGACCGGTGGTCGGGCGCGGACCCGATACCTGCGAATTCGCCTGGCTCGGATTGCCGGGCTGCCCGCCACCCTGACCGGGACGAACGATGCTGCTCGGCTTGGGCACCACCAGCTGCGGTGGCGTCTGGCGCGTCGCACCCGGACCGCTCGGCACGATGCCTGGGCGGAACTCCGGAGTGGTCTGCCCCAGCGCGCGATCGAAGCCTGTGGCAATGAGCGTCACGCGGATTTCGCCTTCCATCGCCGGGTTGCTCGAGTCACCGCCGAAGATGATTTCCGCGTCATCGCCGACCGACTCCTGCACGAGCTCGGCAATCTGCTGCACTTCGCCCAACTGCAGGTCGGGACCGCCGACGATGTTGATGAGGACCGACTGAGCGCCGGAGATCGAGACGCTGTCGAGCAGCGGGCTGGCGATCGCCTGCTGCGCCGCTTCCATCGCCCGATTTTCACCGCGGCCGACGCCGGAGCCCATCAGCGCGGATCCACCGTTCTGCATGACAGTGCGCACGTCGGCGAAGTCCACGTTGATCGTGCTCGACGTGTTGATGATGCCCGAGATGCCCGACGTGGCCTGCAGGAGCACCTCGTCGGCCTTCTTCAGCGCATCCTGGAACGGCATGCCGCGGCCGACCACGGCGAGCAGCCGCTCATTCGGCACCACGATCATCGTGTCGACGTGCTTGCGGAGCTCGCTGATGCCAAGCTCAGCCTGCCGCATCCGCTTGCGCCCTTCGAACAGGAACGGCTTGGTGACGATCCCGACCGTGAGCGCGCCGGCTTCGCGGGCCAGCTCAGCAATCACCGGAGCAGCACCCGTTCCCGTACCGCCACCCATGCCGCAGGTCACGAAGACGAGGTCAGCGCCAGCCACGAGGCGACTGACCTCTTCCCGGTTCTCCTCGATCGACTGCCGCCCGACGTCCGGTCGCGCACCCGCGCCGAGACCGTTGGTCAGCTTGCGGCCGATCTGGATCTTCACGTTCGCCTTCGAATTGTGCAGCGCCTGCGCGTCGGTGTTCACCGAGATGAACTCGACTCCGCTCAGGTGCTCCTCGATCATTCGATTGACGGCATTGCCGCCACCGCCTCCGACGCCGATCACCTTGATGACGGCATTGGAAGAATTGCGTTCCTCGATCTCGAAGATCATGGCGGTCATGAGGCGCTGCGCTCCGCGGCAAGACTGGAGAAGAACCGGGCGGCCGGCTGGCGACCAAAGAGTACGACAGCGCTGGCCCGGAGACACGAACTCACGGCACCTGCGCCTACAGGCTGAGAGTATAGCAAATCGCTCCGTGCAACGCTACAGCCGCGGCTGACGGCGTCAAGAGCAGGAGACGGCCGCAGCGCCACGGTTTTCACACGGCGCGCCGCAACGCCAACGAGCGTCCTGCTCACGACTTACGGCGCGACGCGCATGCGCCATTCCAGAACGACGTGTCACGATCCGCGGCGTTCTCACACGTACTCCAGTTGCCCCCGTTGCCTGGAACCACTGGGACCATTCAGCTCCGTTGCTGCGTCTCACGAGGGTCGGCGCGGTGCGGTCAGCGGCTTGCGTGCTTTCGCGTGCGGTGTTTTTGCATGCACCGACAGATCTGCCGCGGCGTCTGGAAACGTGAAAAAAGCGGGCGGATTCCGTGTGGAATCGCCCGCCTCCGTTCACCCCGACCCGTCATCATAAAGACGGGGAGTCTGCCGCCCGACTCAGAAGAAATCCTGAAACCATTCCTTGAGCTTGCCGACGATCTGGTTCACGCCGGCGGGGGTGGCGTTGCCCGGCCGCTTCCCTGCCACCGCGGGCTGCATCATCGAGGCGATCGCGACGCGACCAGCGCCGAACTGCGCGAGGCCGACGACACAGCTGAACCTCGGCGAGCCGACGGCTTCGATCAGCCCATCCACCCCTTCCGGTGCTCCGATGCGGACGGTCTGCCCGAACAAGTCGGAGGCGAGCTCCGCGATGCCGGCCGTCACGGAAGCGCCGCCCGTGACGACGACGCCGGCATTCAGCTGCTTGGCGAAGCCGGCACGCTCGAGGTCGCGCTGCACATGATCGAAGATTTCGTCGGTGCGCTGCTGGATGATGTGCGCCAGCAACTCGTACGGAATCTGGCGATCACCCTGCGTCACCGTGCTCGGCAGGGTGATGAACTGCCCGGGCTGAATCATCGGCTCATAGGCGCAGCCGAACTCTTCCTTCAGCCGATCGGCATCCGCCGGTGACACACCCAGCCCGTGGATGATGTCGGCCGTGACGTTCTGTCCGCCAAGATTGATGGTCGCCACGTGCCTGATCTTCCCTTCGAGGAAGACGGCCACATCAGTGGTTCCTGATCCCATCTCGACGAGCGCGACACCGAGCTCCTTCTCGTCCTCGGTGAGTGTGGCCAGTGCGCTCGCGAGCGGCGACAGGACCAGGTCCTTGGTGCGATAACCGGCCTTCTCGACGGCCTTCCGCAGGTTGTTGGCCGGCGAAGCGCCGACCGTGACGAGATACATCTCCGTCTCGAGCCGGGTGCCGACCATGCCGACGGGATCGCGCACGCCGAGGTTCTTGTCGACCGTGTATTCCTGCGGAATGGCGTGCAGGAGTTCGCGTTCCCGTGGGATCGACTGCGCCCGAGCGACGTCGTTGGCACGGTCCACATCGGCCCGGGTGATCTCGTCACCATTCACGGCAACGATGCCCTGACTCGTCATGGTCTGGACGTGCTCACCGGCGATGCCCACGTACAGCGATTCGACCTTGTGTCCCGCCATGCGCTCAGCCTCGCTCAGCGCCTGTGCGATGGAGCGGGTCGTCTCCTCGATATCGGACACGATGCCGCGACGGAAGCCGGCGGTCCGGGCCGTGCCGACGCCAAGCACCCGCAGCGTCGGGCGACGCGGCAGTTCGCCGGTGACCTCCGCGATGAGGGCGGTGGTGTACGACGAGCCAATGTCGAGTGCGGCGACCAGACGGTCTGAACTCATGGGAGTCGGGCGATGACGAGGTTGCGGTACCGCAGGTCGAGTTCGGCCGCGCGAATGCGTCGGCGCGCGAGATCCTGCTCGACCGGAAAGATGTCTGCGAGGCGGCTCAGCGTCACCTGTGGTGTGACACGCACGAGCTGACGCGTCGTCCGCAGCTGCCACTCGGTGGCGGACACGCGCCGCGCCTGCTCGATCGCGTCGAAGAGCGTGGGGTCACTGGTACGCAGCGCACCGAGCAGGTTGAACAGGCGGCGATCCGCCACGGTGTCGCGCGGACCGGCGGGAGGCAGCACGACCGGCGCGTCGAATGCGCTGATCGCGGGATCGATGGGCAGCCTCGTCCCCGCCGAGTCGACGCCGCGAAATCCGTCGCGCGTGGCGACCAGCGCGACGGGTGTCCGCTCGATGATCGACACGACGAGCGTGCCCGGCAGGCGCCTGCGCACGCGCGCCCGCGCCACCAGTGGAATGCCTTCGACCTTGGCGGCAAACCGGGCGGGATCGTCAAACACGCTGGCACTGGTGTCGGCGCCGAGCGCCGCGATGACCGCCGTCGGCGTGAGGAAGCGGGCACCCTCGAGCTGCACGGTCTGGACGTGGAAGTAGTCGAGCGTCCCAAGCACCCGAGGCAACCCGAAGAACAGCGCGATGCAGATCACGAGCGCGACGCCGCCCCGCCCCACGAGCTTCTTCCATGCGGGTGCGACGCGGACCTCGGCCTGGGCATCTGCGGGCGCAGTGCCGGGCCGTGCGGCGGCGGTCATGGCACGTCCGCCCTCAGCGCGGCCAGCAGTTCCGGGCCGACCTGCGTGACGTCGCCCGCTCCCATCGTGATCACGAGATCACCGGCGCGGACGAGGGTGCGGAGTGCCGACGTGGCATCGGCACGGAGACCGAACCACTCGGGCGCGTGGCCGGCACGCGTCGCGGCTGCGGCGATCAGTTCGGACGACACGCCGGGAATGGGCTGCTCGCGCGCCTTGTAGATGTCGGTGAGCGCAACGACGTCGGCACCCGCCGCGAGCGCGTTGCCGAATTCGCCGGCGAAATCGCGGGTGCGGGTGAAGAGGTGCGGCTGGAACAGCGCGACGATCCGTCGCTCGGGATAGGCGGCCCGGGCCGCTTGGAGCGTGGCGCGCACTTCGGTGGGATGATGCGCGTAGTCATCGATGACGAGGATGCCGCCGACCTCGCCCTTCGGTTCGAAGCGACGTTCGACCCCGCCGAACGACTCCAACCCTCCGCGGAGTTCATCGAATGGATAGCCGAGCAGCAGACCGGCAGCGAGCGCCGCGAGCGCGTTCCGCTTGTTGTGGTCCCCCGGCACCCGGAGCGTGATGGTGCCAAGCGGGGCCGCGTCGAAGAACACCTGCATGGACTGCCCGTCGCGGATGCCAACGAGGCGCGCGTTCCGGTCGTCGATGGCATAGCGGATCACGTCAGCCGAGTCCGGTAGCGCGAGGGCCGCGGCGCCGGGATCGTCAGCGCACAGCACGATGCCCTTCGCGTTCGAGAGGTACTGCTCGAAGGTGGCCGTGATGTCGGCGAGATCGGTATAGATGTCGAGGTGGTCCGCTTCGACGTTCGTCACGACGGCGACCGTGGGGTGCAGTGCAAGAAACGACCTGTCGTACTCATCGGCCTCGACGACGACGGTGTTGCCGCCGCCCCATCGCAGGTTGCCGCCCCACCTCTGCACCCGCCCGCCAACGATCCCGGTCGGCGCCGCGGCGGTGCCTGACAGCGCTTCCGTGGTCATGACCGTCGTCGTCGTCTTGCCGTGCGTCCCGGCGATCCCGACGATCTGCATCCCATCCACCGCAGCACCCAGCGCCTCGGCTCGGCGGATCACGGGGATATGCAGCAAAAGGGCCTCTGCCACTTCGACATGCTCAGCGGAGATGGCGGATGAGACGATGAGCGCACGTGCACCACCGACGTATGCCGCGCTGTGACCGCGGTGCACCGTGATGCCGAGCGCCTCGAGATCGGCGTTACCCGCAGCGCTCATGTCGCTGCCCGTCACGGCGATTCCACGTCGGACGAACAGCTCGGCGAGGGCGCTCATTCCCGCTCCGGCGATGCCGACGAAGTGCACTGGCCTCGCATCCGGCTGTCGGAAGAGGGTCAGCGCATCGTCGCGCATCCGGGCACTCGTGCTGGCATCAACGGCCATGTGTTCTCACTTGAAACTACTTCAGACCAAGGGATGCAATGATAGATGCAGCAATCACTTGCGATGCGTCAGCTCGTGCGCGGGCACGCGCCGCGTCGGCCATCGATGCGAGCGCGCCCATGTCGGTACAGAGTGCGGCGAGCGCCGAACCAAGTCCACCTGCCCCGAGTGTGGACTGCAGGACGAGGCGAGCGGCGCCGGCACTCGCGAGTGCGGCGGCGTTCTTCGTCTGGTGATCGGCCGCCGCCGTCGGAAGCGGCACGAGCACCATCGGAATGCCCCACGCGCAGAGCTCCGCCGTCGACATCGCACCGGCGCGCGCCACGGCAAGATCGACGGTCGCGTACGCCTGCGCCATTGGCTGCTGGTAGGCGACGACGCGGATCCGATCGGAGGCATGGTGTGACAGACGCGCATACTCGTTCTTGCCGGTCACCCAGACGGCCCCCCACGTGGGCGGAAGGGACATCGGGAGCCAGGCGGCCGTGGCGTCGTTGATTGCGCGCGAGCCCTGACTGCCACCGAAGATGAGGAGCACGCGGTGGACGTCTGATGGAAACTCCCACGCGGCTCGGGCTGCGGCACGATCCGGCAGCGGGAACGGAGGCGGGGTGATCGGATTTCCGGTGACCACGGCACGCGGTCTGGCATCCGGCGGGAGCGACTCGATCGCTTCCGGAAATCCGACAAACGTCTGCCGAGCCCGGCCGCTGAAGAACCTGACGGTCATGCCGGCAATCGCGTTCTGCTCCTGCAGGAAGAACGGGACGGAATGCAGTCTGGCATATCCGAGCAGCGCCCCGGCCGCATAGCCGCCGGTGCCGAGCACCCCGATTGGAGGGCGTTCGGCGGCGAGAGCGCTGAGGCTTTTAAAGGCACTCCGAAGGCCGAGCATGGTCTTCCAGTTCTGCCAGGGGCGGCTGCGGTAGAGGGGGTGCAGGTCGAGCAGTTGGTGGCGCCAGCGCGTGGTCGGCAGCACGGCTTTCTCGATGCCCCGCTCCGCGCCGATGAACGTGATGTCGAGCTCCGGGCGCTGCGCAATCAAGGCATCAGCGATCGCGAGGCCCGGATACAGGTGTCCGCCGGTGCCGCCACCCGCGATGTACAAGGTGCCCGGGGAAGCCTTCAACGGGTGCCGAGCCCAAGGATTGGGTCGGGCATCGCATCGCTGTAGACGCGTTCGCGGGTGCTCCCGATGTTGACCAGAATGCCGGTCATGGCAAGCGAAATGAGCAGGTTGCTGCGGCCATAGGAGATGAACGGCAGCGTCAGACCGGTGTTCGGAAACAGTCCCGTGATGACGGCGAGGTGGACGAACGCCGTGGTGACGGTGGTCAGGGTGAGCCCGACGGCCACCAGCTGCAGGAACTGGCTGCGGGCGTCGCGGGCGATACGGAAGCCGAGCCAGGCGTAGCCGCCGAAGAGGGCGACCACGGTGAACAATCCGACGAAGCCCCATTCCTCACCGACGTTGGAGCCGATGAAATCGGTGTACTGGAAGGGCACGAAGCCGCTCTGCTGGCGTCCCTCGCCGAAGCCCACACCGAAGAGGCGGCCGGAGCCGATGGCGATCATCGACTGGCGTGTCTGGACGTCGATGTCCTGCGCGCAGCCCACGGCCTTGGCGCTGCCGTTCCAGTCGGCGATCCGACACTTCACGTAGCCGTTCATCCGGCTCCAGAGCAGCGGCACGACGAGAATCGCGATCAGCAGAAAATGGCCGACGCGGGCACCGGCGATGAACAGCATGGCGCCCATGAGGGCCATGTAGAACAGGGCGACCGAGACGTCGGGCTCCAGAATGGCGAGCATGGCGAGCGTGCCGTTCACGGCGAAGAACGGAAGCAGTCCCTTGCCGAGCCGACGCAGCTGCTCGCCCTTCTTCGCAGCCAGCATCGCCGTCCAGATGATCACGGCGATCTTGGCGAACTCCGACGGCTGCACCGCCGTGCTGACGAGGAACCGCTTGGATCCGTTGACGCCGTTTGAGACGAGGAGCACGAGCAGCATCGTGAAGATCGCGACGCCCATGATGTGCCAGGCGTATTTGCGATACCAGTCGGCGTCGAGCTTGGCCGCGATCGCGAAGGCGACGATTCCCGTTCCGGCGCCGACGAGCTGGCGCACGAGGTAATAGGAGGGCGTGAGATTTTTCTGCTGCGCGACGATGACCGTGGCGCTGTAGACCGTCGCCAAGCCGAAGACGAGCAGGATCGCCGTGATGAGGACCAGGGCGCGGGCCTCGACGCCCATGCGCCAGCGTTCACGAACCACCTCGACGGTGACGGCTGCGGTCATGCGGCGCTCCCGCGCGCGAGAGTCCGGAACGCGGCACCGCGTTCCTCGTAGTTGCGGAACATGTCGAAGCTGGAACAGGCGGGCGAGAGCAGGATCGCATCACCCGCGGTGGTGAGCTGCCGGGCGCGTTCGACGACGGCGCCGAAGGGTCCATCCACCCGCTCGACCTGGAGCAGCGGTCCAAGATCGTGCACCACTTCATCGGCAGCCTCGCCATACGCAATCACGGCTTTGCCAAGCGTCGCGAAGGGTGCTGCCAGCGACGTGTACGCCTCGCCCTTGTGCCGGCCGCCGAGCAGCAGCACGAAGGGACGCGTCATGCCCTGCACCGCGACCATGGTGGAGCTGACGTTGGTCGCCTTGGAATCGTTCAGCCAGAGCCGACCGTCGGTGGTGGGCACGGGCTCGAGGCGATGCGGCAACGCATGGAAGCTGCGGAGCTGGTCGGCGATGAGCGCACGCAACACACCGATGTCGCGCTCCGGGCAGGCGGTCGCGACCGCCAGCGCTGCCGTGAGCGCATTGGCGACGTTGTGATCACCGACCAGCGGGAACTCCGCGCGTTGCATCAGCGGCTGCCCCAGCAGATGGAGTGTGCCGGTCTCGCGTTCGAACCACGCGTCGGCAGGCGCACCGAGACGGAAGGTGCGCACGACGCCCGCCAGCACCGAACCGCGACCCAGTCGTTCGTGGAGTCGCAGCACCGCGTGGTCGTCGCCGTTCAACACCCAGCGTGAGCTGGCGGACGCGTTCGCGAAGATGCGCGCCTTGTCTCCGTAGTACTCGTCCACCGAGGCATAGCGATCGAGGTGGTCGGGGCTCAGGTTCGTGACGACGCCGACCGTCGGGACAATGCCCGGTGTGTCGTGCAGCTGAAAACTGGAGCACTCGAGTGCCGCCCACTCGGGCGGCGGCGTGTGCAACGCGAACTCCGCCAGCGCCGTGCCGATGTTGCCGGCATCGACCGCATTCACGAACGCGCGCAGGATGTGGCCGGTGATCGCGGTCGTGGTCGTCTTGCCGTTGGTGCCGGTGATGGCGATGTAGCGCAGCGCGGGCATGGCATGCAGCGCGACTTCGAGTTCGCCGATGACCGGCACGCCGTTCACGGCCGCGGCACGCAGCGCCGGTGCGGTGGGTGGGACGCCGGGACTGGCGACGACGATCGCCGCGCGCCCGATCCGCTCCAGATCATGCGCGCCCGTCTGCACGTCCGCACCAAGTGCGCGCAGCCGATCGGCGTTGGATAGCACGGTCGCCGAGGTGCCGCCGTCGGAGGCGTACACGTCGAGCGCGTCGCGGCGCAGCAGGGCGCTGACGGCCGCGCCCGACTTCCCGAGTCCGAGCACGGCGATCTCGCCGGCCGCGCGGTTCAGGCGGGTGAAGAGCGGGTGACTCACTGCAGGACGCTCATCGCAGCTTGAGCGTTCCGATGGCCAGGAAGGCACAGAGGATGCCGAGAATCCAGAAGCGGATCACGACCTGCGTCTCAGGCCAGCCCTTCATCTCGAAGTGATGGTGCAGCGGCGCTTTCAGGAAGACACGATTTTTCTTCGCGTACTCCTCGCCGAATTTCTTCCGTCGGTACTTGAACACGTAGCGCTGGATGATCACCGAGATCATCTCGGCGACGAAGACGGCACCGACGATGGCGAGCAGGAACTCGCTCTTGAGGAGAATGGCCACGGCGCCGATCGCGCCACCGAGGGCCAGCGATCCCGTGTCGCCCATGAAGACCTGCGCCGGGAAGGTGTTGAACCAGAGGAAGCCGATCAGCGCGCCGAACATGGCGGCGCAGAAGATCGTGAGTTCACCGGCGCCACGCAGGTAGAAGAGCTGCAGATAGGCGCTCGTGTCGATGCGGCCCATGGCGTAGGCGTAGATGGCGAACGTGACGGCGGCGATGGCACAGAGACCGGCCGCGAGGCCGTCAAGTCCATCGGTGAAGTTCACCGCGTTGGATGTGCCGGTCAGGATGAAGGTGACGAACGGGACGTACGCCCATGCGAAGCCGACCGAGAGTGGCACGATCAGCACGTACTTGAAGAACGGCAGCGTGGTGCTGGCGCCGGGCAACGTGCTGATGGGATCGAGCCAGAGGTACATGCCGAGTGCGACGCCGATGACGATCTGTCCCGCGAGCTTGTAGCGCTCCACGAGTCCCTCGTTCTTCACGCCCATGCGCTTCTGACGCAGCTTGAGATAGTCGTCGAGAAATCCGATGCCACCCATCCAGCACATGACGCCAAGTGCGAGCAGGACGTAGCGGTTGTCCATCTTCGCCCAGAGCAGCGTCGGGATGATCGTGGCGGCGAGGATGATGAGCCCTCCCATCGTCGGCGTGGTGCCCTTGGCAGCATGCGATGCGGGCGTGCCTTCGCGCACGATCTGATGCAGCGCCATGCTCCGGAGACGGGAGATGATGAGCGGGCCGACGACGAACGCGAGCAGCAGCGCGGTGACGGCAGCGGCCACCGCACGGAAGCTGATGTAGTAGATCAGCCGGAACGGTTCCCAGTACGGTTGCAGTGGCGCGAGGAGATGGAACAGCACGTCAGGTGGTGTGGCAGGTCAGGTGGCCGAAGTGGCCCAGGCGGTGATCGGTGCGACGAGACGCTCGAGTCGCGCGCCGCGCGACCCCTTCAGCAGAATCGCCGCGTTCGCTGGTGTGCGGCGCAGCAGCTCCTGCTCGACCATCGGGGCATCGTCGGCCGTGATGATGCGTGAATCGTCGGGGGCGACACGACGCAGCGCGGCGACAAAGTCGCCGATTCCGACGATCAGCGCCAGCGGACGCCGGATGGCATCACGCGCGATGTCGTCGTGCAGCGCCTCAGCGCCAGCACCGAGTTCGCGCATGCTGCCCAGCACTGCAACGAGCGGGCGGCCCTGCCCCACCGCCTCGAGCAGGTCGAGGCCAGCGCGCATGGACGGTGGGTTGGCGTTGTAGGCGTCGTTCACCAGCAGCGCGGCACCGATGGTTTCCACGGTAGCGCGCATCGACGGCTGCTGCATCCGACGCAGCCCATCCTGCATCTGCGCAAGCGAGAGCCCGAACCCACGACAGACCGTCACGGCGAGCATGGCGTTGCGAAGGTTGTGCACGCCGCGCAGCGGAATGTGCAGGTCGCCGTCGTCGAAGGTGAGCACCCCGGTTCCATCTGCCTCGAGTCGCCAGCTGGACGGCTGCATGTGACCGTCGTCGAGTCCGGCGACGACCACCTGCTGCCGGTCTCCATCGATGCCGTCGGCCACTTCAGGATGCGCCGCCGGCGTGACGACGACCGGGACACGCTCGGTGAGTGCCAGTTCTTCCTTGAGCACACCGGCAAGGTCACCGAAGCCTTCGAGGTGCTCTTCACCGATCGACGTGATGACGGTGACATCGGGATTGATGATCGCACGGAGCCGCGCGATCTCGCCGGGGCTGTTGGTGCCAGCCTCGATCACGGCCACGTCGGCATCGTCAGGCAGCGCGAGCAGTGTGAGCGGCACACCGATCTCGTTGTTCAGGTTGCCCTCTGTGACGTGCACGTCGTACAAGCCGCCGAGCATGGCGGCGAGCATCGCCTTGGTGCTGGTCTTGCCGTTGGAGCCGCCGATGGCGATCACCGGTTTGGCCCACGCCTCGCGACGGTAGCGCGCCAGTGCGCCGTACGCCTCGCGCGTATCACGCACCACGTAGACCGGTACGCCAGTGCCAGCCGCCCGTTCCGCGCTCGACACGATCAGTGCGGCTGCGCCAGCGCGCACGGCATCTGCGAGGAAATCGTGTGCATCGAAACGCTCGCCGCGCAGTGCAACGAACAACGTGCCGGGACCGATGCTGCGCGTGTCGGTGCTGATCGTGGTGAATTCACGGGCGCCAGCGGGTGCGGGCAACGCCATGCACGCGTCGAGCGCCTGTGCCACGCGATCCATCGTCCAGAACGCGCGACCGGTGGACGTGTACGGAATGTCGCTGGCCAGCGGGGAGCGGGAGACTGTCATCGCCCCGCCATGAGTTCTGCCACGATCACTGCCTCGTCGAACGGGTAGCTGGTGGTGCCGCGGATCTGGTACGTCTCGTGTCCCTTGCCGGCCAGCAGCACGAGATCCTCGGGGCCGGCCATGGCGATCGCCTGCGCGATGGCGGCGCGCCGATCTACCTGACGCACGACGTGGGCCGCCGGCATGCCGGCGACGATATCGTCGAGAATGCGTGCCGGATCTTCGGTGCGCGGGTTGTCGCTGGTGACGATGCACACGTCGGCGAGCGCGGCAGCGATGCGTCCCATTTCCGGCCGCTTGCCACGATCGCGGTCTCCACCGGCGCCAAAGACGACGATGACCCGGCCTGTGGCGAACGGTCGCACCGATTGCAGCGCACGTTCGAGAGCGTCGGGCGTGTGCGCGTAGTCGCGGAGCACCGCCGGCGCGGTGCTGAGCATTTCGAGACGACCGGACACCTGCGGCATCGACGACAGCTTCGCCGCCACGCTGGCGGCAGACACTCCGAGCGCCGCGCCGACGGCGGCCACCCCGACGGCGTTCTCCACCTGAAAGTCGCCGAGCAACGGGAGGTGCACTTTCACCGCGTCAGTGGCCGGCGCATGCAGGGTGAACGTGCTGCCGGTGGTGGTGAACTCCGTGCGCCGTGCGTACACGTCGGCCACCTGAGCACCGACCGAAAATCGCAGCCGGCGGTGAGGTGTGTCGGGGAGATCATTCCACGCCGGATCATCAGCGTTGGTGATGACGCAGCCATCGGCCGTGAGGTGACTGAGCAGCATCGCCTTGGCCGCGAAGTACGCCTCCATCGATCCGTGATAGTCGAGATGGTCGCGGGTGAAGTTGGTGAATAGTGCGGCGCTGAAACGAAGCTCGTCGAGGCGGTGCTGATGCAGCGCGTGCGAGCTGGCTTCCATCGCGACCCATGTCACGCCGTCGTCGACTAACTCGCGAAGTATCCGCTGCAGCTCGATCGGACCCGGTGTGGTGAGGCCGCTGCCTCCCGGATGCAGGCGTCCCTCCGATCCCACCAGCACGCCGAGTGTCCCGATGGACGCGGCCTCTGCCCCCGGCTCTGACAAGAGATGCCGCAGCATGCTCGCGGACGTGGTCTTGCCGTTGGTGCCGGTGACACCGACGAGCCTGAGGGCACGTGCCGGCTCGCCGTACCAGGCGGCCGCCGCCACGGCCACCGCGCGCCGCGTATCGCTGACGACGATCGCCGGCAGCGCAGTGGCTTCGGGCTCGGCCACGATCGCGGCTGCCGCCTGCTGCGATTCGACCTGCGGCAGATAGGTGTGTCCGTCACGTGCACTGCCGCGCACGGCAACGAACAGCGAGCCCGATGTCGCCGCACGACTGTCGTCGGTGATCGACTGCACCACATCCGGCAGAGCGCCCTGCACGGCCAGCAGCAGACCGGCGCGACGCAGTGCGTCCACGATCACGCTGGTGTGCAGGCCGCTCATGGTGCGCGGTGGAGTCGGACGACGGCGCCTGGCATCACGCGCGCACCGGCCGCGGGCGATGTGCCGACGGTCGCCAGCGAATCGACGAGCACACGGAATCCCTTCTCGTGCAGCGTGAACAGCGCCTCGCGCAGCGACATGCCACTGACGTCCGGAACCGGTCGAGGTTCCACCGGCGGTGCAGCGGCAGGGCGCACCGACGGCGCGATGGCCATCACGTACGGTACCGACCTGTCCGCGACGTCCGGGCGCGCTCGGCGGGGCACGCGCACCGGAGCCGTGTCTGGTGTGCCGGTGGAGTCATCCCGCAGTGAATCCGGTACGACGGGTGCGACAATCACCTGCCTGGCCAGCGCGCGTCGGTCGATCGACGTGCGCGTGGACGCGAAGGCGCCTTCGATGATCGCCTTGAGGATCGGAGCGGCCACGAGACCGCCGTACACCTGGCCACCGCGGGGGCGATCCAGCTTGGCGAGGATCACGAGTTGCGGCGCGTCGGCGGGAAAGAGGCCGACGAAGCTGGCGGTGTAATCGCCGGAGTTGTAGCTGCCGTTGCGCAGCAGCTTGGTCGTCCCCGACTTGCCCGCCAACTCGAACTTGGTCAACGACGCACTCTTGCCCGTGCCTTCAGTGATGGTGTGCTTCAACACCTCGCGCATGGCCTCCGCAACGGCGGGCGTGAACACCTGTCGCACGCGACGCGGCTTGTGACGCCAGCGCACCGTACCGTCGGGATTGCGGATCTCGCGCAGCAGCGTGGGCTCCATCAGCCAGCCGTCGTTGGCAATCGCACCGTAGGCCAGTGCGAGTTGCAGCGGTGTGACGGTCAGCTCGTAGCCCATGGCCAGCGACGACGGCGTAAACCGATCCCACCGGCCGAGCGCGCGCAGACGCCCGGGCGACTCACCCGGATACGACAGGCCGGTGTAGGCGCCAAAGCCGAGATTGCGCAGCAGTTCGAAGTGCTCACGATTCTTCAGGCGATCGCGCAGCGTCACGATGCCGATGTTGCTCGACTGCGCCAGCACCTCCGTGACGCTCATGCGCGGCGCGACGTGCGCGTCGGTGATGCGCCGGATCCCACGGTAGTTCAGCGTGCCGTTGAACGTGTTGATCATCTCGTCGGGCCGCGTTTTCCCATCGGCGAGCAACTGTGCGACGATGAACGGCTTGAGCGTGGAGCCCGGCTCGTACGGGTCGGTGACGGCAGTGAGCTTGGTGGCGACGCCGCTCCGCGTGCGGCTTGCGAGCGCGACGATCTCGCCGCTGCGCGGATCGAGCACGACGACGTCTCCACCATCCGCCTCGTTGGCGGCGACGGCGCGTTCCAGTGCCTGTTCCGCGATGTCCTGCACACCGTAGTTGATCGAAAGCGTGAGCTCACTGCCAGCGACGGGTGCCGTGATCGGCGCATCCGGCGATTCAAGGCGATCGCCACGCCCCGTCTTGATCAGTTGCCGGGTGCCGGTGACACCCTGCAGCAGTGTATCCAGTGCGAGTTCGAGTCCGCTGATCGCCTTCTCGCCATCGAGACCGCCGACGACGGCCCGCACGCCACGCGACTGGATCGCCATCAGTCGCGCCATCTCGTAATTGGCCGTCACGCCGCGCATGCCGATCATCGACCCGGCGTCGGCGACCGGATACTGCCCCGGCAGGTTCACCCACTTGCGCATGGTGTCGAGCGCGCGACGTGCGAACACCGTCGGCACGTTGATGCGCTTCATCGTCCGCGCCAGTGCCATCCGATCCGAGGTGCGTACCTCACGCGGCGCGATGCTGAATGAGACCATTTCGCGACTTTCGACCAGCGGTGTCCCGGTGGCGTCGAGCATGCGCCCCCGCGGTGCCGGCAGCCGCTCGAGTCGCGTCTGCTGCCGCGCCGCGCGCGCCGCCCACTTGCTGCCGTCGATGAGCTGCACCGAGGCGGCCTTGCCGAGGATGGCGAACGCAAACAACGCCACGCCCCATTCCATCAGGGTGAAGCGGTCGCGCAGTCCGCTCAGGCGCTCACGGAGTGACACGGGGGGCCTCCTGCACCTGCAGGTCGATGACTTGTGTGTCGGAGGGCACGCGCATGCCGAGCGTCGACTCGACCAGCGGTGCGAGCCGGTTGCGGCTGGACGCGGACCGGATGTCTGCCTCGAGCTTGATCACGTCGCCGCTGAGCTGGGTGCGTGTGCGCTCGATGCCGGTGAGGTCACGCTGCAGCGCCTGACCCCACGAGCGTCGGGCAATGACACCGACGGCCACGATGAAGAAGCCGAGCAGGAAGAGCGCGACGGTGGTGCGCCCGCGGCGCCGCGGGGCTACCCGACTTTTTGCCATATGCGAAGATGCGCGCTGCGGGCGCGAGGGTTGAGCGCAATCTCGCCAGCATCGGCGACAAGGGCCTTGCGTGTGTGCAGCGTGCCGAGCGCGACGCCGTCACACTGGCAGAACGGCGCGCGGGGTGGACAGGAGCACGCCGTACTCCAGTCGCGGAAGGCGTGCTTGACGAGACGATCTTCGCCGGAGTGATACGCCATCACGAGAAACACACCGCCTGGCGTGAGGCGATCGCGCAATGCCGGCAGCGCGCGCGTGAGACCGGAGAGCTCGTCGTTGACGGCGATACGCAACGCCTGAAAGAGTCGGGCGAAGTCCGACGGTCCGGAGCGCGCGCCCAACGTCGCGCGAATGGCGTTCACGAAATCGTCGCTGACGGTGAATGGACGCACGGCGCGCCGCTCCACCACCTGCCGTGCGAGCTTCGGTGCGCGCGGCTCGTCGCCGTAGGCACGAAAAGCCGCCACCAGCGCATCCTCCGGCTCGCAGTTCAGCCACTCGGCAGCGCTGACTCCCCGCCCTTCCATGCGCATGTCGAGCGGTGCGCCGACGCGGAACGAGAAGCCGCGTGCGTCGTCATCGAGCTGGCGTGAGGACACACCGAGATCCAGCAACACCGCGTCGAACATGCGGCCCGCGAGCGTCGGCATGGTGTCGACGTCGGCGTAGTTGCACTGCACGATGTCGAGTGTGCCGGCCGTCAGCGCATCGCGCAGCCGTTCGCTCGCCACGGCGATGGCCGCGGGGTCACGATCGAGCGCCGTGACCCGCTTGCCCGCACCGAGCAATGCCGCCGTGTGTCCGCCGCCGCCAAGCGTTCCGTCGAGAACCGTGGCCGCCGTCGCGCAGGCACGCAACACGGCATCGACCAGCACCGGGGCGTGGTACGACGTCGCAAAGGAGCTGGCGGTCTGAGGGTCGGGCGGAGCGATCATGCAGGCAGGCTGGGGTGGGCAGCGAGGGGCAATCTAGCGCGGGCAACAACGGTGGCGGCGTGGCCGGAATGCACAGCGCCCGCCGTCTCTCGACGGCGGGCGCTGATCACTGCACTCGTCGTGCGGCGTTCAGCTCACTTGCAGACGGCCTTCTCGGTCTGCGCCGTGGCCGGGAGAAGCTGGCCGAGCGCCTGCATCAGCTGACCGGCGGCCTGCGGGGCGAAACGACCACCGGCCGGCACGTTGACCTGCGCAATGGCGAGCTGCTCAGCGGCCTGCTTGACCATCGCGCAATTGCGCGTCTCACCGCCGGCCTTCAGCAGCGCCTGACCACGACGCAGCGACACGGCGCCGATGAGGAACTTCGCCTGCTGCTTTCGCTCCGGGCTGGTGGCGTTGTTGTCCGCCAGCGTCAGGTAATTCACCGTGCTGACGTAGTCGGCCTCGGTGCTTTCCGGCTTCAGTTCGCGCTGCGCCTTGTTGCCAAGATCGAGCGCCACGTCGCCCACCAGCACGCTGTCGATGCCCTTGTCGGCGAGGACGAGTGCCGCGTAGGCGCTGTCCGGCTGCTTCAGTTCACCGTACAGCTGCGCCATCTGCAGCTGGCCCTTCTCCACGTTCGCGTCGAGCGTCAGCGCCTTCTTGAGCGTCTCGACGGCCTGCTGCGTCTGACCGGCAGCCCGCTGTGCCTGAGCGCTCACCACGAGCAGGCTCGCGTTCTCCGGAAACTTCGCCACGCCCTTGGCGATCTCCTCGGCAGCCTTCGCCGGCTGGCTGTCCGCCGTGTAGGCCGCAGCCATGCGGAAGAAGTAACTGGTGTCGGCCATGGCCGTATCGAGTGCAACGAGCGCACTACCGGTGCTCAGCGCCGCCTTGGTCTCACGGGCGGCCAGCTCCACCAAAAACTGCGTGCGCATCAGCGCGGCATCGCCGGGGTTGTCCTCGACGGCCTTGCGAATGATCGGCAGCGCGACGCCCGGGTTTCCAGCGCCTGCGATGGCCTTCGTCACGTCCTCGACGAGCCGCGTGTTGGTCGGGTCGGCAGCGATCAGGCCAGTGTAGGCCTGGATCATCTTGTTGGCGTTCACCGTGTCCTTACCGTCGGCAATGTTGCGCTTGCGGTAGATGTCGCCGGCGATCGACAGAGCTCGGCGGCTGCGGCTGTCGATGGCGAGAATTTCCTCGGCCATCGCGAGCTGATCAGCTTCCGGCGCCTTCGTCTCGACCATCACGTTCAGCAGGCACGTGCGAGCGATTGCCGCCTTCGGGAAGAGGGCGATGCCTGAACGAGCCGCCGCCATGGCCTTGTCGAACGCCTTGTCGCGGAATGCGTTGACGCAATCCCTCTCCGCCTGCACCTGCTTCCGCGCCTCGACCAGTTCGGCGGCGACCAGCTTGGCGGCGTCACCGGCCTTCGCCGCCGTCACCACCGTCAACGGCTGGGCCAGCGACGGGTCCTTCACGAGATGCAACGTGGCTTCGATGCGCCAGTTTTCCCCTTCACGGCGGACGAAACCCTGCACGAACTCGTCGGCACGCAGCTGGCGACCGAGCTCGCGGGCGTCGTTTGACGACAGCGGTTCATCCTTGCGATAGCCAGACGCCTCGAGCACCGCATTGATCTCGGTGTTCGGGATCTGCCAGAGCTGCTTGTACGGGACCTCGCTCTGCATACGCCCACGGAGTGCGTCGGCTGCCTGGACGCCGTTGTTGCCAGGCGTCGCGGACCGGAACGTCAGCACCATCATTCGCGGCGTGTTCGGGTCGGGCGCACGGGCCACCTGCGCTTCCAGCACACTGGTCATGGTGCCGGCGACGAGACCGAGCCACGCGATCTGGGGAATCCGAACGCTCACTTACGACCTCCACGATGGTGATGCCAATTGAGCTGCCGCGTCGTGCCGCAGCCCCGAGATCTGCAGGTGGGCGAAGAGGGATTCGAACCCCCGACCCCCTGTGTGTAAGACAGGTGCTCTAACCAGCTGAGCTATTCGCCCGACGAACTGCACGCTCTCTGCATTCGACCGGGATCGCCTGCAGGGAGTTGTAGTGTCGCTCCATCGGAAAAGTGCCCGCCACCAGTAACGAGGGCAAGCGCGAAGGACCGACGAAGTCGGCGTCGCACATGCACTTAACCGGATCGTAACGTTCACGCGCCGACGTCGGCGGCGTTGAGCCTGCTGGATTACTTCAGGATCGCGATCGGGACCAGCACGCAGTACCCGAGTACGAGCAGCACCGGAGCAAACGTTGTACCGCCACGCGCGAGGTCCGCGTAGCCGAGGATGAGCGCGCCAGCCGCCAGGCCCCACCAGAGGAGCGGGCGGCGTGGTGTTTCCGATTCTGAGATTGCCATCATCAGAGGCTACGCACCCCGCGCGAGCGGGTCAAGCATCGCCCGACGGCGGCGTACTGACGGGCCGGATGGCGCCCAGCATCGCATCGAGGGCAGCGCTGCGCATGGCGGCGTCGGTGATCGCCTCCCGACGCCGCATCTCGTCCAGCCGTTCCTGCTGCTTCCGCCGCCGCGAGCGGTGGAGCGGCACCAGCAGCGCCACCAGCACGAGACCACCCATGGCCGAATTCGTCGCGATCGCCAGAAATGCGAATTGCCACCGCGTGCGCTGCTGCCATTCGCGTTCGAAGTCGTCCGACGTCTGCGCATACGCGCGGCGCATCGCGAGGTCGAAACTGTCGCGCTCCTTCCACGCAGTGAGCAGTGGCGTGAGACCGAGGGCCGGATCGATCGCCGCCAGGTCGGCGACGGCTCGCAGTGCCAGCGCGTATCCCGCGCGCGCTTCCGTTCCCGTCCGGCTCGCGAGCATCGAGTCCAGTGCGCCGAGCGTCGGCATGCGGCGGAACAGCAGCGCCGCATTGGTCGCAAGAAATCCCTCAGTCCGTTCCTCACCGGCGGCGTAGCTCGCATACCCCTCGGCAAACCATCGCGGCGCGGTGCCGCCCAGATAGTCGTGCAGCGCAACGTGCGCGAGTTCGTGACGCAGCACCTGCAGCGGATCGCCTGCCCCCGGACTCGCGCTGCGCCCCTGCATCACCACGCGATGTTGCTCCACGAACGCCACTGCCGCGGCCCACGGGAAGTCGGCTTGCCCCGCCCACTCACGGAAGGTGGACGCGTCGGGCGCAATCATGATGACGATGCGCGATGTGGAGCGCGGCAGTGAGGGAAACGAGTCCCTCGCCCTGGCGGCATCCAGCGCTGCGGCGGCGAGCGTTCGATCGGCGTCGTAGTGAATGACGGTGAAGCGACCACCATCCAGGCGCAGTGCACCCGGAGGTGCTGCCGCTGCCGGTGACGACATGCCTGTGAGTGCAAGCGAAACGACGAGCGTGGCACGACGCCACCGCGTCAGCCCACGCACGACGGCACGCCTCCATCGGCAATCATCGACAGCATGTCGCGGCAGCGCGTACTCCATGGGTTGAACTTGTTCAGCTCCGCCCCCTTTCGCCACGTGGCGATGGCATCGTCGGTGCGGTCAGCGAACCAGAATACCCGTCCCAGCTCGAATCTGGCCTCGATCAGATTGGGCCCGAGCTCGATGGCCTTCAGCAACGCGCCGATGGCTTCGGCATACTGCTCCTGCGCCAAGCGAACGAGCCCCATGTAATAGTGCGCGTACAGCATCGCCTTGCGGTCCGAGTCGAACGCAATCGCCGTGGTGAGGTGTTCGACTGCGAGCTCGTGATTGCCGCGGCGCAGATGGACGAAGCCGACGTTGATCAGCGCCAGCGCGTGATCCGGCACCCGCTCGAGGACCCGTTCGAAGATCGCCATCGCCGTCTCGAGCTTGCCCTGCCCCATCTGCGCCCAGCCCAGCAGCGTCTCGGCGTTGACGTCGCCCGGATTCAACGCCAGCGCCTTGTCGAGCGCCTGCTCCGCGCCGGCGAAGTCACCGGTGGCGATCCGACTCCAGCCTCGCTCGACGAAAGTCGAAGCGTTCAGCTCGTCGATGACGCGCGGTTGCCCAGCCTGCGGTGACGGAATGCTGACGCGCATGTCGGCTGGCGTCGGTGCGGCGCGGCGGGGTTCGGGCACCAGCTCCACCAGCACGGCAGGTATGGTGGCGGGTGTCTCACGTTCGTGCAGGGCGATGGCCGCCGTCCCAGCGTGTGTGCCCGACGCCGCCGCGGGGACACCTGCCTCCGCCGCTGTGACGGCGTACGGCGAAACCGGTGGCGCGACGATTGCCGAGGCCGCGGGTGTGGCTGCACCGCTGACGAAGCGCCCCTTCCACCCATCCACCAGCGAACGTACATCGCCCTGCAGCGACTCGATCACCTGCGCATGCTGCTCGACTGCGCGATGCAGCAGGAAGATGCGCTGCTTCAATTGCACACCCTGATCGGGCGTACCGGCATCGGCCGAGAGCTCACGTGCGAGCTCATCCACCTGCGCACGCAGATGGCTCAGCACGTCTTCCGCCGAGGGAGGGAGGATCGTCACGTACGCTGCTCCGGAGGACTACCGCATCGGTGCGCGGCCGTCGTGTGGTCGACCGCTGCATCAGAAGACAAGAGTATCGGCATCGTCGGCGCTGTCACAGGCATCGTTCTCCGCCCCGGATCGTGTGCACGATGACGCGCTGCGTCACCGGATCCACGAGCACGGAGCGACCGACATGTCCACCGACATCTTCCGACCGCACTGGCACTGCTGAGTTCGTCAGCATGGCTCGTGCCGCAGCGATGTTCGCAGCACCGATGTCACGTGCGTCGGCAGCAGCGACACCGGGAAACATCGATGCACCGCCGACCAGCGCGGCGGTGAACGGTTCCGAGCCGCCGGCCGCGCGGAGCGACGCCAGCAGGTGCGGCACGGCCGAATCGACGTACTTCTCCAGCACGGCATCATCGTCCTGTCGCTGCGGCAGCAAGCAGTGCGCGAGTGCCACCAGCTGCTGAACCGGTGCGAAGATGGCGATCGCGAGGCACGAACCCAGTCCGACCGTGCGGAGCGTCGTCGGAGCGTGGCCCACCGCGCACTGCCCCATCTGGACCCGCACGACCAGCGGCGCCTCGATGCCCGCGGCAGGACCCACGTCCGCGAGCAGTTGCGTCACGACGCGCGCCGGATGGCGTCGAGGCTGACCTGCGCCTGCCGGTTGCCAGGATCGAGCTCCAGCACGCGATACCAGCATCGCTGCGACTCCACTACCTCACCCCGCTGGTAGCGCAGTTCGCCGAGCTTGAGGTAGACGTCGGGACCGAGCGAAGGCTCGAGACGCACGGCGCGTTGGTACGCCTCCATCGCATCGTCGAAGCGCGCCACGCGGTACGCCAGATCGCCCACGGTTTTCTGGAACGGTGCGAGGTTGGCCGCGTGCAGCATACCGCGCTCCACGGCGGCCGCGGCAGCCGTCAGCGCGCCGCGCGTGAGCATCAGCGCCGCGTAGTTGGCATGCAGCACGCCGACCGACGGATGCGTGCGGATGGCTTCTTCGAGCAGCGCCTGTGCCTGGTCTGCGTCGTCGCGCGCGGCGGCATTGAGCGAGGCGTAGTGAAACCAGACCGCGGGAGGAGCATCGCCCTCGAAACGGGCGCGGGCTGACCCGAAGAGTTGTTCGGCGCGCGCATAATCACCCAATCGGAAGGCATGCAGCGCGCGGGAGAGTTCGACCTGCGGCGATGGTGAGGCGCCGAGCCGCACGGCCCGTTCGAGTGTGCGCGCCGATTCGAGCTCGCGTCCCAGTCCTTCGTAGGCCAGCGCGAGATGATGCAGCATCGTCGCAGTGGCGTCGTCGTGCTGGGCCAGGGGTTCGAGCCAGCCGACGGCGTCGTCCCACGCCCCTTGCTTCAGCGCCAGCAGGCCGAGCTGGTGCCGCGCAATCGGATCATTGGGCGACGATTCCACCACCTTCCGGAATTCGCGCGCCGCGTCGTCGATCATGCCGGCCTTCGCGAGCGCGAGGCCCATCTTCAGCGCCTTTTCCGCCGTGCTGCCGACGCCGTCACCATCATCGCCCTTCGCCGTCTCGGCGTTGGCGACCTGCAGCAGCAGCCCGTGCGACGACAGTTCGTAGAGCGCCTTGCCGACGGTGAACTCACCGAGGCCGGAGCGCTCGATGACGGTGCGAATGGTGCGCCGTCCGTCGAGCAGGTGCGCCACTTCCGCCAGTTCACCGCTGAGCGGTTCCGACAGTCCGGCACGCGCGGCATCCATCTCGAACACGAGATCGAAGCTGGGAAAGCGACGTTCCACCAGCGCCCACTCGTCCACGCGTCGTGCGCCTTCCATCAGCAGCGACTCGGGGTTGATCAGGTTCGCAAGCTGGCGGCCGTCGGGATGCACGTCGGGCTCGAACGTCCAGACGCCCTGCGTCCAGGTGAAGAGCGAGAAGACGGCTTCCTCCACCAGCACACGCAGTTCCTTCTCGACGACGTCACGCCCGACGAATCCCGCCTCGACGAGCAGTTCACCGACGCGGCGACCCGGTTGCGTCACCTGCAGGCGCAGTGTTTCGTCGAGCTGTTCCTTCGTGATGTGACCGCGCTTGACCAGCGAGTCGCCGAGGCGATCGCGTCGATTGACGATCGCACCGAACGAAATCTTGCCATGCTGGAAGAAGACCGACCCGAATTTCGTGCCGTCCACGATGCTGAGGCAGCCGGTCTTCTGGCCGAGGGCAAGCAACTGGAGCACGTCCGGGAAACTGGCTTCCCTGAGGCTGCCGCGAATGGCCATCAGTCAGCATCCTCGACGAGGCGTGCGCCAGGATCGGGCCATCGGTGCACGAAATTCTCCGGATCACCCATGAGGTGCTTGGACCCGCGACGGGGCGCGATGGCGCCGTCGAGTTCAGCGGCCACGAACGCCGCGGTGATCGGTGCGCCAGCCAGTGTCGCAGCGGCGTGGAGTCGACGAGCCGTCGTGATCACGTCACCGGTGGACTTGACGGGCCGCTCGGCGAGCTGCGCCACGACTTCATCGGAGACGTTGGTGTGATGGGCGCTGAAGAACTGCGCAATCAGCGCCACGCGCTGTGCATGATCGGGGCTGCCCAGATCGACGACCAGGCCCTGCGCGAAACGCGTGCGCAGCCGATCTTCGAGGGTGGCCAGCTGGTTGGGCGGTACCGACGACGTCAGCACCACCTGTCGGCCGGCGCTCTGCAGTGCATTGAACAGGTGAAAGAGCTCGTCCTGCGTGCGCTCCTTGCCGGCCACCGCTTCGATGTCGTCGAGCAGCAGCGCACCCGCATTGCGGTAGCGGGCGCGCCACTTTTCCACCGCACCCTCGCGCAGCGCCGTGATGAGCTGCTCGGCGAAGGTGAATGCCGAGACGCAGGCCACGGTCTGCACACCGGCCGCACTCAAACCGTTGCCGATCGCGTGCAGCAGGTGGGTGCGGCCACTGCCGGCAGGTCCGGTGATGACGAGCGGCACGAACTGCGTGCCTGGTGCCGCGACGACGGCGCGCGCGGCACGGAGCGCGAGCTGATTGGCCGCGCCTTCGTGGAGGCCATCGAACGTGCAGGTTGCGTCAGGACGCGGCGGCGGCTCGATGGACGACACGGCCTGCTGCACCAGCGCATGCGCTTCCTTGACGCGCTCGGGGTCGCGAAAAATCGCATGCCCCGAGAGCGCCGTGTCAGCGGCGGAGCCCTGCCGTTCGAGATCGCGCAGATATTCCACCGCCGCGCCGAAGGTGGCGAGCAATCCATCCACGTCGGGCGACTCGCGCAGTTGCAGCGCACGATCGAGCACCGCCACGCTGATCCCCTCGGCACGCCAGCGCGCGGCGGCGTCGGCGAGGCGAACGCGCCACTCTTCGACCTGCTCCACCACCGCCGTCGACACTTCCTGCACGAACGTGTCGAAGTCCCCGCCAGCACGTGTGGTGGTGGTGGTGGACTCCTGCTGGTACTGCGCGATGATGGCGGGCGTGGCGAGTGGCGTCAGGCGCGCACCCACCAGGCGTCGCACGTCGGCGATGCCGATGGCCGCGTCGCTCATGCCCTGATGCGCGAGCAGGCGATTCAGCCCACCCTGCAGCTCGCGGATGTTGGAGAAATCCACCCGCGCGAGTTCCTCGAGCACGCCGTCGCGGAAGCGCGACGAGCGCTCGCCCTGCAGCTTCTGCAGGATCGCGACGCGCGTTTCGTAGTCGGGAATGCCGACATCGACGATCAGGCCGCCGGTGAGCCGCGTGAGCAGGCGGTCGGTGACGTCGGTGATTTCGTCGGGGGGCCGATCGCTGGTCATGACGATCTGTGTCCCGCGACCCTGCAGCACGTTGAAGAGGCGCAGCAGTTCGCCCTGCACTTCGGCGCGGCCGGTCAGGAACTGGACGTCGTCGAGCAGCAGGACACCGGCCGACTCGTAGCGCTTCTTGAAGGTGTCCAGCCGGCCGCCCTGCAGCGCCTGGTGGAACTCCTCCATATAGTCATCTAGTGCGACATACTCGACGCCGAGCGTCGGCTGCTTGTCGCGCGCGGCGTGGCCCACGGCGTGCATCAGATGCGTCTTGCCGAGGCCTGACGCGCCATACACGAACAGCGGGTTGTACAGGACGCCCGGCGCATCGGCGACCGCTTTGGCAGCGGCTACGGCGAGGCGGTTGGACGAACCTGTAACGAAGGTGTCGAAGCGGAGGCGTTGATCGAGTTTCATGAGTCTGCGGTGTCGAGCCAACGACGACTGGACCACCGGATTGGGCACTAGAGGCCGCTTGTCCTCCATCGCCGCGTGCGCCGAACGCCGGCGCCGCGGTGCAACATGTTCAGCCCAGCTTCTGCGCGAGTCGTCGCATGGTCAGCCGCAGCAGGCCCAGATTGGCCCACGGTTCGGCGACGGTGACCAGCAGCATCTCGCCCTGCGGCACGGCACAGACACGGCCCCGCTCCCCTTCCAGATGCAGGAAGCCGGGCTCGGTGCCATCGGCAGCGGTGGCCGCCAGCGCAGCACGCCCGTAGAGACTCGCGGCCAGCGCGGCAATCGCATCGGCATCGGTGCCGATGTGCACGTTGCCGTCGATCACGATGCCGTCGGCCCGCGACACGATCAGCGCCGCATGCACGCCGGCGGTGTGCATCAGTTCATCGACGACGAGGTCGTATTGCGCCATGACGTGGTTTCTCAGAAGCCGTCGGCCGCGGCGCGCGCCGTGGCCACCCGGAGCAGCGCACGCACCCGTCCGATCGGGACATGGGGCGCCACACTGAGCACGGTGAGTGAGCCGGCCGGTGCCGGCGCGAGGGCCAGCGAGTCACCACCGGTTTCCAGCACGAGGGCGTGCCAGGCGCCGAGGTTGAGGTGCTTCATCGCCTTGGCCGCATCGTCGCCGACACCAGCCACGGCGGCCGCCATGGCCTCGAGCACACCCATGTCGTCGCTCGGCTGCGGACTTGCCAGGAGCAGTCCGTCGGCGTCGGCCACCAGCGACCGGACCACCTCGGGACGAGGTGGCGGCACGGCGATGGTGGCCTGGAATGCCGGCACCGCGGCGTAGCTGGCGGTGGGGTACGCGGCGCCCGTGAGCCGGCCGGCGGCCGGCACCGGTGCTTCGGTGCGCATCATGGTGCGTGGTGAGGGGACGCTGCCGTTGGCGGCACCGGAGGTCGGCGTGGGATTGTGCAATCGCGCCCGTTCCCAGAAGGTGGCGGCGGCCGTGAGGTCACCGCGCGCTTCGGCGATGCGGGCGAGGACGCCCAGTGCCGGGCCATGCGTGGGGTGCCGCTCGAGCCCCCGGGTGGCGAGACGTTCCGCCGTCTCGAGATCGCCCTGCTGTCGCAACGCTTCGGCGAGATCCGCAAAGACGAAGCTCTGCGGATCGGTGGCGAGTTCGTTGCTCCAACGGCGGATGTCGTCAGCTGCCGGCATGTGCGGAGATCAGTTCCTGGAGTTGTGCCGCAGCATCGCGTGCGATTCGCACCTTCGCCGCGTCCGGCGCCATGGGTGCAGCCTCAAGATAGTGCTCCCACGCGTTCAGTGCCGCCGCGTACTCTCCGCGTCGTGCCGCCACGTACCCGTACTGTTCCTGCGCCTCCGGCAGCAGCGGATCGAGCTGCACGGCGAGGCGGACTTCCTCGGCCCAGTCGTCCGGCCGTCCGAGGCCAAGCAGCGCCCGGCCAGCGAGCACATGGGCGGCCGCATTCCGCGGGACGTGCCCGATGGCCGTTCGCGCGGCCGCCAGCGCTGCCTCGAACCGGCCTTCCCCGAGCGCACGCCGGGCCTGCGCGGTGAGCTGCGCCACGCCGGCCGAGGCCTCGTCACTGTCGGCCGTGGAAGCACGGGCGTCGGTGGTCAGGACGCCAAGCGCGATCCAGCGTGAGACCCAGCGCGCCGTCTCGAAGACACGCATGCCTGCCGCTGACGCCACCTGTCGCACCGTGCGGCATCCATCCACGCACGACAGTACACGCCAGCCGTCAGCCGGAACCGCGAGCTCACCCTCGCCCGCTCCGTCACACACCACCGGCACGGCGCCAAGAGAGCCGATGCGCGACTCGATGGCGGGCCATTCGTCGCGGCGGCGTGCCGCGTCGAGGAACAGTTCTTCTCCCGAGAGATGCAGCGTCGTCGTCGGCTCGAGCGGACTGACGGGCTCCGCGTCGATGAACGAGAACGAACCTTCGGCGAACGTCGTCAGTTCGAAGCAGAGATCGTCGATCAGGCGTCGCGCCACCGTGTCGCGAGAGCGTCCGGTGATCGCGCCTGTTTCGACGAGTCCATCGACCAGTGATCGTGGCGGCGTCTGCTGACTGGACCACTTGGCCGCCGACCCGCGGTCGTCGGCGTCCACCTGCCCCGACTGCGTGAGTGCGCCGAGCAGGGGCTCGGGTTCGTCGTCCCATCGCCCTGCGGTGATCGAGCCTTCGACGAAACGCAGGATGGCGCCACGCGCACCGGCGCCGCCCGACACGCGCAGCGCACCGGTGCGACGCCCGCCTGCCAGCAGCTGAATCACCTCGGCGAGTCCGAGATCGCGGAGTGCGCCCTCGAGTGCCATCAGCCGGTCACCTGGCGCACGGAACCAAGTGTGACGGGTGTGCGCGGCACGAGTGCGTCATCATGTTCGGCGAGCGCCACGCGTGCACGTGTCGACCAGCGGTCGTCGATCGTACTGCCCGCCGCGACGCGCCAGTGTTCCAGCGCATCCTGCGCGCGTCCGTTGCGCAGCGCCATGTAACCCTGCAGCGTCCGCACGCCGGCATGATCCGGGAGCACGGCAGCACCGCGCGCGATCGCCGACGACGCCTGCTCTTCGCGCCCCAGCCCAAGCAGCGCCTCAGCGAGGGCGATCAGCAGGTCCACGTCACGCGGATTCGCTCGCAACGGCCGCACCAGTGCCTGCATCGCATCGCTTGGGCGTCCGAGGTCCACACGGAGTTCAGCCAGTGCACGCGCCGCATCGCTGAAGGTCGGCACACTGTCGAGCGCGCCGAGCAACTCCTGCTCCGCCTCCTGCATGCGGCCATCCTCACGCAGGATGGTGGCCAGACCGACGCGCACCTGCGCGAGATCGGGATCACGCGCGAGTGCCATGCGCAGCGCACTTTCGGCACTGCGCGACACCGCCGGCGCGAGCGGCGCATGGGTCTGCGTGACGGCGGGCACACTGCGTGTGATCTCGAGCGGACGCGCCACCGCTGCCGACGGCGGCGTGGCAGCGGCAGGCGGCACGACCCGTGTGAACGGGATGACCGGCGTACGCTTCGTGATCCGATGCTGCACACCGGTGTGCGACACCGGCGTGCCGCCGCGGCGCAGCGCAACCCACGCACCAAGCGGCGTGCGCCGCCGTTCCACATCGCTGGGCGACGGTGCTGCCGCGCGCATCGGATGCGCGGGCGGCTGATCACTGAGCACCGCACAGTGCTCCGCCGTCTGGTTCGGCCGTGAGGCGCCGCTGAGCATCATCAGCGCCATCGCATCGCCGTTCACCGCATCGTTGGCCGTCACCTCGAGCGTGAGCTCGGGCAGTTCGGGCTCGAGCACCATCAGGAAGCGGAACGGTGCGAACTCGCGCTCGAAACCCATCGCCCGCTTCATCGCCCTGACGCCATCCTGATAGCGACCGAGCTGCGAGAGTGTGAACGCGAGGTGATAGGCGGCGTCGCCGTTCTCGGGCGCCAGCGTCGCGGCACGCTCGAAGGCGCTGCAGGCTTCGTGCAGGCGACGCAGTTCGCTGAACGCGACACCGACGCCGATCCACGCCCGCGCATTCTCCGGATCGGCCTCGGTGACGCGACGGAATCCCTCGAGGCACTCGGCGTGGCGCCCGAGCTGTCGCATGACCCACGCCGCGTTGAGACGCGCCGCCAGTTCGACGCGCGGCGTACCGCGCACGCGCTGAAATGCCTGCAGTGCTTCAGCCGCGCGATGCTCCAGCGACTCGATGATGCCCAAGATGAGGTGCGCACTGCCGTTCTCGCCATGGCAGGCGATGGCCTGCTCCACGGCGAGTCGCGCCTCGGCGTGCTCACCACTCTGCACCAGCATCGCACCGCGTGCCACGAGCGGCACGGCGTCGCCGGCCTGCGCGCGCGCCGCTTCGGCATACGACTCGGCCGCGGCCGCCCATTCGCTGCGCATGACGCGCGTCTCGGCGATGGCGGTGTGGACCTGCACCGCCGGTTCACCGCGATTGAGTGCGGTCTCGAATTCGGCGAGGGCCTGATCGAGATAGCCGGTGTTGCGGTAGGCGATGCCGAGATTCAGGTGCGCGCGCCCTTCACCCTCTGCGTCCGCGCGAGCGACCGGCTTCACCGGACGCGTATCGAGCGTGAGGTTCATGTCCACACGCGCCAGACTCGGATCGAGCTGCAGCGCGCGCTGCGCGGCCGCCTGCGCTTCCTCGAGCAGGCCCATGTCGCCGAGCACGAATGCGAGCAGGTGCTGCGGCCACGCCGCCGACTCGTCGAGTGCGAGCGCGTGCTCGAGCGCACGCCGGGCCGATTCGGTCTTGCCGCGACGGTACAGGATCTCACCCGCCAGCGCGTGCATCGCGACGTCATCGGGCGCGAGTCCAAGGGCACGATCGAGCCACGCTGACGCACGATCCGGATAGCCCAGCGCCTGCTCCACCAGCGCCATCTCGCGCAGCGCGGTGAGATCGTCCGGCGTGCGATCGAGCAGTTCGCCCAGCACCGTTGCCGAGTCGGCGGGACGGCCGAGACGGGCGTGCCACTTTCCCAGTGCCAGTGCGGTGTTCGCGTCGTGTGGGAACTGCCGCAGCGTGTCGGTCAGCCGCGCGACTCGCTCTGCATCGACCGCGGTCCGCGCCGCCAACTGCTGCAGATTCTGCGCGGCGAGCGACATGCGTGCATCGACGTCGAGTGCGCGCTCGAAGCACTCGGCGGCTTCATGCGCAAGACCGCGCCGTGCGAGCATCACGCCGCAGTTGTTCTGCGCGCCGGCGTTCGTGACGGGCACGCGACGCGCGATCGCGCGCAGCCTGTCCGCTTCGCGGATCGACAGCACGGGCACGGCCTGCGGGGTCACTGACATCGGGAGGGGGCTCCTGCGACTGCGATCAGGCGAGGTTGATCGCCTGCAGAATTCGCTGCAGCGATCCGGTGTCGGGCAGCAGCAGGAAATAGCCGCGCAGCGATTCGCCGTCATCACGCATCTGAAACTCAGACTCGACGCAGAACACGACGTCACGCCCGTCGCCGAACTGCAGGTACGCGGAGCTCAGCACTGCGCTGGCCATGTCCACTGCCAGCAGCGGCGGCGAGGGCAGCAGCATGAGGTGCATGAAGTCCGCCAGCCCATTGAGATACGCGCCGCTCAGGATGTTACCGCACTCCTTGAGCGCGCTCTCCTCCAGCAGTGCAATGCCCGGCGATGAGCCGCGCGGACGCCTCAGCATCATCTCCGCCAAGCGGCACGCGGTGTGTTCGGGGAAAACGAGGATCGAACGCCCCGTGAGGTCACCGAGCATCTGCAGCAGGATCACGGCGACCGGATCCTCGGGATCATTCACGACGTGCCCCGGCACCTCATCGAGTCGTGCGATGGAGATGGTGGGCACCTTGATCATGATCGCCTGCCTCGTCATGGTCGACAGCGCAGTGGCAGCGTGACCGGCACCGATGTTCGCCACTTCGCGCAGCGCATCGAGTTGCTCGGGCTTCAGATTGCGAACGTCGCGGATGGCGAGCATCAGGGCAGCGAGTTGATGTCGAGGATGAGCGACGGCGTGCCGTCAGGGAGGATCGTGCCGCCGCTGAACCTCGACGCCGCACCGCGCACCTTCTGCAACGGCTTGACGACGATCTCCTGCTGCGCCGTACAGGCGTCCACATGCAGTGCCACACGACCACCTGCACCGTCGAGGACGACCAGATGCCCCGAAACGTCATCGGTGGGCGGCAGGCCGAGATGCGAACGGAGGCTCACCGTACGCAGCCGCGATCCATCGACCTCGATGTCCGCTGAAAGGCGACCGTCCCCGCCATGATGTGCCGCCGCGAGATGCGTTGCGAGGACCATCCCCAACGGAATCGCGTAGGTCTCTCCAGCCACGCGCACCAGCAACGCCCGCAGGACGGCGATGCTGAGCGGCAGCCGGAGGGTCAGCGCGGTCCCCGCGCCCACAGCGGTGGCCAGATCGAGGCGTCCGCCGAGTGCCTGTACGCGGTGCATGACGGCGTCCACGCCCACACCACGACCGGAGAGCGCCGTCACTTCGGACGCCGTCGTGAGTCCGGGCCGTGCGAGCAGCTGCAGGAGGCCACGGTCGTCAGCCGCCAGAACCTCTGCGCCTGCCACACCCTGCTCCGTGGCGCGCTGGGCGACGCGATCACGATCCACGCCACGGCCATCGTCGGCCACCGTCACGGCGACCATCGCACCATCCCGTACCGCACGCACCACCAGGCGGCCGCGCGGATCCTTGCCCGCAGCGCGGCGCACCTCGGGTGTTTCGAATCCATGATCGAGCGCGTTCCGCAACAGATGCAGGAGCGGGTCGCTCAGCTCGTCGAGCAACGAGCGGTCCACCTCCAGTTCGCGGCCTTCGAGCACGAGATCCACATCCTTGCCAAGCCCCTGCGCCGCTTCCCGTACATGTCGCGGAAAGCGATCGAAGACTTCGGCGAGCGGCACCATGCGGCTGACCACGATCGCATCGCGAAGTTGCCCGATCAGCCGGGACGCATCGTCGAGGACTCGCTGGGCATCGTCATCGGCGCGGTCGCCGAAGGTGCGCACGAGACGATCGCGCGCGATCACCAGTTCACCAACGAGATCGAGGAGATCGTCGAGACGAGCGGCGGGAATGCGCACCATCGCGACGGGTGCAACCGCTCCCGACGACACGGCGACATCGCGGGCCACATGACAATCAGCCACATCGCCGGCGCCTCGGACTGTCGTCTCGATCGACGGCGCGTCGAGCGGCGCATCCGTGGTGCCGGCGCCGAGCCACGCGGTGAACGTGCGGTCCCAGGTGTCGTCGTCCTGCGCTGCGATTTCCGGTGAGACGGAGAGCACGTTCGCGATCCGCGCGAGGCGGCGGAGCACGATCGTCGCGCGTCCTGTCGGAATGGCGGCGTCCTCGGCGATGCGCACCTCGACACGCCAGCGCGCGCCATCCACCGCGGTGGCGTGCTGCACGACGCGTGCGGCGTCATGGCGCGCAGGAACGGGTCCGGCAGCCCGTCCCGCGACGAGTGTCCCGAGTTGCGCGGTGATCACCGCGAGCGACGCTGGCATCGGTTCACCACGCTCCGCCGCATCGAAGGCGTTGCGCAGCGCGTCGGCCGTCGTGAGCAGCGTGCGCGCGTATTCGCTGGGCAAGTCGCCGGCGTCGCGCGCCTGCGCGAGCACCGTCTCCGCGGCGTGCAGCGCGGCGGTGGGACCGGAGAGCCCCACCGTCGCACTCATGCCTTTGAGTGAATGGACCGCGCGAAACACTGCATCGATCTGCGCTCGGGCGCCGGGTGTCCGCGTCAGCTCATCGAGCCCGGCGTCCACCCGCTGCAGCAGGTCGCGCCCTTCCGCGAGGAAGAGCGCCAGCATGCGATGCGCGTCCACGGCCGAGGGCCGCAGTCCAGCTCAGCGTCGCCGACGCCGACTCAGCCGAGCACGCGCTGGACGGCCTCGATGACGCGGTTCGGCTGGAACGGCTTGACGACGAAGTCGGAGGCACCCGCCTGCAGCGCCTCGTTGACGAGTGCCTGCTGTCCCATGGCGCTGCACATCACGACCTTCGCCGACGGATCAAAGCTGGTGATCTGCTTCACGGCGTCGATGCCACCCATGTCGGGCATGACGATGTCCATCGTGACGAGGTCAGGCTTCAGCGCCTTGTACTGTGCCACGGCCTGCGCTCCCGTCTCAGCCTGTCCGCAGACGTCGAAGCCGGCCTGCTGCAGGATGTCGCCGACGAGCGTGCGCATGAAGAGAGCGTCGTCACAGACCAGAACGCGATGACTCATGTGGTGACCGTGAGGGTCCGGCGCGTCGTCGCGCCGGATCAGTGAAGCAAAAGATCGTCGGCCAGCGCATCCACATCGAGCAGCGGCAGCGTGGCACCGGCCACGCGCACCACCATGGGGAGGCAGGCGTGACTGGCCGTCGCTGCTCCATGGGGCGCGTCGGCGTCGCGCAGCACTGGAAGCGCATCCAGCGCGAGCGCACACCGGCGACCGCCGAGATCGAGCGTCACCAGCCACCCTGTGGGGTCGGCAGGCGCGCTCCCGAGGAGCAGTCCGGGATCGACGAGCGGGACGAGGGTGCCCCGCACATTGACTACCCCCCGGACGATGCTGGGCGCGCCGGGCAACCGGATTGCGGCAGGTCGCGGTGCCACTTCGCGCGCGCGCGCGGCCTCGATTGCGAGCAGCACCTCTCCCACGCGGAGCACCATGACCCGCAAATCGCCGGTGGTGCCCGCCGGCAGGTCGTCAGGCGTCGTCGTCGGAGTCGCGGACGGGGGTGGGGCGGAGATCATCGTCGGCGTCGAAGGTGTGGAAGCCGTAGAAGTCGAGGAGATCGACGCCGGTCGGAGGCTGATGTGCACCGGCGACGGCGCGCAGCGCGGTTTCCAGATCGGCGGGCAACGGCGAGCGGAAGGCCAGCCATTCGCCGCTGATCGGGTGCTGCACCCGGAGGGCAGCGGCATGCAGTGCATGACGCCCGGCGGGAAGGCCGGTCACTCGGCGACCACCCCCGCCGCCGTAGGTGTCGTCGCCGATGACGGGGTGCCCGATCGACGACAGGTGCACGCGGATCTGATGTGTGCGCCCCGTGTGCAGCTTGCAGCGCAGCAGATCGCCGCCGTCGAAACGGGCGAGGCGATCGATGTCGGTACGGGCCGCCTTGCCCGTGGACACCATCGCCATGCGGTGGCGATTGTTGGGGTCGCGGCCGATGTGGCCATCGACGGTGGTGCGGTCCTCGCGCAGGTGCCCCCAGGTGAGGGCGGCGTAGCGGCGGTGCACACGCCGGGCGGCCAGGGCGGCAGACAGAATCCGGTGCGCGCGGTCGGTCTTGGCCACGATCAGGAGCCCAGACGTTTCCTTATCGAGACGATGGACGATGCCGGCCCGTTCATCGCCAGCTTCGGAGGAAAGGTCACCGCCGCGCCCCACGAGGGCGTGCACCAGCGTGCCGGTCCAGTTGCCGGGTGCCGGGTGCACGACCATGCCGGCAGCCTTGTCGATCACCAACATGTCCTCGTCCTCGTGCACCACGGTCAGCGGCAGCGCCTCGCCCACGATTTCGGTGCCGCGCGGTGCCGGGATGGTGACGGATATTTGCTGGGAAGGTGTCGGACGATAGCCGGCCTTCTGCAGCTTGCCGTCAACGAGCACGTTGCCAGTGGCGATGAGGGTGGCCGCGGCGGTACGCGACAGATCGGCGGCGGCGGCCACGATCAGGTCGAGGCGCTGCCCGTCGCCGACGGCAACGAGCGTCAGCGAACGGGCGACTTCACGAGAGCTCATGGGGTGGCGCTCAGCGCGCCGATGAATGTTCGGATGCGGCGGAAGCGGCCAGGGCGGCAGCGCGATCCTCGCGCCACAGCACCCAGGCCAGCAGGAGGGCGCCACAACTGACGCCGATGTCGGCCACATTGAACGTGGGCCAGCGCATGTCGCCGATGCCGACGTCGATGAAGTCCACCACGCCCTGTCCTGAGCGCAGCCGGTCAATGAGGTTACCGAGGGCGCCGCCCAGGATCATGCCGAGCGAGGTGAGCTTGAGCGCGTCACCCTCGGCCGTTGCCTGGTACATGCGCGTCAGGATCACCGAGGCGCCGATCGTCAGCGCCGTGAAGATCCAGCGGGACCACTCGCCGAGATGCAGGCCGAAGGCCGCCCCCGGATTGTAGAGCAACGTGAAGGTGAGCCACTCACCCAGCACTTCGTGGCGGGTGTGGATTGGTGCGAGTGCATCCACGGCCCACCGTTTCGTCACGAAATCGACGACGAGAAAGCCTGCCGCGACCGGCCAGAACAGCACGGCGTTCCGGTTACTTCTTGCCATCTTCCTCTTTCTGCTTGCAGTTGATGCAATAGCGGGCGTGTGGCAGCGCGTCGAGGCGCTCGAAGGCGATCAGACTGCCACACTCATGACAGAGACCGAACTTGTCAGGCGACCGATAAATACGCCGCAGGGCCTGATCCAGATGCCACAGAAACCGGCCTTCCGAGCTGGCGAACAGAAACGCCTTCTCGCGCTCCATGGCGTCCGTACCCTGATCGGCCATGTGGAAGGAATACGCGCTGAGATCGCCATCACCTTCCGACCCGAACCGGGTACCGTGGTGGCCCAGCTCCTTCAGCACGCGCTTCCGTTCCTCCATCAGGCGCTTTTCGAAGTGCCCGAGGTCCTTCTTGCTGAAACCCTTCACCGTGGGCTTCGGTGCGCCTGCCGAGGAGCTCATTTCGTCTCGTCCCGTTCCAGGGTGAACCACGCAGCGAGACCATCCAGATCGACGGCGACACTCCCGGAGGGCGCCTCCTCGCTGTCCGACACGACGAACGCCGAGGCCAGCACCTCACCTGCGATCCAGGCCTGATGCGAGCGTGCGGCTTCCCGCACCTGCAATAAACCACCCACCATCAGACGGACGCGGTCGCTGACCGCGAACCCGCTGTCCTTGCGCACTCGCTGGATCCGACTGACCAGTTCCCGCGCCGTGCCTTCACGGCGGAGTTCGTCGGTCAGGGTCGAATCGACCGCGGCAACATACACACCATCGCCCGATACGACGAGATCACCGGCGGCGGACCGGGTCAGCACCACGTCGTCCGGCTCGAGGGCGTGGACGGATCCCTCGACCAGGATCGTGACCGGTTCGCCACGTTCGAAGGCCTGCAATTCGGCGGACGACAGCTTTTCTATGGCGGCCGCCGCCAGCGGTGTCGCCTTGCCGAACCGCTTGCCAAGCGCCCGGAAGTTGCCCTTGCCGCTGATGCGGACGAGATCATCGGCCGAGCCCGCAAGCACGACCTGCTTGATGTTGAGCTCGGTCTGGATCAGCGTCAGCAGCGGCTCCACTCCGGCCGCCTCTTCCTTCGGCACGACGCAGATCATGCGAGCCAACGGCTGGCGCACCTTGCGCCCCGCCTCCTCCCGCGCCCCGCGACCGAGACGGCAGAGCGTGCGCACCGCCGCCATCGCCCGCTCGAGCTCAGCATCGCGCGCCGCGCCATCGGCGCGCACGTACGGCGCCTCGTGCACCGACGATCCCACCAACTGGCGATGCATCCAGTCGGTGAGGAACGGCGCCAGCGGTGCGAGCAGACGGCAGGTGACCGTCAGCACCTCGTGCAGCGTGGCGAAGGCGGCGCGGTTGTCGGACGTGTCGGTCTCCCAGAAGCGCGCACGACTGAGCCGCACGTACCAGTTGGACACGTCCTCGTCCACGAACTCCATGATCGTGCGCGCGGCCAGCGTCGGTTCGTACGACTCGAGCAGACGATCCGCTTCCGACTCCACGGTGGCGAGGCGCGACAGCACCCAGCGATCGAGTGCAGGTCGATCGGCAACCGCCGGGTCCGCGGCGCTGGGCTCCCAGCCAAAATTCGCATACTGCGCAAAAATACCGCTGTAGGTATTGCGCAGCGTGACGAGGAAGCGCCCCGCCGTCTGTCGCAGGACGTCTTCGTCGAAGCGGCGCGGAATCCACACCTGACTGGTGCTCACCAGGAACAGACGAACCGCATCCACTCCGTGCGTGGCGATCACCTTCCACGGCTCGACGGCGTTGCCCTTGCTCTTGGACATCTTCAGGCCGTTCGCATCGAGCACGAGATCGTTGACCAGCACGTGACGATACGGTGCAGCCGTACCCGCGGCGTTGTTCGGCAGCGCGTCACCGAGCGCGGTCGCGATGGCGAGCAGGGAATAGAACCAGCCGCGCGTCTGGTCGACGCCCTCGCAGATGTAGTCCGCCGGAAAATGCTCCGCGACGACGTCTGCGTTCTCGAACGGGTAGTGCCACTGCGCGAACGGCATGCTGCCCGAGTCGAACCAGGTGTCGATCACTTCCGGAACGCGGCGCATGGTGCCCGTGCCGCTCGTCGCCGGCCACGTGTACTGATCAATGTGCGGCTTGTGCGGATCGAAGTCGTCGGGCAGCGCGCGGCCGATGCGCGCGGCGAGCTGCGCGTAGCTGCCGATCACTTCCATCTCGCCCGGATCCTCGTCGTTGACCCACACCGGGAGCGGCGTGCCCCAGTAGCGATCGCGCGAGATGGCCCAGTCCACGTTGTTCTCGAGCCACTGGCCGAAGCGACCGGCGCCGACCTCAGGCGGCTGCCACTGCACCTGCGCATTGCGCGCGAGCATGTCGTCCTTGATGGCCGTGGTCTTCACGAACCATGAGCCGCGCGCGTAGTACAGCAGCGGGGTGCCGCAGCGCCAGCAGTGCGGATACGAGTGCACGAAGCGCCCATCCTTCCAGAGCACGTCACGACGCTTCAGTTCATCGACGATGAGCGGATCGGCATCCTTGATGAACCGGCCGCCAACGATCGGCATGCCGTCAGGGAAGCAGCCACGCGCATCCACCGGCTGGATGAACGGCAGGTTGTGTCGCTGCCCTGCCCCGTAGTCATCAGCACCGAACGCCGGCGACATGTGCACCACGCCCGTGCCATCATCAGCGGACACGAACGTCTCGGCCACGATCACTTCGTGGTTGGTCCCCTCGGGATACTCGACCCAGTCCAGCGGGCGCGTGTAGCGCATGCTGGCGAGCTGTGCGCCCATCATGGTGCCGACGCTCACCCACCGGTCGGCCCAGTCGAGGCCCAGCACGGCCGCAACGCGCGCTTCGGTGAGGATCACCGTGAACTCCGCGCCCGTCTTCTTCTGCAACTCGACGTACGGCAGCTCGGGGTGCACCGCGAGCGCCGCGTTCGACACGAGCGTCCATGGCGTGGTAGTCCACACCAGGATGCGGCGACGCATGGTGGTGGACGGATCGACGAGATCGAGCGCGATGTACGTGCTCGGATCCTCGACATCCTTGTAGCCCTGCGCCACTTCGTGTGACGACAGCGCCGTCTCGCAGCGGGGGCAGTACGGCAGGATCTTGTGCCCCTGCACGAGCAACCCCTTCGCGTGCATCGTGGCGAGTGCCCACCACACACTTTCCACGTACTCGTTGCTGTACGTCACGTACGGCTGATCGTAGTCGAGCCAGTACGCCATGCGCTTGCTGAGCTTCTCCCAGTCACCGCGATACGTGAACACGCTCTCGCGGCAGCGGCGATTGAACTCCGCGACGCCGATCTGCTCGATGTCCCGCTTGCCGCTGATGCCGAGGGCCTTCTCGACTTCGATCTCGACGGGAAGACCGTGCGTGTCCCAGCCCGCCTTCCGCGTGATGTGTGCGCCCTTCATGGCGCGGTGCCGCGGGATCAGGTCCTTCAGCGTCCGTGCGAAGACGTGATGGATGCCTGGACGACCGTTGGCCGTGGGCGGACCCTCGTAGAACACGAACGACGATTGTCCGGGCTCCGGATGATTCGTCGGCCTGAAGAGCTGTTCCCGGTCCCACTGTGCCAGCAGTTCGGTTTCGAGCTGGTCGGGGGTGATGTCGCCGGGTAGGAGTGCGTAGCGTGGCGGGCGAACGTCGGTCACAGGCGCTCCAGCACCCCGCGCACGAGGGCCGTCAGCCGGGGCTGCGCCGCGTTCGCGGTGGCGACGATCTCGTCCAGCGTCGCTTCCTGCAGCGAATCCGGCAGACACATGTCAGTGATGATTGAAAGTCCAAGCACGCGCATGCCGCCGTGTCGTGCCACGATCACTTCAGGCACGGTGGACATGCCGACGACGTCGGCGCCCAGTGCCCGCAGCATGCGGTATTCGGCGCGTGTTTCCAGGTTGGGCCCGACGACGGCCACGTAGATGCCTTCACGCAGTGTGAGCGCCTGCGCCGCGGCGACGTCGCGCGCGATCGCACGCAGCGGCGCATCGTAGGCCACCGACATGTCGGGGAAGCGCGGTCCGAGCGCCGGATCGTTCGGCCCGACGAGCGGATTGTCGCCGAGCATGTTGATGTGATCGGCGATCAGCATCAGCTCGCCGCGCTGCCAGAGCGGGTGCATGCCACCGCAGGCATTGGAGACGATCAGCGTTTCGGCACCCAGCGCACGCAGCACGCGCACCGGGAAGGTGACCTCGTGCAGCGAATAGCCTTCGTAGCGATGGAATCGGCCCTGCATGGCGACGACGGTCCGACCGCCGAGGGTGCCACAGAGCAGCCGACCGGCATGGCTTTCCACGGTGGACAATGGGAAACCAGGAATGTCGGCGTAGTCGATGGTGACGTCGACGGTCATCTCATCGGCGAGCTGCCCGAGCCCGGTGCCGAGGACGATGGCTTCGGTGGGCCTTTTCGCGAACAACGCCTGAATCGCCTTGGCGGCGGCAGTGATCCGCTCGACGCTGTGCGGCATCGGGACCGGCAGCACCTTGCGGAACGCCTTCATCTCGACCGTGGCGTTGAGCGACGGCGTGCCCGGACCGCTCACGTCTTGGCCTCCGGCAGCGCGCCGCGGGGGATGATCCCGTCGGTGAGTGCGCGCACGGTTTCCGGGTCGGTGATGGTTTCCTTGGCGGGCACGATCGAGTTCATGAGCGGCGTGGGGCGCGGCTTGAGACGCGCGTCGACGACGTCGTCACTTTCGTGGAGGTACATGTCCACGGCGGTCGGCACGCTCGGCGCGGCAAGGCGCGATGCCTCGACATCCTGCAGGTGCCGCTCGGCGAGCGCCTTCATCTGCGAGAGGTACGAGGTACGGGCGCGATTGAGCTGATCGAGATCGGTGGAGATTCGCTTGGCGGTGGCACGCGAATCGTCCACCAGTGAGCGGGCTTCGAGCTTGGCCGCACGAAGCAGTCGCTCGGCCTCATCGCGCGACTCACGCAACATCTCCTCCGACCGATTCTTCGCGTCGGTGAGCTGCTCCTCGGAACGCACGCGGGCGTCGGTCAGCAGCCGATCCGCCTCGGCGCGTGATTCCTGTGACACCCGCTCGGCTTCAGCCCGTGTCTCCTGCGACAGGCGCTCGGACTCGAGCTTCGCTTCGCCAAGCAGCTTATCGGCCTCGCCGCGCGCTTCCTGCAGCACGAGCGAGCCTTCCTTCTCGGCCTGCTCACGGATGTCGGTGCGCAACTGCTGCGCACTGACGAGCGCGTCGTTGATGGCACGATCACGTTCGCGGAACGAGCGGATCTGATCGTGGAAGCCACGCGCTTTCGCATCGAGGTCATTGATGCGACGGGCGAGTTCCTCGATCTCATCAGCCACGCGCGCCTTGAACTCGTCCACCCGGGCGCGATCGTAGCCGCGTAGGGCCGAACCGAACTCCCAGCGCCGCACATCCAGCGGCGTCAATCGAAATTGCTCGTCTGACATCAGCTCCTCGCTCCGAACAGCACGGTTCCCAGACGGACCAGTGTGGCCCCTTCCTCCACCGCGATCTCGTAATCACCCGACATTCCCATCGACAGCTCGCGCGCACCGACATGACCGGCACCCTGCACGATCGACAACGCGTCCCGTGCACCAGCGAACGCGTGGCGCAGTGTCGGCTCATCCTCCGTGAACGGTGCCATGCACATGACACCCGCCACCCGCAGCGACGACAGCGAGGCGAGATGTGTCGCCAGTGCTTCGACCTCCGACGGTGCCACCCCGCTCTTCTGCGATTCGCCCGCCACGTTCACCTGCACGAGCACGTCGAGCGCATGCCCAGCCTGCGCGGCCGCCGCGTCGAGCGCATCGGCGAGGCGCGTGCTGTCGAGCGAGTGGACCATGGCGAAGTGCGGTGCCGCCTTCGCCTTGTTGCGCTGCAGGTGCCCGATGAGATGCCAGCGCGCGTCCGGGGACGTCTCCTGCATCTTGCCGAGCGCTTCCTGCACCTTGTTCTCCCCGACGTCGCGGATGCCGCACGCCAGCGCCGCACCGACCGCCTCAGGACCGTGCGTCTTCGTCACCGCGATCATCGTCACCGCCTGACCGTGTCCGCCGCGCACACGCGCAGCCTCGATCCGATCCCGCACTTCCCGCACGCGTACATCAAGGTCCGAAAACGCCATAAGTCCGCAAATTACCGTAAGTTACATGTGATATCAAGCAAATTGCGCGTGACGGAATCGGGCGCGAGCCCCGACATCGCGACTGAGGCCACCGTAGCGGGACACTCTGCCACCTGCCGGAACGCCGACACCATACCGTCGGGTGACTGGCGGGGGGTGCTGGCGACATAGGGGCGCAGCCGCTCGGCGCTGGCGAACGATCGCTGGGCATCGAGGCGCGGTGGGCAGACTTCGCGCGCCACGGTGCCGATGTCGACCAGGCCCGCACGGCGCCAGCAGACGATGCCGCTCATTCGGCCCAGCTCGCTTCGGGTGTCAGCATCGACGAGGATCGAGACGGCGACGGCACCGCGGGCGTTCAGCTTTTGCCGCACCAGCCACGCGGCTCGGGTGACCGGCTCGCGGGCCAGCGACGTGTCGGCAGCGAACGGACCGGCGATCCGCGCTCCCTCGCGCAGGTACCAGTCTGCCGGCAGCAGCGACATCACGACGACCTGCACGTCAGCCCGATCGGCATCCACAGCCTGGCGGTACCAGAGCGGGTAGGTGTCATTGTCACCCGCCGTGATGAGGAGCCCGTGCAGCGGCACATTCCGCAGCACTTCGCCGGCGATGGCCGTCGTGAGCAGCCGGTCGGGCCAGGCGGTGCGGGTGACCGCCGACCAGTTCCCCACCACCAGCAGGGCCGGCACGAGGGCAGCCGCCCATGTCCGCACACGACGCCGTGGCGCGAGAACGACGGCGCCTATACCAAGCCAGAGGCCCCACCCCCAGAATGCGAGCGCGTAGAAATAGTCGCGTTCGCGCGCTTCATGCACCGCCGTGACCGGCAGCACGCCGATGCCGAACGACGGACCTGCACGCAGGTTGAGTTGCAGGCAGACACCCAGCGTCGCCAGCAGCATCAGTGCACACATCGCACGTGCGGTCGCGCGATGCGTGCGCCAGTGCGCGCGTGCGCCGACGGCACCGACCAGCGCGGCGGCGACGGTGCATGGTGTGCGCGGCAGCGAGGGCGTGACGTCGTTCCACAACGAGAGCGCGACCTGCCAGTCGGCATACTGCATGATGTTGCCGAGCTGCAGCCACAGCGGCGCTCGTCGGGGCCAGAGACCGGCCACGTCGTACTGCGCGCGCGACATCACGTCGAGCAATTTCAGCACAGTGTCGGGGTCGCCCTGATTGAGCAGCGGCGCGTGGCGTGCGCGCACCAACATGATCGTCACCGCGCTCCACGCGAGCAGCGTCACCAGTGCAGCGTGCGCCAGCCAGTTGAGTGTGGGTCGTGCCTGGCGGCGCACGACCGAGAGCAGCAGCACCGACATGACGATCGACGCGGCGACCCAGAGCGACGCCGCGCTGACGGCGACGGTGGCGACGACGAGCGCGCCACTGGCGATCAGCGGTGGCCAGCGCACCCGGCCACCCGCAGTCGTGTTGGCCAGCAGCAGCGCAGCAGGCGCTGCGACGAGGGCACTCAGGTGCAGCGGAATCGAGAGCGCCGCGAGATAGCAGAGCAGCACGCGAGCGCGATCGTCGTCCGTGTGATGTGCATGCCATGCCACGGCGCACTGCGCTGCGACGCAGAGCAACGAAACGGCGTACACTTCCGTCTCGGTCGCATTCATCCACACCGTGCCCATCGCACCGGCGCAGATGCCGGCGACAATTCCCGTCAACCGGCGACCGCTGACTCGCGTCGTGATCCCTGCGGCCAGCGCGCATGCGCCGGCGGTGGAGAGCGCGGAGAGGATCGTGCCGGCCTGCACCGGTGTCACGAATGGCAGCAGGTGCCAGAGTGCCGCACCAAGGGCCACGTACAACGGCGTTCCGGGCGGGTGCGGCACACCGAACGTCGCGATGGCCGTGGCGAACTCGCTGGCATCCCAGAACGTCAGAGACGGAGCGGCGGTGGCGAGATAGACCAGCAGCAGCAGCACACCTGTGACACCGGCCGCCTGTCCTGCTGCGACCCGATGCGTCATGCTGCAGCGGCAGCCGACGCGCGCGGCACGCCGAGCACGCGGTGCACGTCGCGCGCGATGACCTCAGCGATGTCCTCGAGCGGGAGGTCATTGCGATCTCCACCGAACGGCTCCTCGATCTCTTCCGCGAGTAACTCGAGACCCATCGTCGCGAAGAACGTCAGCATGCTGGCGATGATCGCGCCGTACCCGAAGTCTCTGGCGAGGCCGAACGGCATCACGATCGCATAGATCAGGACGAACTGCTTCACGTACGACGAGTAGCTGTAGGGAATGGGCGTGTTGCGGATCCGCTCGCAGGCACCCAGCACGTCGTCGAATTGCTGGAGCAGCGGTGCCAGCGCAATGCGCGATTCGGCAGCGAAATGACCCTGCGCGATGTCAGCGTGGATGCTGCGGTGCAGCGTGGAGATCAGCGACGTGGGCGCACTGGCACCCTGCACGCTGCCGGGTTCACGCAGGTGCTTTCCGAGCGAGTCGGGGAAGGTCGACAGCACCTGCGCGTACGCGGCGCGGGCCTTCTGATGCGACGGTGCGTCCCCGAACATGGCGTCGAGCTGGTGCGACAGCCCGCGTGATACGTTGACGAGTTGTCCCCAGAGGCGCCGTCCTTCCCACCACCTGTCGTACGCCGTGTTGGTGCGGAACACCAGCAGCAGACCGAGAATGATGCCGAGGATCGAGAGGAACGAGGGCCCCAGCGGCAGCAGCGAGCCGATGACTTCCACTTCGAGCCAGACGACGGCCGCGGCATAGGCACCAGCCAGCATGACATCGATGAACAGGGTGCGGAAGACGCGACTGCGCGGCACCTCGCGCAGGATGCGCACCCAGTTCTTTGAATCGTACGAAATCACGGCCAAAACTCCTGCGGTGAGACCAGCCGCACCGGGCAGGCCGCCGGGCGCGGGCTGACCGTAGCGGTGCCGGGACGCAGCGACGTTTCGGTGCAGCCGTGCAGAATAACAGCATACTGCGATGGACCGCAGACGATTCGTCAGCGGTCGGACCCGTCATGCGGCGCTGTACGCCGCCGTGCTGGTCCCCTGCTGCGCGGGGACGAGATATCTCGAACTGACCAGGACACGCTGGCAGGTGCGCCCTCGTGCGGCGATCTTCCGGTATCCTCCTTCCCCGGACCTGCCGATGACCGCGACCGCCCCGCTGCCTTCCGTGATGCCGTCCGCGCACGACGAGTCGCTGGATGCGCTGTGGATGCCCTTCACCGCGAACAAGGGGTTCAAGGCGCGGCCGCGGCTGCTGATCGGCGCGAAGGACATGCACTACGTCGCAGACGACGGGCGCCAGATCCTCGACGGCGCGGCGGGGCTCTGGTGCGTGAATGCCGGGCACTGTCGTCAGCCGATCGTCGCGGCCGTGCAGCAAGCAGTGGCGACCATCGACTTCGCACCGGCCTTTCAGATGGGACATCCGGCCTCGTTCCAGCTGGCGAACGAACTGGCGGAGCTGCTGCCACCGGGCCTCGATCGCCTCTTCTTCTCGAACTCGGGATCGGAGGCGGTGGACACGGCACTGAAGATCGCGCTGGCGTACTGGCGTGCGCGCGGACAGCCGCAGCGGGTGCGCTTCGTGGGACGCGTGCGTGGCTACCACGGCGTCGGTTTCGGCGGCATCTCGGTGGGAGGGATCGCGCCGAACAAGGATGCGTATGCAGGCCAGCTGCTGCCGCATGTGAGTCATTTGCCCGCCACGCACGATCCGGTGCGCAACGCATTCTCGCGTGGCCAGCCGCAGCATGGTGCGGAGCTCGCCGATGCCCTGTTGCCGATCATCGCCGAGCATGGCGCCGACACGATCGCGGCCGTCATCATCGAACCGATGGCGGGATCGACCGGTGTGCTGGTGCCTCCGGTGGGCTATCTGGAGCGGCTGAAGGCGATCTGCGACCAGCACGGCATCCTGCTGATCTTCGACGAAGTCATCACCGGCTTCGGCCGCCTTGGTGCGCCGTTCGCCGCGCAGCACTTCGGCGTGACGCCGGACATGATCACGATGGCGAAGGGCATCACCAACGCCACGATTCCGATGGGTGCGACGGCGGTGCGGCGCGAGATTCACGACACGGTGGTGTCGGCCTCGGAGCGTGGCATCGAACTGTTCCACGGGTATACGTACTCCGGCCATCCGATCGCGACGGCTGCGGCCCTCGCCACGCTCAAGGTCTACCGCGACGAGGGCATCTTCGAGCGCGCGAAGGCGCTGGCGCCCGTCTGGCAGGAGGCGGTGCATTCACTGCGCGGTGAACCGCACGTGACCGACATCCGCAACATCGGCATCGTCGGCGCCATCGAGATGGAGACGCGTGACGGCATGGTCGGCGCGCGTGCGATGGATGCCATGAACGCCTGCTTCTGGGACGAAAACCTGCTGGTGCGCATCACCGGTGACATCATCGCGCTGTCACCGCCGCTGATCATCAGCGAGGCGCAGATCGGCGAGGTGATCGAGCGGGTGCGCACCACGCTGCGGCGTATCGCCTGACGCGGACACCGTCGCCGATCACTTGGCGGCGATCCACATCCGGCCGGCCACGGCCACCAGGAAGATGGCAAATGCGCGCTGCAACTCTCGTGAGGGGAGCTGCAGCGCGATCTTCGCGCCGATGAACGCGCCGATGGCGAGACCCGGTGCAATGAGCAGCGCCGCCCGCACATCCAGTGCGCCCGTCTTGTAGTACTGCCACGCGCCGAGCGCGCTCACCGGCAGCAGCAGCGCGGCGAGTGAGGTGCCGGTGGCGGTCTTCTGTGCCATCTGCGCCATGAACACGAGTGCCGGCACGATGACGATGCCGCCGCCGATGCCGAAAAGGCCGGACAGCACGCCGGCGACCAGACCGATGAGAAGGAACTGCATGCGTCGATGCGGTGCGGGAAGCGGAGGACGCCGGCGCCAGAAGCGGCGCGGCTGCTCAGGCGAGCGTGACGAGCATCTTGCCGGTGTTGCCCCCCGAAAAGAGCGAAAAGAACGCGGCCGGTGCATTCTCGATGCCGTGCACCGAGGTCTCGAGGCTCTGCAGCGTGCCCGCGTCGAGCAACGGGCGGACCTCCGCCATGAACTGCGCACGCTGCGGTTCGAAGTCGCTGACGATGAACCCCTTGATCGTCAGCCGCTTGCCGATGATGAGCGCCATGTTGCGCGGACCGGGTGTGGGCTCGTTGTAGCCCGAGATGGATCCGCACGCCGCCACGCGACCAAAGGGCCGCAGCGCAGAGAGCGCGGCCTCGAGGTGCTCACCGCCCACGTTGTCGAAGTAGACGTCGATGCCTTTCGGCGACGCGGCCATCAGCTGACCAGACACGTCACCGTCGCGATAGTTGAACGCAGCGTCGAAGCCGAGCTGCTGCGTGAGCAGGGCGATTTTCTCGGCCGAGCCGGCACTGCCGATCACCGTGCAGCCACGCTGCTTCGCAAGCTGGCCCGCCACGATGCCCACACCACCCGCAGCGCCGGAGATGAACACGCGATCGCCGGCCTTCACGTCCACGAGTTGCAGCCCGGCCCACGCCGTGAAGCCGGTGACACCGAGTACGCCGAGCCAGGCGGAGCGCGGCTGCACCGACGGGTCGACGGCACGAAGCATGGCGGCATCGGCGACGTAGTACTCGCGCCAGCCAAAGAACGACTGCACGATGTCGCCAGCGGTGAATCGCGTGGCGCGCGACTCGATCACCTCGCCGATGCAGTCGCCCTGCATGGCCTTGCCGAGCTCGAACGGCGGCACGTACGACTTCACGTCGTTCATGCGACCGCGCATGTACGGGTCGACCGACATGATGAGGTTTCGCACCAGCACCTGTCCCACCGCGGGTGCACCGATGTCGACGGTCGCGAGCCCGAAGTGGTCGGCGGTCGGCACACCCGACGGGCGTGAGGCGAGGCGAATTTCGCGGCTGGTGGGCACGGTGGTTCCGAATTGAAATGAAGATGTTCCGGCAGTGACGGAAGCATAGCGCCCTGCGTGGCGCCGTTGTGCGACGTCTCCGCCGGCTCGGCCCGGCCCGCTAGATTCACGCCACCGGACGCCGCCATTCACCAGGAGCCTTTGCATGCGACCGACCGTCAGCGTCTACATCGCCATCAGCATCGACGGCTACATCGCGCGCGACGATGGGGGGCTGGACTGGCTGGAAGGTGTGCAGGAGGCCGGCGGTGACGATTATGGCTATGCCGAGTTCATGTCGACGATCGATGCGGTGGTGCTGGGCCGCGCGACGTACGACGCCGTGCGCACGTTCGAAATCTGGCCGTTCGAGGGGCGACGCGTGGTGGTGCTGACCAACCGGCCGCTGGTGCCGACCTTCGACGAAGCGCCGTACGCGGGCGCACTGCTCCCGCTCATGGAGCGACTGGCGGCGGACGGAGTCGAGCGCGTCTATCTCGATGGCGGGGCGACGATCCGGCAAGGCCTGGATGAGGGGATCGTGGACGACATGACGCTGTCGGTGGTGCCGATGCTGCTTGGGTCGGGGCGTCCACTGTTCACACGCGGACTGCCGGGCGGCGCCTGGACGCTGACGGGCGCGGAAGGTCATCCCACCGGGCTCGTGCAACTGCGATACCAGCGGACCTGATCGTCCGCTGCGTCATGAACGCAGCGACGGCGCGCGCTCGGGTGAGGAACGCGCGCCGTCGTCATGCTGCCGTCCGGCTGCGGACTATGGGCGCTTGCCCCACGTGGAACCGGTGGGCTCCTT
>JAYWIJ010000035.1:0-4957 GCA_043788935.1 Gemmatimonadaceae bacterium | reverse complement strand
CGAACGTGGGCGCGGCGAAGATCGGCGGCCAGATCATCGCGCTGACCCGCGCCGGGTACGTGGCGAGCACGTCACCCTACGAGCAACACCATCAATTTGGCGCATGGGTCGCAGCGAACGCCCAACGCTTTGCCGCGCTGTTGGACGAAGGCGAGCGCGTCGTAGGGGAGTGGCTGCTACAGGCACATGGCACGCGCTACCAGCTGCAGCACGAACCGTTCGTGGCGTTCGACATCATGCGGGGCATGGAGCGCGCCACGTACGATGAGGTGCGCGACAGGACGGGCGGGCGCTTCGTGCTGCCGTACACCGTTCACGTCGGCGGACCGCTCAGCATCGCGGACGCGATGGCAAGCCTTGGTGAGATGGGCAGGCATGGCGCACTGGACCCCATTGAAGGCGCGGTGTGGCGTGTCGAGCGCAACGAACTGATCGATCCGAGAAGCGGCGGCGAACGCCGCTGGGGTGTGGACTTCCTCGCCAAGTACGTCAGGCAGGACAAGGCCGACGGCGCCTATCTCGAAAGCGTGACTGGCCTTCCGGCGGTGTTGAATACGCCAGGGGTGACACCATGACCCTCCTCAGCCCCGAGCAGCGGGCCGCACTCATGAAGGTCTACGACGCGCCGACGCTCGCATCCTCTGAGTGTCGATTGCGGGAGGCGCTTGGTCTCGACGGATCAGCTTCGCACGACATCGCCGAATCAATGGCCACTTGGCTCCTCTTTGCCGATGACCGGCTGCGGGCGACGCTGGACATCCCGCTCACAGTGATTGAAGCCGTGACGGATGCGGCTGACGAGTATGCCGAGATGGTAAAGAACGGTGTCGGCGGTGACGTGGCGAAGGCGTGGCACGAATCGCTGTCGTCGTGGCTGCTCGCGGCGCATAATCGCCTGCGAGGTGCAGTATGACCGCCCTCGACCTCGCCGCCGTGTGTGAGCGGCATGGGATCATCCTGCTGATGCACGGTGGAGACGTATCGGACGCGCAATCGCAGGCGGCTGACGAGTCGTACGTCTGCGAACTGCTGAAGAAGCGGTACCAGATCGGAACTGGCACGCCGTGCTTGGCGCGTGATTCGTCGCGTACCCCGCCTCCGTGGCTTGCCGCATGGTGGGAGAAAGGCAACGCCGCGCAGACCATCAAGTCAGACATGGGCTCCACCGAACTCGCCGCCGTCATCGCCCTCGCCGATCGCCTGCGAGGTGCGACGTGACCGCGCCGACCACCCGTCGTCCCGGCCGCGTGCGCCGCGCGCCTGAACACAACGCCGTCGGCCAGATGCTCCGCGAGTGGCGCGAGTACCACGGCCTGAGCATGGCGAAGCTGGCCGCGATCTCTGGCGTCTCCAAGGTCACGATCTTCAATGTCGAGCACGGGCTGCACGACCCGCGACTCTGCATCGTGCAGTCGATGGCGAACGCCATGGGGTTGACGGCGTTCGTGACGCTCGAAGCGACGGAGGGGGCGGCATGAGTCTGACGAGAGACCGCGACGCACTCGCCCTGCGCCAACTGCGTGAAGCGGTGGCGCGTGGTGTTCGCACGACGTCGATTCCGCGCTCCGATGTCACAACGATCCGCGCCACGTTGCTCCGGCTCCGCAGCGAGAACGATGCGGCAATCCACGTGGCACCGCTGGTCGACAGCGCGTGTCGCCGATTGCTGGACGCCATCGTCAGCGACGCGCTCCGACTCGCCCATGTCCGCGATGTGGACATTCTGCTCACGTTCGCCGCCTCACGTGCGAGGGTTGCATGAAAGGCGCCAATACATTTCGCCGCGCGATCTCCGGACAAGTCCGGGCCGCGCGCACCAGCTGGGGGCCGACCGTCGAATGCGCCCGGTGCGGCCTTACGATCACGAAGGACGAGGCACACGTCGATCACGTGCCCCTGCCGTTCGCGATGATCGTGCGCATGTACCTCGACGTCTGCACACTGCGCCGACTCGAGATCAGCGCGGATCACTGGCGCGAGTTTCATAAACAGGAAGCGACGCTCAAGCCGTCCTGTTCCACGTGCAACATCGCGCACAACCCGCGCGCAGCCACGTGGTCGCAACGACGTCGGCGGGCCGCATGAGTCACGCCACGGCGACGCCGCCGATCTGGACATACCCGCATCAGCACCGCTTCACGAAATCCGAGCAGCGCCGCGTGCTCGACGCCGTCAACAGCTACGCCTACCAGTGGGGCTTGCGTGGTGTCTCGCCGTTTCACGACGTGCTGCGAGCCCGCCACGCGCGCCACACCGACTCCGGCTACAACGGATGGGAATTGCTCTACGCTGAACTGAAACCTGCGCGGTTGTTGGTGCATGACCTGAAAGACGTCAAGGGCGGCCATTTCCTCTCAACATGGTTCGCGCTACGATCGGCGGGCTTTCGCCCGATCGTGGAAGGATCGGCGCGCACCTGGTCGTTTGTGCGCGAGTCCGTGCCGCTCGACTTCTTCGCGGAGATCGAACCGAAGCCGACGCGCGTGGGCATTGCGGCGATCTCCCGATGGACGTGGTGCAAGGGGTGTGACGGCGAACTCGCGGTGACACGGCAGGGCTGGTGTGAGGTCTGCGCACTCGCGCCGGTCTCGCGATCCGGGGAGGAGCTGCGGCCGATTGGTGCGCCGATTGGCTACGTGCCGGAGGCAACGCTGTGATGGCCGCACCACGCACGCAGGACCCGATCGCCACGGTCACGGCCGCACTCGGCGCCGCTGGCAAAGTCACCAAGCAGGGCGCGGGGCTGGTCGCCTGTTGCCCGGCGCATGAAGATCACCGGCACTCGCTCTCCATCGGCACCGGTCGCGATGGCCGCGCGCTGCTGACTTGTCACGCCGGCTGCACACTCGACGCGATCGTGTCAGCGCTCGGGCTCACATCGCAGCAGTTGTTCCCGGCCAGCGAGAAGCCGACGCAGCCCGACATGCTGACCGACACCTACCCGTACCACGACGAAACCGGCGCGGTGCTGTACGAAGTGTGCCGGTACTATCCGAAGAATTTCAAGCAGCGCGTCCCGCAAGCTGGCGGCGGCTACAGCTGGAAGATGGAGGGCGTGCCGCGCGTCTGGTATCGACTCCCATCGCTACTGTCGGGCCTCACGAAAGGCCGGGTCGCGTTCGTCTGTGAAGGGGAGAAAGACGCGAACGCCCTGTCGGCTCTGGGGCTCACGGCCACGTCACTCGCTGGCGGCGCCGCGTTCACCTCGTCCAAGCATTTCGCCGCGGTTGCGGTAGAGCACTTCCGTGCAGCAAAGGTCGTGCTGTTGCCAGACAACGACGAGCCGGGGCGGGCGCACATGGCGCGGATCGCGGATCGGCTGGCCCCGATTGCGGCGTGGGTGCGCACGGTCACGCTGCCCGGACTTGCCGACAAAGGCGACGTCTCGGACTGGCTCGATGCTGGCGGGAGCGTCGCGGATCTCAAAGCGCTGGTGGCGGGAGTACCGACGGAAGCGCCTGCGCCGACTCCACTGGATGTGCCGGCAGACGCTGATCGTGCGCCGGGCTCATACATGGCGACCAGCTTTGGCAACGCTGATCGGTTTCTGGATGCGCATGAGCAGGAGCTGCGCAGTGTGCCGCAGTTCGGCGCGTGGTACTGCTGGGATGGACAGCGCTGGCAGCCGGACGCCGCATTGCAGGTGGCGGAACGTGGCAAGGCGGTGGTCCGCAACATCATGCAGGAAGCGTATCACGCGCCGGACCCGGATCAGCGGAAGTACCTCGCGCGATGGGCCGCAAAGTGCCAAACGCCGAGCGCGGTGGAAGCGCTCCTCGAGGTGGCGCGCTCTGACCCGCGCGTCGTCCGCACCGCGGCGCAGTGGGACGCGGACCTCGACGTGCTCAACGTGGCCAGCGGGGTGGTGGATCTCCGCACGGGGACACTCACGGCGCACGATCGCGCGCAGAATCACACGAAGCTCGTGAACATCATGTACACCCCGACCGCGCGCTGCGATCGGTGGGAGTCGTTTCTGGCGCGCTGCGTGCCGGACGGCGAGGTGCGCGACATGCTCCGGATTGCGGTCGGCTACAGCCTCACCGGCCACACGCGGGAGCAGTGTCTGTTTCTGCTTTGGGGCTCCGGGAGGAACGGGAAGAGCACGTTCTTCGAGGTCCTCCGCATGCTCGCCGGCGACTACGCCGTCCAGGCGGACTTCGAGACGTTTCTCGACAAGGGCATCAGCGGTGGTGGCGCACGCAATGACCTCGCCCGACTCCACGGCTCACGTGTGGTCACGACGTCCGAAGCAGCGGAAGGCAAGCGGATGAACGAGTCGCTCATCAAGTCGCTGACCGGTGGGGATACGATCGCCGCGCGGTTTCTGTACAAAGAAGCGTTTGAGTTTCAGCCGCAGTTCGCGCTCTGGATGGCAGCGAACCATCGCCCCGTCATTCGCGGCACCGACGACGGCATCTGGCGCCGCATGCGGCTTGTGCCGTTCACGGTCCAGATCCCACCCGAGGAAGTCGAGAAGGGGCTACTCGACGTGCTCCGTGCCGAGCTGCCGGGCATCCTCGCCTGGGCGGTCAGCGGGGCGATGCAGTGGTATCGAGACGGGCTCCCCACACCGGAGGCGGTCATCGCGGCGACCGACGCGTACCGGGAGGAATCCGACAGCATGGCGCCATTCATTGAAGAGCGCTGCGAGGTCGGTGAGCGGTTCACGGTCGGGGCGACGGTGCTGTACCAAGCGTACACCGAGTGGGCAAAGGCCAGCGGCGAAAACGCCATGTCGCAGACGGTGTTTGGGCGCCGATTGACGGACAGAGGCTTCGAGGTCGGACGCGCAGTGAGCGGGTCGAAGGTGCGCCACGGCATCCGACTCCAAGACCTCAGCGGAGCCATGCTATGACCAATTCAGCAAATCCCGAACAGTTGGGCCGCGATCGTCGCTCAACTGTTCGGAGGCCTGTAACGCGTTGCGGCATCATAAGTTGCAGCACCTATGAAA
>JAYWIJ010000034.1:0-19339 GCA_043788935.1 Gemmatimonadaceae bacterium | reverse complement strand
CCACGGCACTCGCACCGCTCTCGACGACGCCGTCCACCGGCAGCCGTTCACCCGGGCGGATCACCACCACGTCGTTCATGCGCACGTCGGCCAGCGAGAGCTCCACCTCCGTCTCGCCACCCACGGGCGTCGGACGCATCACGCGCGCCGTCGTGGGACGGAGCTGCGCCAGCGCACGCAGCGCGTTCGACGTGCTCCGCGTGGCCCGCGCCTCGAACATCTTCCCTGCGAGGATCAGCGCGATGATGAAGATCACCGCCTCGTAGTACACATCGGGTGCCACGCCATTACGCGTGAAGAACGACGGCACCACGGTCGCCAGTACCGAGTAGATGAATGCCGCGCCGGTGCCCACGGCCACGAGCGCATTCATGTCGGCTGCCTTGTGGCGCAGCGAGTTCCACGCGCCGACGTAGAACTGACGGCCCGCCCAGAGCATCACACCCAGCGTCATCACCAGCAGCGACCAGCTGATCATTCGCGCCGGCACGCGGTAGAGCCACGGCAACGCTGACTCCAGCGCCGGCGACAGCGCAGTCATCACCCAGCGCATGAACGGATCCGCCACCACGCCCATGTGCTCGTGATCCTGCCGGACCATCAGCGGCATCGACGCCAGCATGGCGATCGCGCCCGCGATGCCGCTCACGATCGCGCGACGCTTCAGCGCGTCGTACTCGTGCGACGTGGTCGCATCGCGCGTGGCGAGCTGCGCCACCACGTCATCGCCCGCAGCCGGCAGCTCGGCGCCGTAGCCCGTGTCGAGCACCACCTTCACCAGTGCTGCCGGACTCACCACCGCCGGGTCGAAGGTGATCGTCGCGCTGCCCATCAGCAGGTTCACGCTTGCCGAACTCACGCCTGGCGCGCGAGTCAGCATGCGCTGCACCCGGCTCTGACAGGCGGCGCAGGTCATTCCCGTCACGGGCAGGATCACCGTCTCCGCACCTGTACCGACAGCGCCCACGTTCGTCTCGGGCACGTCGACGCCCGCGTCCATCACGCCCGGCATCGGCTTACGCCTGCGGAGGCAGCGTCGTGACGTTCAGCGTGCGACCCTTCACGACGTCGTAGCCCGCATCCGCGATGGCCGCCTCCGCCGCCGCCAGCGTCGCCGGCGTTTCCACGGTGATCGTCGCCGCCCCGATCTTCACGTCGTGCACCGTGACCCCGGCCACGCCCGCCAGCGCCTTCCGCACGGCCGTCTCGCAGTGCCCGCAGCTCATGCCCGAAATCGTGATCGTCGTGGTGTCCATTCCCAACCTCCAGTCATCACCCGCGTCAGCCAGCATACCCCCTACTGGTATCAATGGTACGATACGGGTGGGGGGTATGTCAACTCAGCCGGACGATATGCAGCGCCTGCTGTTCGAACAACCCGGCGGGCGACCGGCCATGGCGTTCGTATTCACCCGGCACCCGGTGCGCGACGCCAGCTGCCGCCGCACCGACACCCTCACACCACCGTCGACTCGGAATCCATCGGCGCCATCACCGGCCGGATCCGCCACGCCGGATTCCCGTAATGCTGATACGTCGCCCACAACGACCCATACGTCTTCCGCTCGGCGTACAGCGCATCCCGCGCCGCCAGCAGCGCCGCGCCCACCGGCTCGGCCTCCGTTTCGTTCGGCAGCACCCGCCGGTAGAACACCTCCGCGAAGCGCACCGCCCCCTCGTCGCTGATCTCGCGACAGGTCCCGATGAAATTTCGCGCACCATACTGCAGCATCGCATCGGCCAGCCCGGGCACCAGCCCATGCTCGGTCCACGTGTCCGCTGCATTCGCGCCGGGCTTGGGCGTCGGCTCGGCGAGGCGGCCGCTCAGGCACGCATTCGCCAGGATCAGCGGCGGCGCGCCCATCTCGAGCGCCAGCCGCAACTCGTTCGGCCCCAGCACACCATCGGCGAAGAGCCAGCCACTCTCCGATGGGTCTGCGGGATCGAACACGCCATGCCCGCAGTAGTGCAGGATGTCGTACGGCGCCGCGCGCCGTGAGAGCATGTCGATCATCGCCGATCGCGTCGCCGGCATGTGACCGTCGCTGTGCCCCGGCGCGCCGAGCAACAGGTCCACGTCCACCTTCTGCGAGGCCAGCAGCGCCGCCATCGCGAGCGCCTCGCGGCGCGCACCCGGGAGCCCGTCGCCACGCGTCGGGTCACCCGGATCACCGACGATCAACGCACGCAACGGCCCCCGCCCCTTCGTCACCGTCGTGCTCGACGGACTGAGCGACGTGCGGAGCTGCCGAGACACGGGACGTGCGAGTCCGAGATGCACCACCGATGGCTCCATCTTCGAATTGCCCGACACCATCATGTCGTCGGCATCCACCTGCATCACTTCCCACGGCACCGCCGCCATGTCGCGGTCCACGTCGAGCACCAGCTGGCTCGCACCGTTCAGCAGCGCGCGCAGATCGGGCGGCACCAGCAGTCGCCGCAGCAGACGCGCCGCCTGCATCACCTGATCCTCGGTCGCCTCCGGATCATCGCGCTGAATCATCTCGATCTGTTCGTGCACCAGCGCGAAATCCACGGGGATCACCCGCTGCGCCACGGTCGCCATGTCGGTGATCGCCGCCACGCGCACACCGTCCGGCGCGCGCACGTACGACAGTCGCACCGGCGTGTCACCGTACGCGCCATCGAACCCTTCCACCTTCACGCGCAGCAGATCCACCGGGCGCCGCGGCCGGGCCAGCGGACGGCTCGGTACCGTCAATCCAGAACGTGCACGCTGCTCCGGCGTGAGCGTGTCCGCACGACGCGATTCGATTTCGCGGAACTGCTCCGTCAGCGTGACGCTCGCGTCGCGCAGCGCCTCGCGCAGCTGCTCGGCGGTCACGCTGCGATGGGCATCATGCTCGGCATCCAGCTGCGCCAGCAGTGCACAGGCAGCCTCCTCACCCTGCGTCGACGACGCCGCGGCCATTAGCAAGGCGAAGAGGTTCGACTGCGAGAGTTGCCGGTGCGCATGCGACGAGTCGGGCACACCCACCACTTCGGGCGTGACCGTCACACGCACGCGTTCTGCCTCCAGCATCGGCTGGTACCACGACACGCGCGCTTCGAGCTCCGCATGGATCGCGCGCGCCTTGCCGAGGTCACGCTCGACGATCCGAAACGTGTTGAGGCACGACGGGACACCTTCCTCGACCTGCGGCGCGAAACTCACCATCGACGCCAGCAATCCGTCCAGTGCCTCCCACACCCGCAGCGTGCCTTCACCGCTGCCGATCAGCACCATGTTCATGATGCACACATCGGGCAGCGACATCACCTTCATCGCCATGCGCGACATCAGCTCTCGATGCTTGGCGCGCGTGTACGTGCCGGGAAAGCCCATGCCGACGATCGCCACCGTGACACTGTTCGTCGGATCGCCGCGCTGTATGCCCGGAAAGAACTCGACATCACCAAAATCCGGAGCGAGCTGTCCGAAATGTGAAAGTCGGGTGAGCGAGAGTCGCTCCGATCCGCGCCGCCCTTCGGGCATTCGCGAGATGACGTGTCGGTCGAGCGCCAGCTCGGCCCCTTGTGGTTCGACACCGTTGTAGTGACCCACGACGTACAGATCACCCGGGACACGGGTGATGTCGCCCCAGACCACTTCCATCAGTAACGGCGCCATCGTCGGCGACTCTGCGTCAGGCATAGTCTGTGGAACGTGGCATGGTGACACACGTTCTCGCGAGAGTCGTGCCGCTCAGTCCGGCTGCGTCGCATATTGGATTGTCGATTCCTCATCTTTCCGGACAGGACGTGCTTCCAGCTTTCCTCGATCGCGCACACAGCGTTGCACCGTCAGGCCACAGCCGCTGGCGTGTGCCACCCGCCGCACTCGCCATCCATCTGAGCATCGGACAGGCGTACGCGTTCAGCGTTTTTTCGCTGCCGCTGTCGAAGGCCATCGGCATCACCGCCGCCGCGCCTGACGACTGGAAGGTCAGCACCATCGGCTGGGTGTTCAGCACCGCCATCGTCTTCCTGGGGCTCTCGGCGGCACTGTTCGGCAGCTGGCTCGAACGCGTCGGTCCACGCGCCGCGATGTTCGTCGCCGCACTCTGCTTCACATCGGGTCTCGTCGTCGGCGCCGTCGGGATTACCACGCATCAGTTCTGGCTGCTGATCCTGGGCTACGGCGTCATCGGCGGCATTGGACTCGGCATCGGCTACATCTCGCCGGTTTCCACGCTGATCAAGTGGTTTCCCGATCGCCCCGGCATGGCGACCGGCCTCGCGATCATGGGCTTCGGCGGCGGGGCGATCATCGCCTCACCGTTGTCCGTGTGGCTGATGGCGCACTTCCGCACCGCCACCGACACCGGCGTCGCGAACACCTTCCTCACGCTCGCGGCGCTGTACTTCGTGCTGATGATGTTCGGCGTGTTCACCGTGCGCATTCCCGCCGAGAACTGGAAGCCGTCCGACGCGATCGCGCTCCGCGTGTCGCGCAGCGTGAAGGTGCCGACAGGCATGACGGTTCGTGATGCGGTGCGCACACGCGAATTCTGGCTGCTCTGGACGATGCTCTGCATGAACGTCACCGCCGGCATCGGTGTGCTGGGGCAGGCCTCGGCGATGATTCAGGAGATGTTCCCCGGACGCATCACCGTGCAGCAGGCTGCCAGCTTCGTCGTGCTGCTCAGCCTGGCCAATCTCGTCGGACGATTCGCGTGGTCGTCGCTCAGTGACCTCATCGGCCGCCGCGCCACATACGCCACGTTCTTCCTGTTGGGCGCCGTGCTGTATGCCACGATCCCATCCGTCGGGCGCAGCGGCAGCATCGCGCTCTTCATCGCTGCGTATGCGCTGATCCTCAGCATGTACGGCGGCGGCTTTGCCACCATCCCTGCCTACCTTCGCGACCGTTTCGGCACGCTGCAGGTGGGCGCCATCCACGGCCGCCTCCTCACGGCGTGGTCCACCGCCGGCGTCCTCGGCCCGGTGCTCGTGAACTACATCCGCGAATACCAGATCGGCCGTGGCGTGCCAAAGGCCGAGGCGTACAGCGTGACGATGTATCTCATGGCTGGGCTGCTGCTCATCGGCTTCGCGGCCAACGTCGCGCTCAAGCCAGTGCGCGCTGACGCCTGAGCTTCCCGTCTCTGGGGAGATCTACGGAACTGTTCTCGCGGAGATCGCTGGGGAGCGGAGGATCGCGGAGAACTGCAAATGAATCGGTGGGTGCGTATTCGGCCGACGGTCCGCTCCTCGATCCGCAAGACCTTTGCGGGCTCAGTTCCCCCCAAAAGCAGTTCTCCGCGTACCTCCGCCCCTCCGCGATCTCCGCGAGAACAGTTCCGGAGATCTCCCGGCACGCGAAGCAGGTCGTCGCGACCGCCCGGTGGCACTAACTTGAATCTCCATGTAGCCCCGGTATTCAGATGACGCTTGGCAACCGATCGACCCCAGCCGTGGCCGCGACGCGACCGACCCTCGTCCGTGCGACGGAGCCGACGCCGATCGGCGACCACGTGGACCGGAACCCCGGCACGCCGCTCGACCTCGACGTCGTGCGCGCCATCCGCGTGAACCGCAGCGCCGTCGAGCGTCGCGCCGCCACGCTGCCGACGCGTCGCACGGTGAAGAAGGAATGGCAGGCCGCCTGGCTGCTGCGCGCCATCACCTGCATGGACCTCACGACGCTCTCCGGTGACGACACCCCGGGCAACGTTCGCCGTCTCTGCGCCAAGGCCCGCAATCCGATTCGCGACGACCTCAGGATCGCGCTCGGTGTCACCGAACTGCCGATCCATACCGGAGCGGTGTGCGTGTATCACAGCCTCGTCCCCGTCGCGGTCGAAGCGCTGGCAGGCAGCGGTATTCCCGTCGCCGCCGTCTCCACCGGTTTCCCCGCCGGACTCAGCCCGATCGAGACGCGCATCGCCGAGATCAAGGCGAGCGTCGCCGCGGGCGCACAGGAAATCGACATCGTCGTGACGCGCGCGCATGTCCTCACCGGCAACTGGCACGCACTCTACGACGAAGTGCAGCGTTTCCGCGAAGCCTGCGGCGACGCGCACATGAAGACCATCCTCGCCACCGGCGAACTGGCCACGATGACCAACATCGCCCGCGCCAGCATGGTCGCCATGCAGGCCGGCAGCGACTTCATCAAGACCAGCACCGGCAAGGAGCCCGAGAACGCCACGCTGCCGGTCGGCCTCGTGATGGTGCGCATGATCCGCGCGTACCGCGAACAGACCGGCCACATCGTCGGCTTCAAGCCCGCCGGCGGCATCCGCGCCGCCAAGGGTGCGCTCGACTGGCTCGCGTTGATGAAGGAAGAGCTGGGCGATCGCTGGCTCAGGCCCGATCTTTTCCGCTTCGGCGCCAGCGGCCTGCTCACCGACATCGAACGGCAGCTCGAACACTTCGTCACCGGTCGCTACGCCGCTGCGTATCGCCAGCCGATGCCCTGACCCACGCACACGTCACCATGACTTCCGTCGCCGACATCTTCGAGACCATGGCCTACGGCCCCGCCCCCGAAGGCGATGCGCCCGTGCGCGAATGGCTCGAGCGACACCAGCTCGGCACGTTCGGGCACTTCATCGACGGTGCATTCACCAAGCATGGCAAGACCTTCGCGGTGAACAATCCCGCCACGGGAACGGTGCTCGCCAAGGTCACGCAGGGCACCGACACCGACATCGACGCCGCCGTGAAGGCCGCGCGCACCGCGCTGCCGCAGTGGCAGGCGCTTGGCGGACATGGTCGCGCGCGTCACCTCTACGCACTCGCCCGCGCGGTGCAGAAGCATGCGCGCCTGCTCGCCGTGCTCGAGACGCTCGACAACGGCAAGCCGATCCGCGAGACGCGCGACCTCGACATCCCGCTCGTCGCCCGGCACTTCTATCACCACGCCGGCTGGGCACAGCTCCTCGACACCGAGTTCGCCGGCTACACCGGTGCCGGTGTGTGCGGACAGATCATTCCGTGGAATTTCCCGCTGCTGATGCTGGCGTGGAAAATAGCACCGGCACTCGCCGCCGGCTGCACCGTGGTGCTCAAGCCCGCCGAGTTCACGCCGCTGACGGCGTTGTGTTTCGCGGAGATCGCGCGCGACGCCGGATTGCCTGCGGGCGTGCTGAACGTCGTCACCGGCGACGGCGACACCGGCAAGGCACTCGTCGCCCACAAGGGCATCGACAAGCTCGCCTTCACCGGCTCCACCGAAGTCGGCAAGATCATCCGACGCGCCACCGCCGGCAGCGGCATCAAGCTGTCGCTCGAACTCGGCGGCAAGAGTCCGTTCATCGTGTTCGACGACGCGGATCTCGACAGCGTCGTGGAAGGTGTGGTCGACGCGATCTGGTTCAATCAGGGGCAGGTGTGTTGCGCCGGTTCGCGGCTGCTCGTGCAGGAAGGCATCGCCACGCAGCTCGAGGACAAGATCCGCGCGCGCATGGAGACGCTGCGCGTGGGATCGCCGCTCGACAAGTCGATCGACATGGGCGCCATCGTCGATCCGGTGCAGCTCGATCGCATTCGCACACTCGTCGAAGCAGGCGCGAACGATGGCGCGCAGATGTGGCAACCCTCGTGGGCGGTGCCGGCAACGGGTTGCTTCTACCCGCCGACGCTCTTCACTGGCATATCGCCCGCCGCGCGCATCGTGCAGGAAGAGATCTTCGGTCCCGTGCTGGTGTCGATGACCTTTCGCACGCCGTCCGAAGCGGTGGAGCTCGCGAACAACACGCCGTACGGCCTGGCCAGCAGCGTGTGGACCGAGAACATCAATCTCGCACTCGACATCGCGCCGAAGATCAAATCCGGCATCGTGTGGGTGAACTCCACCAACCTCTTCGACGCCGCAGCGGGCTTCGGTGGCTACAAGGAAAGTGGCTTCGGGCGTGAAGGGGGACGCGAAGGCATGTACGAGTATCTCGTGCCCACATGGAAGAAGAGCGCTGAGCCCATCGTCGAGCCACCGATCGCGACGCCGGCACAGGCATCGTCCAACGATTTCGGCATGCCCGACATCGACCGCACGCCGAAGTTCTTCATCGGCGGCAAGCAGGTGCGTCCCGACGGTGGCTACAGCATCGCCGTGCGTGATCCCGCAGGCTTCACGCTCGGTGAAGTTGGCGACGGCAATCGCAAGGACCTGCGCAACGCCGTGACTGCGGCGCTCGCCGCAAAGGGCTGGTCACGCGCCACTGCGCACAATCGCGCCCAGGTGCTGTATTACATCGCCGAGAATCTCTCGACGCGCGCCGGCGAATTCGCACGTCGCATCGACAGCATGGATGCCGGTCGGAGCGGCAAGGTCGAGGTGGAGCAGTCCATCGCACGCCTCTTCACGTATGCAGCGTGGGCCGACAAGTACGATGGCGCCGTACACAGCGTTCCGCTGCGTGGCGTGACGCTCGCGATGAACGAGCCGATCGGCGTGATGGCACTCGTCTGCCCCACCGAACATCCGCTGCTGGGCTTCGTGTCGCTCGTCGCACCGGCGATCGCGATGGGCAACACTGCGATCGTCATTCCGAGCGAACGGTATCCGCTCGCCGCGACGGACTTCTATCAGGTGCTCGAGACGTCCGACGTGCCGGCAGGCGTGGTCAACATCGTCACCGGCCCGCGCGATGCGCTGACGAAAACGCTGGCCGAGCACGACGAGGTGGACGGTATCTGGTACTTCGGTCCGCAAAGCGGTGTCGCCGCCGTCGAACGCGCGTCGGCCGACAACATGAAGCGCACCTGGGCCGAGTCCGCGCGGCGCGACTGGGTCTCGGCCGCGCAGGGCGAGGGGCGCGACTTTTTGCGGATGGCCACGCAGGTCAAGAACATCTGGATTCCGTACGGCGAGTAGACGGCGCTGCGACATGCGCTGCGCATGGTGCGGTGACCATCACGTAACGATCCGCGATGCGCTCCTCCGTATCAGCAATACTGCAACGCGGTCTGCAAACGCCGCCGTTCCGCGACGTTGACGTGATGCCGGTTGTGCAACAGCGTGAACAGCATCATCTCGCGGATCGTCAGGCGGCCCAGCAGCGGATGCGGGAGCTGGAACGTGTCCAGTTGCACTTCGGTCCACCGCTCCATGGCCTGCGTCAGACCGCGCAGCGTCTCGGAGTGCGTGTCCATGATCCGGTCGCGACGCACCTGACTGCCCGGCGCAGGCTCTGGGCTGGGGGTGTATCGGCCCGCGGTGCCGCCGGCGTCCAGCGCCGCGGTGTACAGCGCGGCGATCTCCCCGATCGTCCGCGACGCACGCGTCGGCGCCCCGAACACCAGACGGAGCGCCATTCGGGGCACGCGGAGTACCGGCAGCAGCGGCGTCATCGCACGCGTGAGATGGCGGACGTGCTCGGACGCCGACCAGTGCGTGCCCATCTTCCGGAAGAACGCTGGCGTGTCGTAGCGCGCCCAGTACTCCACCGCCGTTTCGTGCGCGCCTTCCATCGCCTCGATCATCTCACGGCGGCTCGACAGCACTTCCGTCCCGGTGCTCTCCTGCGTCACCACTGACATCCCGACCCACCCCGGTCACACTGCCGACCTGCGAATCCTCTTCACGGGAAGCTATCGGGCGTTTCGATTCCCGCCCGTTCTAGCTTTCGACTCGGGCGATCATGGTGGACGGCGGCCTGTCATTCACAGGTCCGTGCAGGCAACGCGCTGAGGATGAGCATTGGTGACGACGGCAAGCGATGACCCGGAGAGTGTTCGGCAGTTCAGAGCCTTCCGGAGAGCACTCGGCAGAACACCGCGACTGCATAAAGCCATCATCAATGCACGAGGCCTGCAGTTTGCGGTATTTCGGACTGATGACCCGCAAAACGGCTCCCTGCCGCTGCTGTGCGTCAACGGTGGCCTGATCTTCAGCCACACGTTGCTGTGGCCCGCACTCTCACCGCTCGCCGCCGCCCGCCAGCTGATCTTCTACGACCAGCGCGGCCGCGGAGCCAGCAGCGTCCCGCCGGGCGCGGCGCGGTCGCGAGTCGAGTTCGACGCCTCAGATCTCGCCGTGCTCCCCGCTGCACTTGGAATTCCCCGCCTTCATCTGCTCGGGCACAGCTGGGGCGGCGGCATCGCGATGCTCTCGACCCGCGAGCGGCCGGAGCATCTGGCCTCACTCACCCTGATCAATCCGGTCGGGCTGCACGGCGGCTGGCTTCCGACGCTCACCGCCACTGCCGCTGGTCGGCTCTCCGGCGACGCACTGCAACGACTGCTCGCCGCCGACGCAGCCATCCAGCCCGGAGCACCCGCCGCCGCAGACCCCGCGGCCCTCAGCGAGTACGCGACTGCGATCTACGCAGCCTGGTTCGCCCATCCGGAGTTGGCCGCCCTCCTCTCGCCCCCACGATCCACCAGCATCACCGGCGCCGCCGTGTCCGCGACGCTTCGGCGCGACAGCTACGACTGGCGCACGACGGTCCCGGCGCTGCACGTGCCCGGTCTCATCGTGCACGGCATGGCCGACCTCTTCCCGGTCGGCATGTCGGAGGAGACCGCACGGATCCTTGGACCCCGCGCTACCGTCCTCCCGGTCGCGGGAGCCGGACACAATCCGTTCTGGGAAGCGCCTTCGATCGTCTTCCCCGCGATCCAGGCCTTTCTCGCCGAATCCGACCGACTGCCGCCACCCTGATCGTCGATGCGTCTGCCCTCGCTGCCACGCCTGTTCGCCTTCGTCCTCGCCGGCCTCGCCGCACTGGTCGTGCTCGAGGTCGCGAACGTGCGTCGCAAAGGCTACGACCTCGCCGGCAAGCGCCTCGCCGCCGACAGCATCCAGCAGAGTGCCGATGCCGCGCAGCCGCTGGCCGTGGCCGAACGCACTGCGCGTATCGATGCGGACGCCAGTGATTCCATCCGACGCGCCGACACCCGCACCCTCGTCGCATCGCGCGCCACCGGCACGTTCATCCCCGACATCCTGCTGTTGTCCGACAGCACGCTCCAGCGCTGGCCCGATCGCCGTGCCACGCCACTGCGTGTGTACGTGAGTGATCAGGGCCCGGCGCAGTCGGGGCACATGCGTGATGATTTCCTGCAGGCCGTGCGCGAGGCGTTCACGATCTGGGAGGGCGTCGAGTTGCCGATCCGCTTCGTGTTCGTGTCCGACTCGGCGCTCGCCGACATGACCGTGTCCTGGGTCACCGACTTCCGTGGCGACCCCGTGCTCGGCCGGACCAAGGTGGTGCGTGATGCCCGCTACTGGATCATCCGCGCCGACGTGCAACTCGCCACGCTCCGCCGAGATGCGTCAGGCGAACTCGATCCGACGGTGATCCGCGCCCTCGCCATTCACGAAATCGGTCACGGCATCGGACTTGACCACGCCGCCGACACCACCGTCATCATGGCGCCCAAGATTCGCGCCCGCGCCATCACGCTCGCCGACAAGGCCACCGCACAGCTGCTCTACAGCGTGCCGCCCGGATCACTCGCATTCCTCAGGCGCGCCGCGCAGCCGCAGCTGCCCACGATGCCGTCACCGTAGCGCCCGATCAAAGGGTCAGACACCATGGTCGCCCGATCAACGGGTCAGACCCTCTGATCGCGACGCAGCGCCGGTCACCACTGCAGCGTCAGCGCCTGCTCGTTCGCCTTCCGGCGCCTGACCACCAGTGACACGCTCCGTCCGCCCCGCGATGACGCACGCTGCACCGCACGCTGCAGATCGCGCACGCCCTGACAATCGTCGTCGTTCACGCGGATGATCACGTCACCACCCCGCAGTCCCGATGACGCCGCGGGGGTGCCGGGTGCCACGCGAAGCACCAGGATGCCCTCGCTGACACCCGTGAGCTCCTCGAGGTCGTCGCCGACGGTCGTCATCATCGCACCGGCCAGCGAATAGTCCGTGGCCGACCAGGTCGTGCCTCGCTCGAACACACGCACCGACGGTGTGGGCGCGGGCCGCGGCTGTGGCGGCGCGGCCGCGATCGCCGGCTCAGGCACGCCAATCGCACGCGGTGCGCCGGGCGCGCGCGTCGCGCCGGTCTCACAGTTCTCGCCATTGCAGAACCGCATCGTCTCGCCGGTGATGTCGTAGTACGAAATCGTCGGCGACGTGCCCGCGTTCGGGTCGGCTCCCACCGTCACTGTCACCACGCGCTCGCTGCCACGTCGACGCAATTTCACCGGCAACCGCTCGCCCGGCTTCACCACCTCCGACATCGACACCTCGCCCGGCAGCGCTGCGCGCCCCAGCGCCACGATCGTGTCGCCCGCCTCGACGCCCGCCTTGGCTGCCGGACTCCCTGCCGTCACCGACAACACCACCGACGGCGACACGAATTCCGTGAACACCTTCCCGTCGCGGATGCGTGTGCGCTGCTCACTCTCGAGCACGACACCCAGATACCCGCGCGGCGCGCCGCGCGTACTCAGGATCAGCTGCCGCTGCTGCCCCGCCAAGGCCCGCGTCACGTTCGCCATCGCCCGCATGCTCGCGATCTGCGCCGTCAGCTCCGCCCGTGCCTCGACGTCGACCTCGCGGACCTGCATCCGGTCGGCCTCCATCTGGATCCGGGCGATCTGCCCCGCCAGGTCGGCGATGCGCTGCGACGTCACGCGCACGATCGAGTCGCGCACGCGACCATCGGCACGCGTGGCGCGCTCCAGCTCGCGCTGCATCTTCGAGAGTTCACGCGAGTGCGCCCGCAGCGTGGTCCGCATGCGCTCCGACATCGCGCGCGACTGCGCCTCGACGTCCTCCTGCGCATGCGCCGTGACGGCCGAGCATGCCAGCACCAGCATCATGCCGGCGTTCCATCCCATCCGCATCAGTACTCCAGCACCTGTTGCGACGCCGGCAGCACCGTGGTCAGGCGACGGAGCGTCACCTCCCGTGCGCCAAGCGTCGCGAGATAGTAGCGGTTCATCACCGGATCATCCGGTGCCTCGTGGAGTGCGCGACGGGCCGTGGCCATCGCCGCGTCCAGCACTTCCAGCCGCTCGCGATAGTTCATCGCGGCCGCTTCCGATCCTGCCAGCTGACGCGGCGCCAGCGCGCTGTCGTGCGCCGCCAGCCAGAGCAGCGCACCGCTGTAGACCTGTTCGGCCGAGTGCAGCGTGGCACGGGCGTCTTCGGGCGTGCGGAATTGCGCGACGTTGGTCAGCGGGATTCCCGGAGTCGCCGGCACCGCCGACGCGACCTGCGCGGGCGACGCCACACCGGGCACCCGCATCATACGTCCACCGTAGACGCCCGCCGTCACCAGTACGGCGGCGGCGGCGGCCATTCCGATCGCGCGCAGCCAGATGGGCAGTCGGCGCGGCGAGACGCCACTCCGCTCCTGCTGCGCGAGGCTTGGTGCCGACGTGATCGGACGCACCTCGACCGCCGCGGACGACACGGCCAGCGCCGTCCGCGGTGTGGTCAGCAGCCCTTCGTCCCGCAGTGCGGCGGCCAGCTGCTGCCACGGCACGAGTGGCGTGATCGGACGCTCACGCTCCACACCCGCGGCCTCGACCACGCGTCGCATTGCCACGAAGTCGGCGCGGCAGTGCGCACACTGTTCGAAGTGCATGCGCTCGGTGCCCGTCGCCGGTTCATCCACCAGCGCGGCGATCCGTTCAGGCGAGAGGTGCGACATGGCCTTCATCCAGGGTCGAGGTAGTCAGGTGATCCATCAACGGCGACAGCAGGCGGCGGAGCCGGGCGCGGGCCTTGAACAGCTGCGATTTCGACCCGCCCGACGTGATGCCGAGCTGGTCCGCGATCTCTTCGTGCGTGAATCCTTCCACGTCGTGCAGCACGAAGACCGTGCGTGCGCCGGGCGGGAGCCGGTCCAGCGCCTTGTTGATGGTCGCCCGGACGAACGGCTGCTCCACGTCGTCCTCGACCATCGCCGTCTCCTCCGTCAGCTCCTCATGCACGCCCATCAGCCGTCTCGCGCGCCTGAGAGCGTTCAGCGTCCGGTTGACGGCGATCCGGTGCGTCCACGTCGAGAACTGCGAGTCGCCGCGGAAGCTCGGCAATGCACGGAAGATCTGGATCCAGACCTCCTGCGCGATGTCCGCTGCCTCGTCGGGATCGTGTACGAGTCGGCGCACCACGGCATCCACCCGTGGGGCGTGTTCGGCCCAGAGCGCGCGCATCGCCAGTTCGTCCCCGGCGACGGCGCGCGCAATCAACTCCTCATCGGTAGTCAACGGCGCCTGACGGGGGAACGGTGGAGCGGACGGCTGCTGTCGCAGCTGCAGTGAGGAGCGCATCGTCCATGGGACACACCTCCTGCGGTAATGGTTTACGGCAGACACAAACGCCGCCCGCGATGCCCCACAACGGATTCCCCCCGGCCCCGGATTCACCACCCGCTGACTGATCGAGGACGCTGCAGCGACGCCCAGAGTTTTCCAGTTCGAGTTTTCCAGTTCGAGTTTCCGGTTCGACTTTTCAAGTTCGAGTTCTCCAGTCTCATCCCACGGCCGTGGTCATTCCTGAAGGAGACTTCGCCGTACCGCCTTTTGCCGTTCCTCGGTTGTGCCGTTCCGCGGCCGTGCCGTTCCGCGATGTGCCGTTGCCGTTGCCGTCGCCGCGACCCAGAACGAAAATCTCGACGGACCGCGTCGCGACGCCTGGCACGGCACCTCACGTGAGAGCACGCAAACCAGTGTGACGGTTACACTTGACTCCCCTCAGACCGCTCCGTACCATGCGTTCACGGGGTCCGGCGGAACGTTCCGCCGTCAGCGTCGTCTCATCAGTATCACGGCCATCGACCGGTCAGCCACCAGACTGACCTGCCGATGCTCTTGTATGTGCCGCCCCCCCGCACGTCCTGCTGCAGCGCGCTTCCCGGAGTCCACGTGATCGCACGACTTGCCACCGCAATTGCGTTCAGCCTGTCGGCCATCCCCGCCTACCCAGCGGCGGTGATCGGTGACGGGCTCCCCAAGGCAAGTCCGGAATCGGTCGAGATGAGCGCCATGCGCCTCGATGCGATCACGCGTGTGGTCCGTCGCGGCATTTCGGAAGGTGGATTCCCGGGCGCTGCCGTCGTCGTCGGCCGCCGCGGTTCGGCCGTCTATTCCGAAGGTTTCGGCAAGCTGTCGTGGGCGCCGGGCGCTGCCAGCGTCTCCCCCGACCGCTCCGTGTACGACCTCGCCAGCCTCACCAAGGTGATCGGTACCACCACGGCGATCATGCTCCTCTACGATGAGGGCAGGATCAAGCTGGACGACAAGGTCAGCACATTCTTCCCTGAATTCACCGGCGGCCAGAAGGATCAGGTCACCGTCCGCGATCTGCTCACGCACCGCAGCGGCCTGCCCGCCGGTCGCGACCTGTGGCGTCTGGCATGGTCGCCCGCCGACGCCCAGCGCCTCGTGCTCGACACGCCGCTCGAAGCGGCGCCAGGTGCCCGCTACATCTATTCCGATCTCGGCGCAGACATCCTCGGCTTCATCGCCGAGCGCGTCAGCGGTCGCAAGCTCGACGCACTGCTGCAGGAGAAGGTCTTCGCACCGCTTGGCATGACCGAAACGTGGTACCGCGTGCCGGCCAACGTCCGTGAGCGCACTGCGCCCACCGCCACCATGTCGGTCCGCGGCTACTCGCTGCAGGGCGACGTGCACGATGAGAACGCGCACGCGCTTGGCGGCGTCGCCGGACACGCGGGCCTGTTCAGCACCGCCGGCGACCTCTCGGTCTTCGCCACGATGATGCTCAATCGCGGCGTCTACCTCGGCAAGCGCATCATCAGCGACAGCACGGTGGATCGCTTCACCGCCCGCACCGCCGGCTCGCGCGCACTCGGTTGGGACACCTGCGCCGGCCACAACGGCGTCGGCTGCGGCCGCTACATGTCTGGTCGCGCCTTCGGACACACCGGCTTCACCGGCACCTCGATCTGGATCGATCCGGAGCGCGACATGTTCGTCGTGCTGCTGACCAACCGCGTCTTCGAGTCGCGCGCACGTCGCCCGGAACGCGTCATCTCCGATGTGCGCGCCGATCTCGCCGACGCCTCGGCGTGGGCCGTCACCGCGCCCGGCGTCGCCGTAGAACTCGAGAACGACCCCGAGTTCCGCGCCGACTACGCCACCGGCTGGAACCCCGCCCCCGAAGTCCGCTACCGCTCTTCCGGTTGCACCGTGAGCCGCGGCCGCGCGTTGTCGCGCAAGGGACGCAGCGCCCGCGCCCGTCGCACGTCGGCCTGCCGCAGCTCGGGCAAGGCAAAGGCCAGCACCCGCTCGGTTTCGCGCCGAGGCCGCGCCACGGCCTCCTCGTCGCGCAGCGCCTCCGCACGGAAGTCCAAGTCAGCCCGTTCCTCCACCTCGGCCCGACGCAGCGCCTCCAGCCGTTCCCGCAGCTCCGCCACACGCTCAACCCGGTCTGCAGCGGCCAAGCCGAAGGCTAAGAAGAAGAAGCGCTGACTTCGCCCACAACAGTTCGTTGTCCACCGCCGCCCGGATCCCGGACGGCGGTTTTCGTTTAGCTCCTCAGCTCCACTCACACGGAGGCTCGGAGGCTCGGAGGCGCGGACAAATGCCGGCGATGTCTGAGCCGCAACGCACGGCGCCCGCAACTGCCGCACTGCCGGTGAAAATCTCACCCATCATCCCGATCTATTCCTCACCCATCAACCCGGCCCATACCTTTACGGCCCGTACCCTCCGCGCCTCCGAGGCTCCGTGTGAGCGGAGTTCCGCCGTCGACGCCGCGTGAGACGATTTTGTCAACGAAGACACGACGTGAAGCCGCGACCCGATGACGCGACGGCGAAAGCCGGAGTAGATTGCTTCCCATGGACACGCAGCCGGACGCCCCGATCGACAGCCCCGATGCCACGGGTGCCACAGGCACCGATGCCGCGGAGCCTGCCGCGTCGGGCGGCGTCACGCTCGATCAGGCGAAGCTCGTCTTGCGTCGGGTGAAGGACCCGGAGCTGAACCTGAACATCGTGGACCTCGGCCTCATCTACGACATCCAGGTCGATGGCAGCGACATCAACGTGGACATGTCGCTCACCTCGCCCGGATGCCCGTCAGGGCCCGAAATCATGGGCGAAGCGGAGAAGCAGCTGCGCACGGTCAACGGCGTGGGCGAGGTGAAGATCAACCTCGTCTGGTCGCCGCCGTGGACGCCGGATCGCATCGAGCCACGCGTCCGCACGTACCTCGGATTCTGACGCACGCCGGTTCGGACGCTACTGTTGTCGGCGCGGCTCGAATCCGCGCAGCTCAATTCCGGACACAGGGGCGACCGGTGGCAAAGATCATCATCACGTACTCACTGAAAGCTGGCGTCACCGACGCCGAGTACCAGCAGTGGGTCCGTGCGACGGACTATCCGACGATGCGTGGTGTCTCGCGGGTGGCGTCGTACGTGAATCATCATGTCTCGCGCCGCATGATGGGCGAGGGGCCGCTGCCGTTCACGTACATGGAGCTCTTCGACGTGCCGGACCTCGATGGCTTCCTTGGCGAAGACATGGGCACCAGCGCCGTGCAGTCGATCCTCGGCTACTTCATGGCGCACGTCGAGAATCCCGACTTCCTCATCGCGGACGCCATCGTCTGATGCCTGGTGTCCCGCGCCACAGCAGCAGTGCGCCGGCGATGGTCGCCATGGGTGCGCTGCTGCTGTGCGCGTGCGGAGCGGCTGAATCAAAGCCAGCTCCGCCTCGCGTCACGACCGACGCCCCAGCAGGCACCTACACCGGACCACCGCCACTCCCCACCTGTCCCGGCACCGGACACTGGGAATCGTGCACGGTCTTCGACCGGCTGGAACGGGCCGGACTCGCACCGCAGCGGGGCGACACCGTCCGCTACCCGTTCCTGGGTGTCGCCGGTCAGACCTGGCGACTGGGCATCGCGACGATTCACGTGTTCCGGTACCGCGACAGCACCGCACGTCGCGCCGACTTCGTCGCGCTCGACAGTGCGCGTGTACGACCCGCCGGTGACACCGTGACGGCGTGGCCGGGTACACCCACATTGCTCGTGAACGACAACCTGCTCGCCATCCTGCTCAGCGAAAATGAGGAGCAGGTGGAACGAGTGAGCCTTGCCCTGACCGCGGGCCCGCCGCCGAAGGCGCCGTCCGCCGCACCGAAGAACTGATGTCCATGCGCGCCACTCCCCGTTCGCTGCTGTTCGCTCTCGTCGCGGCCGGCTGCGCGCGTACGCCGGCCCCCGTTCCCGTGCCTCCGGTGCCGGAACGTGCACCGCAACCCGCGGCACAACCCACACCGGCAAGGCCGGGTGAGGTGATGGTCGATCCGCGCCGCGTGGATGCCCCCACCGAGATGCGCGGCGCGATGCGTGGTGCCACCACGCTTCCCGCGCCGCCTGCGGTGTCGCGTGAGTTCCGCGCCGTCTGGATCGCCACGGTGGACAACATCGACTGGCCGTCGCGCAAGGATCTCACCACCGCGCAGGCGCAGCAGGAGCTGATCGCGATTCTCGATCGCGCGAAGGAACTCCGCATGAACGCGCTGATCTTCCAGGTCAGGCCGGCGGCCGACGCGCTGTATCCCTCCGCGCTCGAACCGTGGTCGGTGTACCTCACCGGTGCACAGGGCCGTGCGCCCTCGCCCGCGTGGGACCCGCTCGCCTTCATGGTTCGCGAGGCGCATGCGCGTGGCATCGAACTGCACGCCTGGTTCAATCCGTATCGCGCGCGGCATCCCAGCGACAAGAGCCCGCTCGACCCGACGCACATCGCCAGCACGCAACCGTCGAAGGTGAAGCGCTACGGCAGTCACCTCTGGATGGATCCGGGTGAGCCGTCGGTGATCGAAAAGTCGGTGGCCGTGGTGGTCGACGTGGTGCGGCGCTACGACGTCGATGGTGTGCACATCGACGACTATTTCTATCCGTACAAAGAGCGCGATCGCCGCGGTGCGGTGATTCCATTTCCCGACGAGGCCAGCTACGGCGCGTACACCGCGAAGGGCGGCACGCTGGAAATCGATGACTGGCGCCGGGCCAACGTCGACACGTTCGTGCGGCAGATGTACGAGCGCGTGAAGGCGGCGAAGCCGTGGGTGAAGGTCGGCATCAGTCCGTTCGGCATCTGGCGTCCGGGATATCCCACCGACGTGCGCGGCTTCGACAGCTATGCCGAACTGTATGGCGACTCCCGCAAGTGGCTGCGCGAAGGTTGGCTCGACTACGCCACGCCACAACTCTACTGGCCCATCGGCAAGGTGGGACAGCCCTATCCGTCGCTGTTGCGCTGGTGGGCCGCGGAAAACGTGAAGGGTCGCCACATGTGGCCCGGCAACTTCACGAGTCGCGTGGGTGGCGGTGGCGCGTGGACGGCCGAAGAACTGGTGAACCAGATCGACATCACCCGCCAGCAGGGCAACGCCACGGGCAACGTACATTTCAGCATGTCGGCGTTCATGCCGAAAGG
>JAYWIJ010000033.1:0-19383 GCA_043788935.1 Gemmatimonadaceae bacterium | reverse complement strand
CCGCGCGGGGCACTGATGCGCAACAATGGCGACTGGTTGCGCCCGCTGGACCTGATTGGCTTCCTGCGTGACGTGGGCAAGCACTTCACGGTGAATTACATGCTGCAGAAGGACAGCGTGGAATCACGCATCGGCAGCGAGACGGGCATCAGCTTCACCGAATTTTCGTACATGCTGCTGCAGGCGTACGACTTCGCGGAGTTGTACCGACGCGATGGCGTGACGCTGCAGGTGGGCGGCAGCGATCAATGGGGCAACATCACGGCCGGCACGACGCTCGTGCGCAAGATGCACGGCGTGGAGGCGCATGGCGTGACGCTGCCCCTGCTGACCACCTCGACCGGTACGAAATTCGGCAAGAGCGAGGCAGGTGCCGTGTGGCTCGACGCGGCACGCACGTCACCGTACCAGTTCTACCAGTTCTGGATCGGTGCCGACGACCGTGACGTGGGTCGCTACCTGCGCACGTTCACGCTGATGACGCGTGCGGAGATCGAGGCGCTCGATCAGATCACCGCCGCGACGCCCGAGAAGCGCGAGGCGCAGCAGCTGCTGGCGAAGACGGTCACGACGATGATTCACGGCGCCGAGGCGGCGCAGACCGCGGCCGAAGTCTCGACGCTGCTGTTTGCGAAGGGCGATCCGACGGCGCTGTCGGCCAGCGCGCTGGCGGCTCTCGCGCGTGAAGTGCCGTCGGCGAGCGTAGACCGCGCGGAGTCGTTCGACACGCTCGCGTTGTTCGTGAGCGCAGGACTCACCGCGAGCAAGGGTGACGCCCGTCGCCTGCTGCAGCAGGGTGGGCTCTCGTGCAACGGTGCGAAGCTTTCGGCCGACGATGCGTCGCTGCCTGCCGAGCGATTGCTGCGCGGCGCGTACTTCCTGCTGCGGAAGGGTGCGCGGGACTACGCCCTCATTTCAGTTCCGGTGACGTAGGACCGCAGGGCTGCGTTCGATCCGTTCTGAAGTCCGTTGGCTCACACGGAGGCACGGAGGTTTGGAGGAACAGCACGACCTTCGAGCCGAGCACTGCAAAAAAGTTGCCCTCCTCCGAGCCTCCGAGCCTCCGTGTGAGTGGAGTTGCTGTTCCTCTGTGCCTCTCCTGGCCACGTTCACCTGACGAGAAGCCGCAGCACCCGCTCCCACTGCGCCGACGTCGTATACCAGTGCGGCGCAATGCGAATGCAACGCTCTCGGACGGAATGCACGACCTGATGTGATCGAAGGCGCGCCGAGACCACGTCGAGCTCTGGTGGCTGCACGGCGAACACTCCGGCACGATGCGAACGGTCGCGCGGCGTGACGAGACGGATCTGCGGGTTGGCGTCACAGAACGCCACCAGCCGATCGCCGAGCATGGCGATGTGCTCCGCGATGTTCGCGACACCGAGTTCGAGGAACAGCTCGATGCTGGCGTTCATACCGGCGAAGTCGGGGAACGGCAGCGTGATCACCTCGAATCGGCGGGCATCGTCGAACCAGACCGCATCGTAGGTGAGCATGTTGAACAGGTCGTCCGAGCCGCGCGTGGACATCCAGCCGGCACTCGGCGGTTCGAGCTGCATAACCAGCTCCTTGCGCACGTAGGTGAACGCGGAGCCCCACGGCGATTGCAGCCACTTCTGCGCGCCACATGACAGGATGTCGATCGGCGTCTGCGACACGTCCAGCGGCAGCGCTCCGAGGCCCTGAATCGCGTCGACCACGAAATGGATGCCGCGCTCGCGACAGGCGCGTCCGATGGCCGTGAGGTCCAGCCGAGCGCCGCTGCAGAACGACACCCAGCTCACGGCGACGATCTTCACGTTCGGACGCGTGGCGATGGCGTGCAGCAGCGCCGCTTCATCGGGAACGTCGTTCACGCAGGGCAGTCGTACGATCACCGCACCGGTGCGCTCCGCACGCTTGATCCACGGGAACACGTTGGCGGGAAACTCGCGATCCACCGTGAGGATCTCGTCGCCGGTATTCAGCGGCAGTGCGAAGGCCGCGAGATTCAACCCGTGCGACGTGTTGGTGGTGAGCGCGATCTCGGCGGCGCTCGCGCCGATCAGCTGCGCCACCAGTTCACGTGACCGATGCAGCACCGGGAAGAAGTGTTCGCCCTTCAGTGTGTGCGGCATGTGGCGCAGCGGCACGTACGCCGCCACGGCGTCGGCGGTGCACTTGGGATACGCGCCGGTGCTCGCATGATCGAGGTAGATCACGTCGGAGTCCGTCATCCACGGATACTCGCGCTGCTGTGCGGCGATGAAGTCGGTCATGGCGAAATGATGCGCGCGAGGCGACGGGTGAGCTGACGGAGATCGATGGCGTCGCGATGCGCGTCGCCGATGAAGGTCCATACATCGTGTCGCATCGCGCATGACGAATCACGCGCAGAAGACATCGACGCCGCGCTCACATGCCGGCCGGCAGTGGAGGAGCACCGTCGGGCTGGTACTTCCAGCGCCGATGCTGCCAGAAATACTGTCCGGGGTACTGCGACACCCAATACTCCATCCGTGCCGTGTACTTCGCGACCAGAGCAACCACGTCGGCCTCGCGGTCGCCGGATTCCTCCACGTCGACGCGCTCCACGACGAGCCGATACGACCCCGATGGCAGCCGCACTGGCACCACGAACAGCACCGGCACCTGCAGCCGCAGTGCGAAAACGGCGGGACCGCGCGGCGTTTTCGCCAGCCGACTGAAGAACGGGACGAACGCCGACGCGAGACCGGCCACGCCCTGATCCGACAGCATCCCGACGACGCGATTTTCACGCGTCGCACGTGGAATGTGACGCACAGCGGCTTCGTCGAAGATGACCCGCACGCCGAACCGTTCGCGCACACGCGTCAGGTATCGCTCGAAGACACGATTGCTCATGTGGCGGGCAATCGCGTCCACCGGCACGCCGCGCGCCGCGATGTAGCTGCCACCCAGTTCCCAGTTGCCGAGGTGGCCGGTGATCAGCAGTGCACCACGTCCCTGTGCGAGGGCCGCATCGAAGTACTCGAACCCTTCCACCTGCGTGAACAGGTCGAGCAGATCCTGTGGCGAGCGTCGCTCCATCAGCGCCGCCTCCAGCGATGTGCGCCCGAGATTCTCGTACGACTGCCGCGCGAGACGCTTCACCTCGTCGGCCGGCTTGTCCGGAAAGGCGAACGCGATCTGCGTCTCCACGACGCGCGAGCGAATGCCGAGTCGGTAGCCCAGCACACCGAGCCACGCACCGACCTGCGATCCCACGCGGAACGGGACGCAGCCGAGCAAAAACACCACCGCACGAATGGCCGCGTATTCCAAGCGATGCTGCATCGTGACCGGCTTCGTCGCGGGCACGGGTGCGGCGGCGGACGTCAGGCGGCCACCCTGGCGCGCGCGGCGTCCTGCAGCACGGTCGCGATCGCATCGGCCACGGCCGAGAGTCCGCGCCGATCGCGAACGTCGGCATGTGCGGTCTCGCCGATTCGCGTGAGCAGTGCACTGTCCGCGCGCATGAGCGTGATCAGCGCCGCCGTCGCGAGCGCGTCGTCCTTCTCGGCGATCATGCCGGTCTCACCGTTCCGCACGTAGCGCTCAGCCATCGTGCCGCGGGTCGCGACGACCGGCACGCCGAGCGCCATCGCATCGAGCACGGCCAGGCCGCCGTCGTCATGATCAGCCACCACCCACACCAGATCAGCGGCTGCCAGCAGCGGTGCACGATCCACCGGATCGCCGACGAACACGATGGCGTCGCCCAGCCCGAGCGACGTGGCATGTACGCGCACTTCGTTCGCGTCGTGCGGAGTGCCCAGCAGCAGCGTATGAATCGCGTGGCCCCGCTGGCGCATCGCGGCAATGCTGCGCAATGCCGCAGCGGTGGCACGGATTGCACTGGCGTCGGTGACGAGCGCGATCGTGCTGGTGCCGATCGGTGTCGGCGCGCCGGTGATGCGATCGAACTGCGCCGGGTCGATGGCGAGATCCGCCACCACGCGCCCACGCAGCTTGCGGACCGGCTCCGACGCCTTCGCCTCGGCGCTCGAGCTGTGCACGAACCACGTCGGCGCGAGGCGCACGGCGAGCCGCGTCTTGATGGTGAGCTCGGCCGTCACGCCGGTACCCATGCGGCGCAGCACCGCGCCGCGTCCACTGCGTCGCACCGCCCACGCTGCCAGCAGATGTTCCACCTCGCCAGCCACCATCAGCGCGTCACAGCCGTATTCGCGGAGAATGACGCTCAACCGGATGCCATCGGCAAACCACGATCCGCGCTGCTCGAACGGCAGCACGTCCATCGCGGCACACGCTGACGCGACCGCTGATTCCGGCGGACAGATGATCGCCGTAACGATGCCGCGCGCCGACAGGGCCTTGCCGATTTCCAGATACACCCGCGCCAGTCCATCCCACTCGGGCGACGGGTGAAAGAACGCGATCTGGCTCATGCGTCCACCGTCACGGTGTCAGGCAGCTCACGCTCGCGGAACTGCAAGGTGTAGAGGCGATGATACGCACCGCGCTGCGCGATGAGCGCATCGTGCGTGCCACGTTCGATGATGCGGCCGCGATCGAGCACGAGGATCTGGCTGGCGTGCTCCACGGTGCTGAGACGATGCGCGATGACGAAGACGGTGCGTCCCGCCAGCAGTCGGTCGATGGCTTCCTGCACGAGGCGCTCGCTCTCGGTGTCGAGTGCCGATGTGGCCTCGTCGAGGATCAGGATCGGCGGATCGCTGAGCAGCGCACGGGCGATGGCCACGCGCTGGCGCTGACCGCCGCTCAGTCGCGTGCCGCGTTCACCGAGGACCGTGTCGTAGCCCTGCGGCAGTTGCAGGATGAAGTCGTGCGCATTGGCGGCGCGCGCCGCGGCCTCGACCTGCGCTTGCGTGTACGCCGTGGGTACGCCGAAGGCGATGTTGGCGCGCACCGTGTCGTTGAAGAGCACCGTGTCCTGACTGACGATGCCCGTCAGCTTGCGCAGTGACCTGAGGCGGATGTCCTGCAGGTCGATGCCATCCAGCAGAATGCGTCCAGATGTCGGCGCGTTGAATCGTGGCACCAGATCCACCAGCGTGCTCTTGCCCGCGCCACTCGCGCCCACGAGCGCAACGACCGCGCCCTTCGGCGCATCGAACGATACGTCACTCAGCACCACCTCGTCGCCGTACGCGAAGCCAACCGCGTCGAAGCGCACGCCATCACGCAGTGCGCTGACGTCACGCGTGCCGGTGTCGGCGCGCGCCTCGGTCGTTTCGTCCAGCACCTCGAAGAGTCGCTCGGCGCTGGCCAGCGACGACTGCGCGGTGGCCGGCACCTGCGACAGCTGCTTGAGCGGCTGCAGCATGCGCAGCACGATCAGCAGGAATGTGATCAGGTCTTCGCCCTGCATCGTGCCATCCACCAGCACCTGCCGCGCTCCGATCCAGAGCACCAGCACGGCGATGCCGGTGCCAGCCACTTCGGTGAGCGGCTGCGAGAGCGCGCCGAGTGCCGCGACACGCGTCATCGCCTTCGCGTACCGCCCGCTGGCGTCGGTGAATCGCACCGTTTCGTGCGGCTCGGCGCCGGTGGCCTTCACGAGGCGAATGCCGCTCACCGCCTCCTGCACGATGCTGGTCATTTCGCCGTATTCGTTGCTCAGCCGACGATGCCGCTTGCGCAGCTTCTTGAGGATCGGCTGCAACGCGCCGATCAGCAGCGGCGCGAGGACCAGCGACACCAGCGTGAGTTTCCAGCTCAGTGCGACGAGATACGTGATGCTGACGATGATCGTCGCGCCACTCTGCAGCGAGCGGGTGACCAGCTCGGTGATCAGCGCCTTGGTCTGCTGCGTGTCGGTGAGGATCCGCGTGACGACCTGCCCCACCTTGGTGCGCTGGAAATACGACAGCGGCAGCTGCACGAGGTGGCGATACACTGTGTCGCGGAGGTCACGCGTGACCAGTTCCTGCAGGCTGGCACCGAGCTGACCGCTGATCCATGCGAGCATGTTCTTGAGCGTGATCACTGCCAGGATCACCAGCACCACGTTCTGCAACGATCCCATCTTGTCGGTGGGATCGAGGAAGCGCCCGAGCAGCGTGTCGAGCATGGCCTGCACGCCGCCCGTCGCACTGCGTGCCGTGGATTCCACGGCACCCGGCGTGCCGCCGAAGAGCAGCCGCAGGAACGGGATCAGCAGCGTGAGCGAAAAGACGTCGAGCGCCGCTACAGCCAGGTTGCAGCAGATCGTGGCCGCCATGCGCCACGAGTGCGGGCGCAGGATGCCCAGCAGTCGGCGATACACGTCAGCGGCGGGGAACGAGTTTCACGAGCGGCAGGATCATCTCTTCGGGACTGACACCACCGTGAAAGAATCCGCCACGGTACCGGCCCTGATATTCACGCAATTTCGTCGGATAGACAAAGTAGCAGTCGGCTGCGGCCAGCAACGTGTTCTTGCCCAGCCCACGACGCGGCAGTCGCAATGCATCGGCATTCGGAAAGAGCAGCGCCTGCTCCAGCTTTTCGGCGCGCAGATCCTCACCGAACTTGTAGCGCAAATTGTGCGTGGCGTCGCGGCGGGCGAACACCGTCGCCGGTGTCTGGCAGAGAATCGAGCCATGATCGCTGGTGAGAATCACGGTGATCTTCTTGCGCGCCGCTTCCTTGAGCACCGAGAACAGCGACGAGCGTTCGAACCACTGCCGCGTGAGCCGCCGCAACGCCACCTCGTCCTTGGCCACTTCCAGCAGCACGGAGTTGTCCGACCGGCTGTGCGTGAGCAGGTCCACGAAGTTGAACACGAAGGCGCTGACCCCCTCGGTCACGACCGCCGACGCGACCTTCCGCTCCAGTTCCTCCGACTCGTGCGGGGTGCTGATCTTGTGATAGCGCACCGGCACGTTGTGCCCCAGCTCCTTGAGCTGGAGCTCCAGCAGCTGCCGCTCGTGCGCATTCAGCGACTCATCTTCGCGCTCCTTCCACCAGTCGGGATGCATGCCCGCCATCTCGCCGGGAAAGAGCCCGCTGAACAGCGCATTGCGCGAGTACGGCGTGGCCGTCGGCAGAATGCTGTAGTAGTGCGAGCGCTCCTCGTTGAACCACTGGCCCAGCAGCGGTGCGAGTCCCACCCACTGATCGAGGCGCAGACAATCCACGACGATGAAGCAGGCGGCCTTTTCGCTGGTGAGCAGCGGCGCGACATGCTCGGCGACGATGTCGATGCTGAGCGGCGGGCGATCGCCCTGCAGGTCGGCCAGCCACGACGGATACTGCCGGCGGATGAAGTGCGCGAACTCGCGACGCATGGCGGGATACAGACCCACCAGCGATTCACGCAACCCACCTTCGCCCGCTTCGTCGAGCGCCACGTCCCACCGCGTCACCTCGGCGGTCCGCTCGATCCAGCCCCGCCAGTCGCTGCTGTAGCCTTCGAGTTCGAAAGCCCGGAACCGCTCCACGAACTCGCGCGCGAGCGCCTGCTGACGGAGGCGGGTGCCGTCGAGAATGCGCGTGATCGCCGTGAGCACCTGTCGCGGATTGACCGGCTTGACGAGGTAGTCGTGCACTGCGGCGCCGAGGGCCTCGCGCAGCGTCCCGTCCTCCTCGCTCTTGGTGATCATCACCACCGGCAGCATCGGGTCGATCGCCTGCACGTCGCGCCACGTCTCGAGCCCGCGCTTGCCGGGCATCTGCTCGTCGAGCAGCAGCACGTCGAACCGGCGGCGGCGGAGCATCTCGAGGGCGTCCTCGGAGTTCCGCGCCATCTCGACGTCGTATCCCTTGTCCTGCAGGAACAGGCGATGCGCCTCGAGCATCTCGGCTTCGTCGTCCACCCACAGCACGGCTTTGGCGGCAGTCGTCATGATGTCAGGAAGTTACCCCATCGGAGTGCACCGGAGCCGTGAGTTGACGGTCTCACCGCTGTACCTTTGCGTCGTGCTCCGCCCCGCCGCCCTCCTGCCACCCGTCGCCACGCCCCTCAAGGCACTCGTCGCCCAGGCGGCGCAGCTGGAGCAGCCGCGGGACAGGGCGGTCGTGATGGCCTGCTGGATGGTGGCCCGGCTGGCGCTGCCGCGACTGCCGCGCCAGTCCGACGTGAGCGATCCCGACGCGTTGCTGCTGCGCGCCGAGGCGACGCGGCGCTGGCTGGCATTGCAGGGCTTGCCGGCGACGGTGAGCATGGCGGCGTCCCGCGGATGCGATCTGGGCAGTGAGCGCGATCCGGCGCTGCTGGCTGATGCGCTCGACGCGCTCCGTGACGCAGCCGATGCCGTGCTCGACAACGGGGCGCGCGCCGAGCTGACCACGCTGGCGCAGCTGCTGCGCCGTTCCTCCCTCGCCGCGATGCACTGATGCCGACCAGCCGTGAACTGCTTGCCACCGTCCTGCAGCGCCTCGCCAGTGACGACAACCGTCCGCTGCCCGCGCCCGATCTCGTCACCACGGGCTACCCGTCGCTCGACCGCCTGCTGGCCGGCGGGCTTCGGCGTGGCGAACTGACGATCGTCGGGGGCGACGCCGGCGCGGGGAAGACGGCGCTGGCCCTGGGCATCGCCATCCGCGCTGCGGTGGCCGGCCATCCCGTGCTGATCCTCACGCACGAGTCGGGCATGGAGCGGAGCTGGGAGCGGCTGGTGTCGGCCGAATCGGGGGTGACGCACATCGCGATGCGGACCGGCGTGCTGCCGAACGGCGGGGCTGACGCACTCCGCTCGGCGGCGGACGTGCTGCGGCGGCTGCCCATCACCGTCGAGCCTGCTCCGGCATCGCCGGCGACACTTGGCGAGCGGCTCGACATCGGCAAGTTACCGGCGCTCGTGATCATCGACGGGCTCTCCGGCTTCGACCAGCCACCGCGGCCGGTGGCGGAGGCGCACGCTCAGGCGATCCGCCTCGCCAAGCGGACGGCAGTGGAGCAGGACGTGGCCGTGCTGCTGACCGCGCCGCTGGCCAGCGACCGCGATCTTCGCCCGCCACCCCGACCGCGACTGACCGAGTTCGGCATGCTCGGTACCGCCGCGTCGGTGGCCGACGCCGTGCTGGGCCTCTTCCGCGAGGCTTTGTACGACGACGCGCCCGACGTGGCGGGGGCCTTCGAGGTGCACCTGCTCAAGCACCGGTCAGCGGGGGCGGCGTTTGCGGACCTGTACATCGAGCCCGGTGCCGGTCGGGTGGAAGACCTGATCGAGTCGTAACCGGTCCCGACCGGCTTATCTTGCACGGCTCTCCATATCCCAGAAGACCAGACGGAGTATTGCAATGGCCGGCCACAGTAAGTGGAAGAACATCAAGCACGCCAAGGCGGCGACCGACGCGAAGCGCGGCGCCGTCTTCACGAAGCTGATCCGCGAAATCACGGTGGCGGCCAAGAGCGGCGGCGGTGATCCCGGCGGCAATCCGCGTTTGCGCACGGCCATCGATGCCGCGCGATCGCTGTCGATGCCGAAGGACAACATCGATCGCGCCGTCAAGAAGGGGACGGGCGACCTGGAAGGCGTGGACTACGTCGAGATCACGTACGAGGCGTACGGCCCGGGTGGCGTGGCGCTGATGATTCAGGCGCTCACCGATAACCCCACGCGCACCGTCGCCGAGGTCCGCGCCAAGCTGACGCGCAACGGCGGCAACCTCGGCACGGCAGGCTCCGTCGCCTTCATGTTCGACCGCAGGGGCCGCATCTACATGCCGGCGGCGGGCGATGAGGATTCGGTGATGGAACTGGCGCTCGACTGCGGCGCGAGTGACTTCGCCAACGACGACGGCACGTTCGCGATCACCACCGAGCTCGCCGAGCTGCACGCCGTCAAGGAAGCGCTCGAGGAGAAGGGAATGACGATCGCCGAGGCGAAGCTCGAGTGGATTCCCCAGAGCACCGTGCACGTGACCGGCGACGACGCGAAGGCGCTGGTGAAGCTGCTGGACGTGCTCGAGGATCTGGACGACGTGCAGAATGTCGAAGGCAACTTCGACATCGACGACGCCGCACTCGACGACTGAGCCGCGGGAGACACGCTGCTCGTTCTCGGACTCGATCCCGGGACCGCCACCACCGGCTTCGGTGTGGTGCGCGGTGAAGGGCCCGGCAGCGTGACGCTGGTGGAGTGCGGCGTGTTCCGCACCTCACCCCGCGAGGCGCTGGCCGAGCGACTGGTCGAGATCTACGATGGCGTGACGGAACTGATCGCGCGGCACCGGCCGGACGCATTGGCCGTGGAATCGATCTTTTATGCGCGCAACGTTCGCACCACGATCACGCTCGGTCATGCTCGCGGCGTGCTGCTGCTGGCCGGTGCCAAGGCCGGCGTGACCATTCACGAATATCCGCCGGCCGAGATCAAGAAAACGATCACGGGCACCGGCGGCGCCACCAAGGAACAGGTGCAGTACATGGTGAAAACGCTGCTGCGCCTGAAGACGGTGCCAAGCCCCAATGACGCCGCCGATGGCGTGGCGGCTGCGCTGACGTGCATTCTCATGTCACGCACCACCGCCGCATTCGCGGCGATGGAGCGTGCGAGATGATCACGTTGCTGGTGGGCACACTGCTGGAGCGTGATCTGGCGAGTGTCGAGGTGCTGACGTCGGGTGGCGTGGGCTACGCGCTCGCCATTCCGCTCTCCACCTTCGAATCGTTGCCGAAGGTTGGCGAACCGGTGCGGCTGCACACGCACCTCGTCGTGAAGGAAGATGGATGGCAGCTGTTCGGCTTTGCCACCACCTACGAGCGGAACGTGTTCACGCGGCTGCTCAACGCGAAGGGATTCGGGCCGCAGCTCGCGCTCAACATGTTGTCGGCGCTGAGTGCGGAGCGACTCGTGCGCGCCATCCGCGAGCGCGACGTGGCCACGCTGCAGCAGGTGAAGGGCCTCGGCAAGAAGAAGGCGGACCAGCTGGTGCTCGACCTCGCCGACAAGCTGGATGATCTCCAGCGTGGCACGACGTCGGTGGTATCGACTGGTGGCGTGGGTGTGGACGACGCGGTGCGCGCGCTGCAGTCGCTGGGCTATGGCGCGGCCGAAGCCGAGTCGGGGATCCGTGCGGCGATCGACGCGGGCGAAGGGAAGGAGAGCACCGCGGCACTGATCCGGGCGGCGCTTGGGCGAATCGGTGCGCGATAGCGCGCCGGTGTTTCTTCGGGTATCGTTGCAGCCATGACGCGCGCCGAAATCACGACACCCGAAGCGATGGACGACGACTCGCTGGTGGAGCTGTCGCTGCGCCCCCAGCGGCTGGCGGAGTTCATCGGCCAGCCCAAGGTGAAGGACGCGCTGCGCATCTACATCGACGCCGCGCAGAGCCGGAAGGAGCCGCTGGATCATGTACTCTTCTTCGGGCCGCCCGGCTTGGGCAAGACCACGCTGGCCGAGCTGATCGCGCGCGAGATGGGCGTGAACATCCGCACCACGGCGGGGCCGGCGCTGGAGAAGCCGGGAGACCTGGTCGGCACGCTGACCAACCTGCGCGAAGGAGACATCCTCTTCATCGACGAGATCCACCGGCTGCGTCCCGTGATCGAGGAGTTCCTCTATCCGGCGATGGAGGATTTCCGCGTCGACATCCGTCTGTCTGATGGCCCCAAGGCGCAGACGATCACCATGCCGGTGGAGAAGTTCACGCTGATCGGTGCCACCACCCGACTCGGCATGCTGACGGCGCCGATGCGTGCGCGTTTCGGCATCCATCAGCAGCTCAAGTATTACCCCACCGAAGATCTCGAGATGGTGGTGAAGCGCACCGCACAGGTGATGGGGTGCAGCATCACGGTCGACGGGGCGCACGAACTCGCGCGCCGTGCACGCGGCACGCCTCGCGTGGCCAATCGCCTGCTGCGTCGCGTGCGCGACTATGCGCAGGTGAAAGCCAACGGTGTCATCGACAAGGTCGTCGCCGATGCCGCGCTTGAGCTGCTGGAAGTCGACGCGTTCGGACTCGACGACATGGACGCGCGGATCCTGCGCGCGATCATCGAGAAGTTCGAAGGTGGCCCGGTGGGCCTCAAGACCATCGCCGCCGCCGTTGGGGAAGACGAGGGGACAATCGAGGAAGTGTACGAGCCATTCCTCGTGCAGAACGGATTTCTGCAGCGCACGCCGCGCGGGCGGATGGCGACAGCGATTGCATACCGGCACTTCGGCTACACGCCGCCGGGTGATGCGTCTGGCGCACAGCCGTCGCTGCTCTGAGGCCCCTCCGCTCGCCCATGGAAGATCTGCAACTCCGCTCACACGGAGGCACGGAATCACGGAGAGTTCAGTGCAGACAGTGGATTCTGATGGGAACAGTCGTGAATTGCGTGCCTCGACTTCATCATTCACCGTGTCCTCAGCGCCACCGCGACTCCGTGTGAGCGCAGTTGCTTCACTTTCGTCATGAACGAACGCACTCCCGACGGCACACGCGTCAGCGATTACGACTTCGAGCTGCCCGAGCACCTCATCGCCCAGGCACCGGTGGAGCGACGTGATGGCAGCCGGCTGCTGGTGATCCATCGTGACACGGGGACCATCGAGCACCGGCAGTTCCGTGACATCGTGGAGTTCATTCCCGTAGGTGACGCGCTGGTGGTGAACACGACCAAGGTGATCCGCGCGCGGCTGCTCGGCACACGTCCATCCGGCGCACCTGCGGAAGTGCTGCTGCTCAAGGCACGTGGCGACGACGTCTGGGAAGCGATGGTGCAGCCCGGTGCCAAGCTGCAGGCGGGGAAGATGGTCACCATCGCCGACGATTTCCGCATCGAGATGCTGGAGGCGACCGACCGTGGCACGAAGTTCGTGCGGCTGCACACGTCACTGCCAGCGCACGACGCGATCGAGCGCCATGGACACATGCCGCTGCCGCCGTACATGACGCGCGCGGATACCAGCGAGGACGCACAGCGCTACCAGACCGTGTATGCGGCGCAGGCCGGATCGGTGGCGGCCCCGACGGCCGGATTGCACTTCACCGACGAGGTGCTGTCGGCGCTCGCGGCGAAGGGTGTCGCGCGCGCGGACGTGGTGCTGCATGTGGGCGCCGGCACGTTCCGGCCGATCAGCGTGGACGACCCGCGCGAGCATGTGATGCACGAGGAGTGGTATCAGGTGTCGTCGCAGACGGCGGACGCGATCGGCGCCACGAAGGCCCGCGGCGGCAGGGTCTGGGCCGTCGGCACGACATCGATGCGGACCCTCGAAAGCGCGACGAACCCGGATGGCACGCTCCCGGCCAGCGAAGGCACGACGGACATCTTCATCTATCCGCCGTACCGCTTCCGCATGGTGGATCACCTGCTCACCAACTTTCATCTGCCCAAGTCGACACTGGTGATGCTGGTGGCGGCGTTCGCGGGCTACGACCTGACGATGCGCGCCTATCGTGGGGCGATCGCGGCAGAGTACCGGTTTTACTCATACGGCGATGCGATGCTGGTGATCTGAGTCAGCGTGTCGGGCGTGCTGCCCGCGTGTGACGACCCGTGCGACAGGGCACCGCTAGATTCGGGAGACACCCGCTCCCGACCCCACTGCTGCATGTCAGATTTCGCCTTTCGCACCTCGCACGATTCCGGCAGCGCCCGACTCGGCTGGTTCACCACACCGCACGGCGTGGTGGAAACGCCGGCGTTCATGCCTGTCGGCACGCATGGCACCATCAAGGGGCTGAGCGTCGATGAGGTGAAGGCGGTAGGCGGGCAGATGATCCTGTCGAACGCCTATCACCTGTACCTGCGTCCTGGCGACATGATGGTGCGTGCACTCGGCGGCCTGCACGCGTTCACGCGTTGGGACGGTCCGATGCTGACCGATTCCGGTGGTTTCCAGGTGTTCTCGCTGTCGAGCCTCCGCACGGTGAGCGAGGAGGGGGTGGTGTTCCAGAGCCACATCGATGGCTCGAAACATCAGTACACGCCGGAAAGCGTGATGCGGATCGAGCGAAACATCGGGGCGGACGTGATCATGCAGCTGGATGAGCTGATCGCGGGGCAGGCGGAGGTGTCGGCGAGTCGGTCGGCGATGGAGCGGAGTCTGCGGTGGCTGGACCGGTGCCGGGTGGAGTTCGACCGGATTTCACGCGAGGGTCGGGGGGCTCCCCCCCAGTTCGAAGTTCCGGCCGGCGCCCCCCCGATGGCAACGCACGATCCTGCCACCGACATCATTCCACCCCGCCAGACCCTCTTTCCCATCATCCAGGGCGGCATCCACCCCGCCCTCCGCGTCGAATCGGCCCGCGGCATCCTCGAGCGCGGCCCCTGGGACGGCATCGCCATTGGCGGCCTCTCCGTCGGCGAATCCAAGCCCGACATGTACGCCACCCTCGAAGTCGTGGACCCCGTCATCCCGCGCACCGTCCCACGCTACATGATGGGCGTCGGCTTTCCCGACGACCTCGTCGAAGCCGTGCGCCGCGGCGTCGACCTTTTCGACTGCGTCGCCCCCACCCGCATGGGGCGCAACGGCACCGCCTTCACCAACGACGGCAAGGTGCAGGTCCGCAAGAGCGGCTTCCGCAATGATCGCCGCCCGCTCGACGAAGGCTGCCCGTGCCCCTGTTGCACGCAGTACGACCGCGCCTACCTGCGACACCTGTTCGTCAGCGAGGAGATGCTCGGGCTGCGCCTGCTGTCGCTGCACAACGTGACGTTCCTGATCCACCTCATGCAGCGCGCCCGCGCCGCGCTCGTCGAGGGCACGTTCGACCACTGGAGCAGCGAGTGGCTGGCCCAGTACCGGGCCGCGGGCGCGTCGACTTCGTGATACCGCTCGACCATGGTGTCTGACCCCCTTTCTCCGCTCGACCATGGTGTCTGACCCTTTGATCCGCCGACCATGGTGTCTGACCCCTTGACCCCTTGATCCGCCGACCATGGTGTCTGACCCCTTGATCCGACCCCTTGGTCCGAGTCCACGCACTCACGGCACGAAAAACGGCACCAACCGCGGCACCATCGCAATCACCGCAAACCGCACCGCCCGCCCGCCGAACGCCACCAGCACGAACACCACTAGCGGCGTCCGGAGCACCCCGGCGCCAATCGCTGTGACGTGGAACGGCGGCACGCTCACCAGCGCACTCGACGTCAGCGCCCCCAAACCAAGCCGCGGCCGCGCTCGCACGTAGCGCTCAGCCGCGTCCACCTGCCGCCTGAGCCACGGCTGGCGAATCCGATGGTGCTGCGTCCCGGCCCAGTACCAGAGCAGCTTGCCCAGAACGTGCCCCGCCGTCATGACCACGACCAGCGGAACCACGATCGACTTTGGCTCGAGCCCCGCAATCAGCAGAATCAGCACTTCGGCCCCGCCCACGGGCACGGCACCCATCAGCCCGCCCAGCAAAAACGCTGACACCAGCGCCGCCTCGGGTGAGGAGAAATCGCCGAGGCCGTGGCCGAAGAGCTGGATCTGGTTCGTTGGTGCCATGGACATCGTGGAAAGGGACTGTCTCTCCGGAGGGACCGCTCCCGGCGAATCGCAAGGCACGTGCGGCGGGCGTCTGCGCCCCCACTCCCATCAATGAATGTCGCCCACCCTCCGCTCGAGATCCCCGTCCCCGTGAACGGCACACCAGAATCGGCCACGGACCACGTATCTTTCACGATTGCCGGACCCGTGACGCGCCCCGCGCTCCGCCCCGGCCACCCGCCGCGTCCAGCCACATCGGCCACCCGCGCTCACGACCTCCGCTGCCCCGCATCTGATGACCTCCATGCCCTTCGCCACTCTCGCCATCCTCCAGTTTCCCGGAGGTCAGGCCCTGGTGGGTCCACTCGTCATGTACGGCGGCATCTTCGCCATCTTCTACTTCCTGCTCATCCGCCCGCAGCAGCAGCAACGGAAGAAGCACGAAATGGCGATCCTCGAACTGAAGAAGGGCGACCGCATCGTCACCGCGGGCGGCATCATCGGCGAAGTGCAGCACATCAAGACCGCCGCCGCCCCCGGCCCCGAAGACGAGATCACCGTCAAGAGCGGCGAGTCGCGCGTCATCATCGAGCGTGGCCGTATCGTGAAGATCTCCACGCCGACCGGCGCCTCGTCCAGCGCGGACAAGGTCGCCTGATGGCGTTGCTCGACATTCAGGTCCTCGGCAGCCCGATCCTGCGCCGCGAAACGCAGCTCTTGCAGCAGATGACGCCCGAATTGCGCCAGCTCGTGACCGACATGTTCGACACCATGTACGCCGCGCGCGGCATCGGCATCGCCGCGCCGCAGGTGGGCCGCAGCGAACGCATCGCCGTCATCGACATCGAGAAGCACCCGATCGCGCTGATCAATCCCGTCATCACGCTCAAGAGCGGCAAGAGCAAGCGCGAGGAGGGCTGCCTCTCGATCCCGGACATTCATTACGAAGTGGAGCGCGCCGCGCGGGTGACCGTCACCGCCCTCGACGTCGACATGCAGCCGATCACGATCGAGGGCGTCGACCTGCTGGGCACCTGCCTGCAGCACGAGATCGACCACCTGCACGGCAAGCTCTTTCTCGACCACCTGTCGATCCTCAAGCGCCGACAGGCGATGCGCGAATGGGACGAGCAGAAGGACGACTATCCCGAGCTGTTCCGCCGACTCACGCCGGAAGTCCTGGCGCAGCTCAAGGCCGAGGAAGACGAGGCGCTGGCCGAGTCGTCGGATCACCACCGCGATGACGTGCATTAGTATCGTGTCGATCCTTTCCTGATGCGCATTCTTTTCTGGGGTACGCCGGAGTTCGCCGTCCCGCCGCTGGAAGCGCTGCTGGGAGAAGGGTTCGACGTGATCGGCGTGGTCACGCAGCCCGACCGCCCCGTCGGACGTGCGCGCGTGCTCACCCCACCGCCGGTGAAGGCGATCGCACTGCGCGAAGGGCTGCCGGTGCTGCAGCCCGAGAAGCCGCGCGGCGATGCGTTCATGGCGGAACTCACCGCGCTCGGCCCCGACCTGAACGTGGTGGTGGCGTACGGCCACATTCTCCCCACCGCCGTCATCGAACACCCCACGCGCGGCACCATCAACATCCACGCATCGCTGCTGCCCGCGCTGCGTGGCGCCGCACCGATCGAGACCGCCGTCCGCCGCGGCTTCACCGAAACCGGCGTGACGATCATGCGCATGGTGCTGGCCATGGACGCCGGCCCGATCCTGCACACGTCGCGCGTGCCGATCCTGCCCGACGAAACGGGTGGTGAACTGCGCAACCGGCTGGCCGAACTCGGTGCACAGTCGCTGATCGAGGCGCTCGCCCTGATGGAGCTCGGACAGCTGCCGGAGGTGGAGCAGGATGCCTCGCGGGCGACCTTCGCGCCGAAGATCGAGCGCGAGGATGCCCGCATCGACTGGACCGCCACCGCGCCCGACGTCGCCAACGTGATCCGCGCCTACGATCCGCGCCCCGGCGCCTTCACCACGCAGCTCGGCGTCGACGTGAAGTGTTTCGGCGTTCGCGCGTCGCACATGCACACACACGTGGATGCACCCGGTAGCGTGCTCGCCATCGACGATGACGGCATGCTGGTGGCCTGCGGCGAAGGCACCGTGCGCGTCAGCGACGTGCACCCGTCGGGCAAGCGTCGGCAGTCGGCGCGCGACTGGGCCGCCGGTCGCGGTGTGGCAATCAACGACGTTCTCGGTGGTGGCACGGTGTCCGCCGGGTGATGCACCGCACGACGCCGGCACTGCACGCCCTGACCAACGACGTCGTGCTCGCAGACCCCGGGTTCGTCACCGCTGCCACTGCCGTGATGCAGGCCTGTCGTCAGCGCGTGGCCATCCACCTGCGCGCCAGCGACACCTCCGCGCACCGCCTGCTGGAACTCGCGCTCGAACTGCGCGTGATCAGCGAGATCACCGGCAGCTGGGTGCTCGTCACCGATCGACTGGACGTGGCAATGGTGGCCGGCGTGACGGGCGCGCAACTCACGTCACGCTCACTCGGCATCGCCGATGCACGACGCGTCGCACCGACGCTGGTGCTCGGCGCCAGCGTCCACACCAGCAACGAGGCGTGGATCACGGCACGGAGCGGCGCGACATTTCTCGTCATCGGCGCCGACGCCAGCGGGCAGACCGACACGTCGGCGCTGCTCCGCGACGTGATCGACGTTGCCGACGGGTGTCCGGTGATCGCAATCGGCGGCATGACGCCCGATCGTGCGCAACAGGTGGCGGCAGCGGGCGCAGCCGGTGTCGCGGCGATGCGCGGGATCTGGCTCGACGATGCCGCCGCTGCCACGCGTCGCTATCTTGCGGCGTATGACGAGGGATTCCGCGGGTGACGCTCCTGTGACGCTCGCGGCCGCGCCGAACGCGCGCGGTGCGCTGATCACCGAATCACGCATTGCCGCCGCAGAAATTCTGACGTCACTGCGAGGCGGCACACTGCTCGACGCCGCTTTCGAGCGCGTCACCACGGCCCTCGATCCGCGTGACCGTCGCTGGGTGCAGGAGCTGGTGTACGGCCTGCTCCGCTCACGCGGCTGGATCGATTCGATCCTCGCGCCGCGCATCACCGGCGGACTCGCCCGACTCGACGCCGACCTCGGCGATCTCCTTCGCCTCGGTGCGTATCAGCTGCTGTCGATGGGGAGCGTGCCGGCATACGCCGCCATCGCGCAGACCGTCGAACTCGCCAAGCGTCGCCACGGCATCGGCGCCAGCAAGCTGGTGAACGCCGTGCTGCGTCGCATCGACCGCGAGCGCGACCTGCCCGCCGTCGCCACACCGGACGGCGCTGCCGCCGCGCTCGACCGCAATCACGACGCGTCCGAGCGGCTGGCAGTCCGCACCAGTCATCCACGGTGGCTGCTGGAACGGTGGATCGCGCAGTGGGGCAAGGAGTCCACCGAGCAGCTCACGGTGCACAACAACAGCGAGGCGCCGATCATCGTGCGCCCGTTCGGCATTACGCGCGACGAGTTGCACGACATGCTGCAGGAACGCAGCGTCGAGACGGTCAATGCGCCACTCATCACCGACGGATTGCAGTTGCCGCCCGGCGTGGCGCTCACGCAGCTCGGCGCGTTCCAGCGCGGCCAGCTCTACGTGCAGGATTCCGGCAGCGCGCTGGTGGTGCAGTACGCCGACATTCCGCGCGGACATGTCGTGGCCGATCTCTGCGCTGCTCCCGGCGGCAAGGCGCTCGCCCTGTTGCAGGCCGGCGCCACTGTCATCGCCAGTGATCGCTCAGCCAATCGTCTGCAGCGTCTGCACGCGAACCTCGAGCGGATGCATGCGACCCATGTCGACGTGCGCGAGATGGACGCCACCGCACCGACGCTCGAACCCGTGGACGCCATTCTCGTCGACGTGCCGTGTACCGGCACGGGCACGTTCCGTCGTCACCCCGACGCACGGTGGCGGTTGCGCGTCAGTGACATCGCGCTGCTGCCCGTATTGCAGCGCGACATCCTCGCCGCCGCCAGCAGCTGTGTGAAGCCGGGCGGGCTGCTGATCTACAGCACCTGTTCACTCAGAT
>JAYWIJ010000032.1:0-5035 GCA_043788935.1 Gemmatimonadaceae bacterium | reverse complement strand
CACCATCAGCGGCGGCGCCAAGCACATCGCCGACGTGGCGGCCGCGGTGCGCAAGGCGACCGGCGTGGTGCTCGTGGTCGGTCACAGCAACACAGTGCCGGCGATCGTGACCGCGCTCGGTGGGCCCAAGCTGCCGGATCTTTGCGACTCGAGCTATGCCTCGATGTTCGTGCTCACGCCCGGCACTGACGGAAAGTCGGCGCAGGTCGTGCTGTCGCAATACGGCGCCGCGGATGCGAACGGCGGATGCCGATAGGGAAGCTGTTGGTGGGGAATGTGTGTGGGGCGGGGGGAAGCGGGGCTTCCGGATGGGCGGGGGTTAGAGGGCGTTGCGGATGTCGCCTAAGCGGTCGCGGGCGGCCTTCACTTTGACGCCCGACCGTAAGACGACCGTGGGGTCGTTGGGCTCGGCTTGCTCGATGGATTGAATGGCGCTGAGGCGCACGAGGGCCGAGCGGTGCACGCGTAGGAAGCCGGCGGATTGCAGGCGTGCCTCCATGCGGTGCATGCGCTCGCGGATCAGCCAGGCCCGCTTGGTGGTGTGGAGCCAGAGGTTGTAGCCGTCGGCTTGCACCCATTCGATCTCACGAATCGGCACGACGTGTACGCTGCCATGCTCGGGGACGAGGATGCGATCGTCGTGGTCGGTAGCGCCGATGGCGCGACGGACGCGATCAACGGCATCGGCGAGTCGGGCGCGGCGCACCGGCTTGAGCACGAAGTCGACCACATCGGCGCCGTAGGCCTCGAGCGCGAAGTGTGGGTGCGCGCTCACGAACACCACACGAACGCCCGGGGCGGCTTCGCGAAGCGCGCGGGCCACGGCGAGGCCGTCACGCTCGGGCATGGCGACATCGGTGAAGCAGGCATCGGGTTGTAAGGCGGCGCAGCGCGCGATGGCGCTCTCGCCATTCGTGCAGATGGCGACCACGTCGCAGTCGAGTCGCTGCAACTCGGCGGCGAGTGAGGCGGCGGCGATGGGCTCGTCGTCGGCAACGACGATACGGAGCGCCCTCATGTCACGTCGGCGTGCACGGCGATCGGCAGCCTGAGTTCGACGCGCGTGCCTCCCGGTCGTTCGGTCATGGTCAGCATGGCGCGGTCGCCGTACAACAGCGCGAGTCGCCGGCGCAGCGTCGAAAGTCCAATCCCGAGTCCGCCGAACGGTTCAGGCGTTGGCGCCGATGTGTGGTCCGAACCATCGGCGTCGACGACCAATGTGAGGGCCTGCGCGGTGCGCGATGCGGACAGGGTCAGTGTGCCGGGCGCGACGCGCTGCGCGATGCCGTGACGAATGGCGTTCTCGACGAGCGGTTGCCATGTCAGCGCCGGCAACTGCGTGGTACGCGCGTCAGGCTGAATCTGCCATGCAATGCGGAGTCGTGCGCCGAGCCGAACTTGTTCGATGGCAAGGTACCGCTCCACGATCTCTCGCTCGGCGTCGAACGACACGGTGTCACCGGATTCGGTGAGCGCGAAGCGCAGCAGCTCGCCGAGATCGGCGGCGACATCGGCGGCGCGTTCGCCATTGCCTGATCGCGCGAGACCGGTCACGGTATTCAGTGCGTTCAACAGAAAGTGCGGCTGCAGTCGCGTGCGCAACGCATCGAGCTCAGCGCGCACGGCATGCGCGGCAAGCACGGCTTCACGATCGGCCGCGCGCTCGCGTTGGCGTCGCGCGCTTGTCCAGCTGCCCACCAACGACATGAGTCCGGCAGTGACGGCGTGCGTGGGCAACACGCCGAGGGCGACGATGATCCAGTTCGAGGTGCTGCTGTAGGGCGTGCTGGGATGCAGCAGCAGGATCGCAATCGTCGCGTGCGTCGCAGTGGCAACGATCGTGAGCAGTCCGAGTCCGCCGAGTGCGCCCGCCTCGGAGTCGGTGAGTGACCACCGATTCGCGATACGCGGACCGATGACCACCCACACGAGTACCGTTGCCGCTTGCCACTGGAGGGCGATGCCACCCGGTGTGCTGATGCCGAGGAGTTCGAGCGCCTGCGCGAACGGCGTGAGTCCGCCGATGCCGCAGAGTACGGCGGTCAGCCACAGCCAGCGGCGCGACGGGCGCGCGCTGACGGCAGGGCCGGATGCGGTGTCACCGGAATGCGCGGAGTGCATTGGCGAAAGCTGTGGTGCGGCGCGTACGATGCGCTACTTCACCGGTGCCTTGACAAGCTGAACATCGAATGGCGTGCCGACAGATGTCATGCGCAGGATCCGGTACGGCGTGGCGCGCGTGATGTGCAGCAACAGGCTGGATGAGCCGGTGGTCAGTTCGGCGCGCCAACTGTCGAAGGTGCCGGCGGGAACGGTGACCGTGTCGGCGCCCAGCACACGAACGCGATACGTCACGACGGTTGCCTTGCCGCTGGTGAAAACTGGAAACCGAATGTCGAGCGCCTCGCGCCACCGAAGCGCGGTCAGCAGCGGTGTCACGGCGTTGTCGTCGACGACCGCGGGTGCCACCTCGGTATCGATGGCCAGCGCGCCTGCGGGGCCATTGCTCGGCGTGTCAGCGGTGCCGCGCACGCGTCCATTGGCAAAGTCGAGCGCGATGGTCATGGGTCGGCCGGACATCACACCACGCTGTCGCAAGGTGGTCTCCTCGAGCGCCGCGTTGAGGACGATGCTCGATGATTGCTGCACCATGGTGCCGATCGCGATGGCGTCCTGCAGTTCCCAGCCGGTCGCGGTGGGCCGCATGCCGATGCGCTGCCCACCACGCGGGGTGCCCTGGATGAGGACCACGAAGGAGTCGGACTGCGCGCGGAGCTGGGCACGGTCAATGTGGTCGCGCAGGGCGGACACGGGCGGGGCCGCGGGCGCCGCGGGCGGTGTGGATTGCCCGGTCGCGGTGACCGGGATCGCGGCCAGCAGGGCAATGACGTGATGGATGCGGCGCATGGGGACTCGGGGAGCTCGGGATGGCGTGGGGGCTCGGATGCACGCAGCGTACGCCGAGAGGGCCTCCGGGTGTGGGGGAATGCAACGAAAAACCGGACCACGGCAGCGAACGGGGGATTCCGATAAGGAAGTTGTTGGTGGCGAATGTGTGTGGGGCGGGGGGAAGCGGGGCTTCCGGATGGGCGGGGGGTGACGGGCGGATGACGGTGCGCGGCGATGGTTCCGTAGGGGACTACTGCATGGCGACGTGACGGCGGGGATTCTTCGGGTGTTTCGGGAGGTGCATGACGAGCTGCGTCATGGGCATCCGGAGGTGATTTACCAGCGGGCGATGGTGATTGCGTTGGGCGACGCGGGGTATGCGGTGGCGCGTGAGGTGGACGTCGCTGTGAATTTCCGCGGGCGGGTGATTGGGCGCGGGCGGCTGGATCTCGTGGTGAACGACCTCGTCGTCCTCGAGTGCAAGGTGGCTCGGTCGGTCGAGCCGGATGCGGTGGGGCAGCTCCTCGGCTACCTGAAGGCGACGAAATACGAGGTCGGCCTCGTCCTCACCTTCGGTCGTCGCCCTGATCAAAAACGTGTAGTCTTCACCAAGACTCCATAGCCCGCCGCAACCGCCGCTTCCCCCGCCTCCACACGTTCGCCCCCACATTGCTTCCCTCATCGCACGCACCATTGCCAACCGTGGTCCCGGCCGTCGTCGGTGTCCTCACCATCTCCGACCGCGCCTCGACGGGGGTGTACGAAGACAAATCCGGTCCGGCGATCCAGTCGGTGCTGACGCGCTGGATCGCGTCGCCGTGGCGAGCTGAGTGCCGGCTGGTAGCCGACGAGCAGCCGCTGATCGAGGCGGCGCTCCGCGAACTGGCCGACGAGTTTCATTGCGCGTTGATCGTGACGACCGGTGGTACGGGTCCGTCGCCGCGCGACGTGACGCCCGAAGCCACGGTGGCCGTGTGTGACCGGATGCTGCCAGGGTTTGGGGAGCAGATGCGGGCGGTGTCGGCGCGCACCGTGCCCACGGCGATCCTGTCGCGTCAGGTGGCGGGTACCCGCGGGAGCTCCCTGATCATCAATCTCCCGGGAAAGCCGGCGGCGATCGAGGAATGCCTCGGCGCGGTCTGGGCGGCGGTCCCATATTGCATTGATCTCATCGGAGGGCCGCGGCTGCTGTTCAGCGCCGAGGCCCCCGCCCCGTTCCGCCCCACCAGCGCGTAAGCGCGAGCCCGTGCCATGAGCCTGTCTCCCGAGCTGCTGAAGATCCTTGTCTGCCCCAAAAGCAAGGCGCCGCTGGAGTATTACGCGGGTCCGCCTGAGGTGCTTGTGTGCCGTGAAAGCCGCCTGGTGTATTCGGTGCAGGACGGCATTCCCGTGATGCTGATCGACGAAGCACAGCCGCTGGACGACGCGAAGTACCCGCCCACGGCGTGAGCACCGCGCCGAACCCCGAGTGGCGCGACGGCACGCGGGTCGTGCGCGCCGGCCTGCCCGACGCCTCGCCCGGGACGCCGTACCTGGCGGGTCCGGTGTTCGCGGCGCCGTATCATGCACCGGGCGATCCGACCGCGTCGCCGTTCACGTACGGCCGCTTCTCCAATCCCACCTGGGTGGCATACGAGCAGGCGCTCGAGGCGCTCGAAGGAGGGCCGTGCCTGCTCTTTCCGAGCGGCATGGCGGCGTCCGCCGCGGTGCTGGCCACGATGGTGCCGCCCGGCGGCAAGCTGGTGATGCCGGCCGAGAGCTACTACACGACGCGGGTGATCGCGACGCAGCAGTTTCCCGGTGCGTGGTTCGCCGCGCAGGGCATTGAGGTGGTCATGGCACCGACCGTGGGCGACGGGTGGCGTAACGCGCTCGACGGTGCCGCGATGCTGTGGCTCGAATCGCCGACCAATCCGGCGCTCGATGTGTGCGACATCGCGGCGCTCGCACAGGCGGCGCATGCGGCCGGCGCACTGGTGGTCGTCGACAACACGACCGCCACGCCGTTGCTGCAGCAGCCGCTCGCCCTCGGCGCGGACTTCGCCGTGGTCTCCGATACGAAAGCGATGACCGGGCATGCCGACTTGGTGCTCGGTCACGTGGCGTGTCGCGACATCGCGCAGGCGGAAACGATTCGCACCTGGCG
>JAYWIJ010000031.1:0-19601 GCA_043788935.1 Gemmatimonadaceae bacterium | reverse complement strand
TGCGGCGGCACGACGACGGGCGCGGCAAAACACTGCCGCGCCCGTCGTCCGTTTCCGCCACTGCCGAGTGCCCACGAAGCACACCCGACGCCTATCTTTCAGGTCTGGCACAGCAGGTCTCCGCTTCCCGCTGCACACATTGCTCATGCCGCATTCCCGACTGCACAAGCTGCACGCTGCAGGACAGAGCGTCTGGCTCGACTATATCGACCGCACCATCCTCTCCGGCGGCGCCCTCACCCGTCAGATCGCCGACGATGCCCTCTCCGGCATGACGTCCAACCCCACCATCTTCGAGAAGGCGCTCGCGACCGGCACGGCGTACGACGCCCAGCTCGCCGCCGCACCGGAATCGCTCACCCCGTGGCAGCTCTTCGAGCTCGTCGAGAGCGATGACGTGCGCACCGCTTGCGACCAGTTCCGCAACGTGTACGAGCAGTCGGGCGGCACCGATGGCTACGTCTCCATCGAAGTCTCGCCGAATGTGGCGAACGACGCCGACGCGACGGTCGAAGAGGCCCATCGCCTCTGGAAGTTGGTGAACCGGCCCAACGTCATGATCAAGGTGCCCGGCACCGAGGAAGGCTCCAAGGCACTCCGTCGCCTCATCGCCGATGGCCTGAACGTGAACGTCACGCTGCTGTTCGCGGTCGATGCCTACGCCCGCGTGATCGAGGCGTACCTCGCCGGTCTCGAGGATCGTCACAAGGCGGGCGGCGACCTGCATCGCATCGCCAGCGTCGCGAGCTTCTTCGTGAGCCGGGTGGATACGGAAGTCGATGCCCGTCTCGACGCGATGATGTCGGACAGCGACGATGCCGCGCGTTCCACCATCGGCGCGCTCAAGGGCAAGGCAGCCATCGCCAACGCGAAGCTGGCCTACGCGCTCTTCCAGCGGCACTTCTCCGGCGAACGCTGGGAGAAGCTGCGTGCCAGCGGGGCCCGTGTGCAGCGGCTGCTGTGGGCCAGCACCGGCGTGAAGAACCCGGCGTACCGCGACGTCATGTACGTGGAACAGTTGATCGGCCCGGATACGGTGAACACCATGCCGCCGGCCACCATCGCCGCGTTCCAGGACCACGGTGAGGCCGCACGCACCATCGACCGTGGTGTCGACGAGGCGCGCGAACTGCTGCAGGCCCTCGCCAGCGAGGGGATCAGCATGGCGTCGGTCACCGACAAACTCCTCGACGAGGGGCTGGCCAGCTTCCAGAAGTCGTTCGACACGCTGCTGACCGGCTTGCAGAGCAAGCTCCGCTCCCTCGGACGCGTGCCAGTCGCTACCGTATAGTCTGCTCCAGCGTCGACGATGACACGGGGGCTGCCTGCAGATCGAATGCAGGCAGCCCCCGTTGTCTGCAGTCAAAGTTGCATTCAGCCCTGATATCCAGCATGGCACGAGGTCTCGTCGGTACCATCGGCAGCGCCGTCACCACGGCCGCCCTCCTGTTCGTGTGCGCGCGTGGTGTGAGCCGCGCCGGCATCCCGCCGCTCGGCCCGCTGCTCGATCCCGTGCACGGTGCCGCAGCCGCGCTCCGTTTCGGCGACCTGCCCGACAGCGAAAAGCAGCAGGTGCCCGGACTCTCCGCCGACACGCGCGTGCTCTTCGACGTGCGTGGCGTGCCGCACGTCTATGCGACGAACACTCGCGACGCGTACCGCGCACTCGGCTATGCCGTGGCACGTGATCGCTTCTTCCAGATGGAGCTCACCTATCGCGCCGCGTCGGGCACGCTCACCGAACTGGCCGGCGCGCGCGCACTGCCGCTCGACAAGGAAGCGCGTCGCCTCGGACTCGGCTGGGCTGCCGAAAAGAAGTGGGCGGCCGTCGACAGCAACAGCGAAGGTGCGCGCGCGATGCGTGCATTCGCCGACGGCGTGAACGCCTATCGTGCGACGATGACGCCGGCCACCACACCGGTGGAGTACAAGCTGCTCGGCGCGCAACCGATGGCGCAGTGGGAGCCGAAGTACTCGGTGTATCTGCTGATGCGCATGGCGCTCACGCTGGCCTACGATCCGAACGATCTGCGCCGCACACGCGCCGCCGCACTGATCGGCCGACCGGCGGCCGACGCGCTCTTCCCGCGCAACAATCCGCTGCAGGAGCCGATTCAGCCTGTCGTGGGGCGCACCGCGCTGCGCGAGGCCTGGATTCCGTTGCCACCTCCCGGCGCGCCTGACACCTCGCTGCTCGCCCCCGCGAAGGCGGCTGACGTGGTGGAGCACACCGCGCTCGCGGTGCCATCGTCCGACGAGACCGGCGATGCGCTCGGCAGCAACAACTGGGCGATCGCTCCGCAGCGCACCGCCAGCGGTGGCGCACTGCTGGCCGGCGATCCGCATCTCGACCTGTCGCTGCCGTCGATCTGGTACGAAGCGCATCTCGTCGTGAAGGATTCGCTCGACGTGTACGGCGTGACGTTCCCCGGCTCGCCCACGATCGTGATCGGCTTCAACCAGAACGTGGCGTGGACATTCACGAACACCGGCGGTGACGTGGCCGATTACTTCCTCGAGGAAGTGGACGACGCCAAGGCGCCGACGCAGTACCGACTCGATGGTGCATGGCAGAAGCTCACGCCGCGCGTCGAGACGTTCCGCAACGCCACCGGTGATACCGTAGCCACCGACACGGTGTTCTACACGCATCGCGGTCCGACGATGGTGGAGAACGGTCGCTTCCTGAGCTTCCGGTGGACTGCGCACGATCCATCTAACGAGCTCGATGGTTTCGTGGCCGCCACGCGTGCCACCAGCGTGGCCGGGTGGCAGAACGCCATGCTGCCGTACAACGCGCCGACGCAGAACATGCTCGTCGCCGATCGCGCCGGCACCATCGCGCTGCGTGCACATGGCGCCTATCCCCTCCGCCCCGACAACGGGGAAGGGACGTACGTGCGCGACGGTCGCACCCGCGCCACCGACTGGACCGGCATCTTCGCGGTGAACGACATGCCGCAGACCATGAACCCGGCGCAGGGCTACATCGTCAGCGCTAACCAGCAGCCGTTCGATCCGGCGGTGGTGCCGACGTTCATCGGGAGCAACTGGCCTGACCCGTGGCGCGCGATGCGCCTGAACGAGATGCTGCGTGCCGACGACAAGGTCACGCCTGATCGCGTGCGGCAGATGCAGACCGATCCGCTGAGCGTGCGCGCACGATCGATCGCACCCTATTTCGTGCGCGCCGCAGAGCGCAGTGGTGATGCCACGCTGGCCAAGGCCGCCGGCATGCTGCGCGACTGGGACTATCGCTACACGCTGGAATCGCAGGTGCCCGTGCTGTTCGAAGCCGCGATGAAGCGCGCCAGTCGCGACGCGTGGGACGAACTGATCGCCGAGAACGGAAAGCCGCCGGTTGCCGTGCCGGCCAACGTCATCTTCCTCGAAGCGCTGCGCGATTCCACCAGCATCTGGTGGGATGATCGTCGCACCGCAGGCACCGCCGAGACGCGCGACGGTTTGCTGGCGGCGTCACTGAGGGCGGCGTTCGACTCGCTCACGCTCACCAACGGGCCGGTCAGTGCGGCATGGGCGTGGAGCAAGACGGGTGGTATCAACGTCCACCATCTCGTGAACCTCGCCGGCTTCAATCGCGACCACCTCGCCGTCACGTCAGGCTACGGCACCGTCGCACCGGCATCGGGTGCCACCGGCAGTCACGGCGCAAGCTGGCGCATGATCGTGGAGCTCACGAAGGATCGTCGCACCGCGTGGGCGATCTATCCGGGTGGGCAGAGTGGCAACCCGGCGAGCACGCGCTATGACGACCGGCTGGAGAAATGGCGTACGGGGCAGCTCGATTCGCTGATCGTCCCGGAGACGGAAGCGGCGTTTCCGAAGGCGCGGATTCTCTCGACGCTCGATTTGCGGCCCTGAGCCGACGCTTCGCACACGCCGCCGATCATTCAGCCACTCACGCCGCAATCACACATGTTTCCTCTCCTCGCCGTCATCCTCTTCGTCGCCGCCGAGTTCCTCATCGGCTGGTGGGCGCTCCCCGTCGTCGGCTTCGTGCTCGGCGTCGTCGGCGCGCGCCGCAACCACGTCGGCGTCCAGATCGCCGCAGCCGCGCTCACCGCATGGGGGCTGTTGTTCGCCTGGTCCGCCATGCACGGTGACCTGCGCACCTTCATCGAGTCGCTTGCGCTCAGCATGAAGCTCAAGCCGGGCCAGCTCTTCTCGGCGCTCACCGCACTTCCCGCGCTGCTCGCCGGACCCGCCGCAGGCTTGGGCTCCGGCCTCCGCAACCTGCTGCAGCCGCCACACGTCGCGGTTGCCGCTGTGCCGTCCCCGACTGCTGCAGCTCTCGGAGCCTGATTGCGCCGGGAGACCCCGAAAGTCTCCCCGGCAACGCGACATTGACCGGTTAGTTCCACTATGTTGCGCGGCTGGGAGTCGGCGCACGGGCGCGTCGGCCACACCATTGCGGCCCGGCTGCCCCGGCGCCGTTTCCACTCGACGCCGATCCCGTGTCCGTCACCGCTCCGAAGACCAAGATCGTCTGCACCCTCGGCCCCGCCTCCGCCACACGCGAGAGCATCCGGAGCCTGATCGAAGCTGGCCTCAACGTGGCCCGCATCAACTTCTCGCATGGCACCCACGAGGCGCATGCCGCGACGATCGCCATCGTGCGCGAAGTCGCCGAGGAGATGCAGAAGCCCGTCGCCATTCTCGGTGACCTGCAGGGCCCGCGCATCCGGATCGGTGTCCTGGCCCAGCCCATCCAGCTGGTGCCCGGCCGCGAGGTCGTCCTCGCTCATGAAGGCGAGGAGGAACCGGGTGACATCCCGGTCACCTACACGATGCTCGCGCAGGACGTGCAGGTCGGCAGTCGCATCCTGATCAACGACGGTCTGCTGGAACTGCGTGTGCTGCAGGTGATGAACAAGCGGGTGCGCTGTGAAGTGGTGTTCGGTGGTGAACTGAAGAGCAACAAGGGCATCAACCTCCCCGGCATCGCCGTGTCGGCACCGTCGATCACCGACAAGGATCGCTCCGACGTCACCTTTGCCGTCGAGCAGGACCTGGACTACATCGCGCTCAGCTTCGTGCGTCGCGCCGAAGACCTGTGGCAGCTGCGCGGCCTCGTGCCCAGCAGCATGATGATCGTCGCGAAGGTCGAGAAGGACATCGCGCTCAACAACATCGAGTCGATCGTCGCCGCCTCCGATGCGATCATGGTCGCGCGCGGTGACCTCGGCGTGGAGTTGCCGTTCGAACGCGTGCCGGTGGCGCAGAAGCAGATCATCGCGCTCTGCAACCGCATGGGCCGCCCGGTGATCACCGCGACGCAGATGCTCGAGTCGATGATCACGCATCCGCGCCCCACGCGCGCTGAAGCCTCGGACGTGGCCAACGCCATCATCGACGGCACCGACGCCGTGATGCTCTCCGCCGAGACGGCCGCTGGTGCGTATCCGCGCCTGGCCGTGGAAGCGATGCAGCGCATCATCATCGAGATCGAGCAGCGCTCCAAGCTCGACATGGTGAACAAGGATCAGCGTCGCATGCCCGAGCACAAGCACGAAGTCGCCGAAGCCATCGCCTCGGCGGTGAGTGCAGCGGTGAAGATGCTGCGGTCCCCGGCCATCGTCTGCTTCACCAAGAGCGGCTCGACGGCACGGGTGGTCTCGAGCATGCGCCCTGCCGTTGCCGTGGTGGCCTGCACGGATCTCAAGAAGACGTTCCGCCAGCTGGCACTGGTGTGGGGTGTGGTCCCGGTGCTCGTCCCGCGGCACGACAACTACGATGACCTGATCGTCGAAGGACTGGGTGCCGTGCGGCGCCTGAATCTCGCCGACCCGGGCGATCACATCGTGGTCACCGCCGGCGTGCCGTTCGACACGCCCGGCACCACGAACTTCATGCGCGTGGAGACGGTGTGAGACTGACCTTCCTCGGCACCGGAACCAGTTTCGGCGTGCCGCAGGTTGGTTGCAACTGTGCTGTCTGCAGGTCCCCCGATCCGCGCGACAAGCGCACGCGGGTCGGGGCGGTGGTGGAGTCGTCGGGCGGTACGCGCCTGCTGCTCGACACGCCTCCTGAATTGCGCGTGCAGCTGATCGCCAACGGCATCGATCGCGTGGACGCGGTGTTGTTCACGCACGATCATGCCGATCACACGCACGGCATCGACGACATCCGCGCCATCTCCGTGCGTCGCGACGGTCCGCTGCCGATGTACGGCTCGGCGGCCACGATGCAGAGCCTGCACGACAAGTTCCGCTATGTCTTCGATGACACCATGCGGCCGATGCCCGGCACGGCCAAGCCGGAGGGGCAGACGTTCATCGTCGAGGCCGGGACGCCCGTGACGATCGGCGACCTGCTCGTGCACCCGTTCACGGTGCCGCACGGTCGCTTCGAAGTCACCGCATTCCGCATCGGTCCGCTCGGGTACGTGACCGACGCGAAGACGTTGCCGGCCGCCGCGCTCGACACGCTGCGTGGCGTGAAGGTGCTGGTGCTCAACGCGCTCTTCCGCACGGCGCACCCCACACACCTGAGCATCCCGGAAGCGATCGAGATGGCGCGTGAGATCGGCGCAGAACGCACCTATCTCACCCACCTCACGCACGAGAACTTCCACGCCGACCTCGAAGCGGAGCTGCCGCAGGGCATCATGCCGGCATTCGACGGGCTCACGGTGCGGGTGGAGTAGGGGATGGTGCGCGTCGAAGTGGAGCAGGTGCCTGTCGAGGCGAGCAGCGTGGCGGTCGCCACTGGACTGCACGGGTTCAACGCACCGCACATGCAGCGTGCCGACGCCGTGCCGTTCAACGTGATCCTGCGTGACGACACGGGTGCCATCGCCGGTGGCGCGCTCTGCGAAGTGCGTTGGCACTGGCTCTTCGTGGACATGCTCTGGGTCAGCGAGGCGTGCCGCGGCGCCGGTGCGGGCACCGCGTTGCTCGTCGCGGCCGAAGCCGAAGCGCGCCGGCGTGGCTGCACGAAGGCGCACCTCGACACCATCAGCTTCCAGGCCCGCCCGTTTTACGAGAAGCTCGGCTGGATGCTCTTCGGTACGCTCGACGATTACCCGCCGGTGCACACCCGGTACTATCTGCAGAAAGACATCTCACACTCGTGCTGATCATGGCTGTCCGTTTCGACTTCACGAACATGCTCGCGCCGGCCTGCTCCGGCGGGTTGCCGGCTGATACGCTCACGGCTGCAGCGCAGGCTTTCGCTGCCGCGCGCGCCGATGTGAATGCGCGTCGCGCTGCCGGCACGCTGGGCTTTCCGCTGCTGCCCGAGGACGCCGCGCTGCGCACGGCTTTGCGCACCGACGCACTCGCCTCGCGCGATGAAATTGACGACGTGATTCTTTGCGGCATCGGCGGCTCGGCGCTTGGCCCAAACATGCTGCGCAGCGCGCTCTGTCCGCCGCGCTGGAACGAGATGGACAAGGCGGCGCGCGGCGGCTGGCCGCGGCTGCACGTGATGGACAACGTCGATCCGGTCACGATGGGCGCGCTGTTCGATCGCGTGGACCTCGAGCGTACGCGTGTGCTCGTGATCTCCAAGTCGGGCGGCACGGCCGAAACGATGTCGCAGTACTTAGTGGTGCGCGAAAAGCTCGAAGCGCTCGGTGCCGAGTGGCCGAAGAAGGTGCTCCGCTTCATCACCGATCCGGAAAAGGGCGTGCTGTGTGCCATCGCGAAGACCGATGGCATCGTGACGTATGACATTCCGCCCAGCGTGGGCGGACGTTTCAGCGTGCTGACCGCCGTGGGGCTCGCACCGGCGGCGTTCATCGGCATCGACATCGATGCGCTGTGCGCTGGCGCGGCTGCGATGCGCGACCGCTGTGAATCTGCGGAGCTCGCGAACAATCCCGCCGGAGTGTTCGCCGTGCTGCAGCAGCTCCATGACCAGACCAACGGTCGCAGCATCCACGTGCTGATGCCGTACGCCGACGCGCTGCGTGACGTGGCTGCGTGGTTCGTGCAATTGTGGGCCGAAAGCCTCGGCAAGGTGCTGCCGGGTGGTGGTCATGTCGGCCCGACGCCGCTGCCTGCGCTCGGCGCCACGGATCAGCACGCACAGGTGCAGAACTTCATGGAAGGCCCGCACGACAAGACGGTGACGTTCATCGCCGTCGAGACGCTGGATCGCGACATCACGATTCCTGCGTTGCACGGCAATTTCCCCGACCTCGCCTATCTGGGTGGCGCCACGATCGGTGCGCTGCTCGACGCCGAGCGTCGTGCCACAGCCGGCGCGCTGGCCAGCAGCGGGCGTCCGAACGGTGTGCTGAGCATTCCCCGGGTGGACGCACACCATCTCGGCGAGCTGATCATGCTGTTCGAGTTCGCGACCGCGTTCGCGGGGGCATTGTACGGCATCGACGCGTACAACCAGCCCGGCGTCGAGCTGGGCAAGCAGTTCACGTACGGCATCTTCGGTCGCCCGGGCTTCGAGGCGGATCGCGAGCGCTTCAGCCGGCTGGCGCAGCCTGACCCGCGGTGCATGGTCTGAGCGGTACTCGCATGACGCTCACTTGTGCGGCACGGCGGTGATAGGGAGCTTTCGCATCTCCCCACCGCGTGCGCGCACGAGCTCGCTGTACTTCCCTTTCTTTCACTGAGGTCTTGATGTCCGCTCCCGCCATCCCGTCGGCGCTGCTCTCCGACTGCGTCACCGTCGCCGGCTCCACCGTGACCGTCACGCATCCCGAGTTGCTGGCCACCGACCGCATGGACGCGGTGGTCAACGCCGCGGTGTTCGGCAGTGACGAGGAGAAGGAGTACGCGCGCTGGCTGGTGTGGGAAGTGGGGCAGCAGGTCGGCGTGCGCCCGGCATCGATTCACGATCTCTACATCGCCCGTGGTGCAGGGAAGACGGGTGGCTACACCGTGCCGGCGATGAACATCCGCGCCGCCTCGTACGACACGATGCGTTCCATCTTCCGCGCGGCCAACACGCTGGACGCGGGCGCATTCATCCTCGAGATCGCGCGTTCCGAGATCGCATACACCGAGCAGCGACCCACCGAGTACGTCGCGGTGATCATCGCGGCGGCACTGCGCGAAGGGTTCCGCGGTCCGGTGTTCGTGCAGGGTGACCACTTCCAGGTGAACCACAAGAAGTTTGCCGTCGATCCGGTGCTCGAAGTGAACTCGGTGAAGCAGCTCGTCACTGAAGCGGTCGCTGCCGGCTTCTACAACATCGACGTGGACACGTCGACGCTGGTGGACCTGTCGAAGCCGACGCTCGACGAACAGCAGAAGCCGAACTACGACACGGCCGTGGACATCTGCCGCTTCGTGCGTGCCGCGGAGCCCGACGGGGTGACGATTTCGCTCGGTGGCGAGATCGGTGAAGTGGGCACGGAGAACTCCACGCCCGAGGAGCTGCATGCGTTCATGTCGGGCTTCACGCGTGTGCTCGCGGAGCAGGCCCCCGGCATGGCCGGCCTGTCGAAGATCAGCGTGCAGAGCGGCACCAGCCATGGTGGCACGGTGCTTCCCGACGGCAGCATCGCCGATGTGGCGCTCGACATCGACACGTTGCAGAAGCTTGGTGAACTCGCGCGCGAGTCGTACGGCATGTCGGGTGCGGTGCAGCACGGCGCCAGCACGCTCCCAGACAACAAGTTCAATCTGTTTCCGGCAGCCGAGACGGCCGAGATCCATCTCGCCACGAGCTTTCAGAACATGATGTTCGACCATCTGCCCGACGCGCTCCGCAAGGAAATCTACGACTGGCTGCTGGTGAACGCCAAGGACGAACGGAAGGCCACCGACACCGATGAGCAGTTCTTCTACAAGACGCGGAAGAAGGCGATCGGCCCGTTCAAGAAGCAGCTGTGGGCCCTGCCGGCCGACATCAAGGCGACGCTCGCCGCCGCCTACGACGCGAAGTTCACCTTTCTCTTCACGCAGCTCAAGGTCAACGGCACGAAGGCCGACGTGAAGCAGTTCGTGAAGGCGCCGCGCCTGCACAAGCTGTTCGGTGCGCCGGGCGTGGTCGCTGCGCCCGACGACGCGGACCTGAGTGACTGAGCCACTCGAACAGGACATGTCAGCGGCCGCTTCTTCGTACGGGGAAGCGGCCGCTGCGTCGTCGCGGGTATCTCGTGCGCTGCTCGACGCGGCACTCGCGCGCGCCATCACCGCACTGGCCCACGATCTGCGCAACGCGCTGGGCGTCGTCTCCATGCAGGTGGAAGTGATTGCCGTTCGCGCGGCCTCTGCTGCGCCTGACGTGGCCGCCATTGCGACTAGTGCGGGCGTGGCATCCGATCACATCGAGCGGCTCGCGGCGATGACCAACGCGCTGATCGCCTTCGCGCGCGGACGCACGTCGTCGGACCTCTCGGTGATCGTCACCGAAGCGGCGGCGCTGGTGCCGATGCGGCAGGTCGTGGTGGATGTGCCGCACGTCGTGACGGTCGACGTGGACCCGTCGCTGACGCGCGCCGTCGCACTCGAAGTACTCATTCTCGCGCTCGCTGGACGCAGCGCGCCGGCCTTCGCCGTGATCGCACATGCCGATGGCGCGACGCTGCGTCTCACGACCGGCGCGCCACTCGTTCCGGATGAGTCGCTGGAATGGGTTGTGCAGTTCAGAAAGCTTGGCGGTCGCATCGAATCAACCGGGGACGGCCTCCGTCTCCAGTTCCCGCCGATTGCCTGACCACACGACCCAGCACATGGCCACGATCCTGATTGCCGACGACGAACCCGCCGTCACCACGCCCCTCGAAGCCGTCCTCAGTGCGGACGGATACACCGTCGTCGTCGTCAGCGACGGCATGGCGGCCCTCGAACGACTCGCACAGGACGACATCTCGCTCGTCCTCACCGATCTCAAGATGCCGGGCCTGGACGGCATGGCGTTGCTCGAGGCGATCCGCACCCGGGAGCTGCTCGTCGAGTGCATCATCATCACCGGCGAAGCCTCGGTCGACACCGCCGTCGAGGCGATGCGATTCGGTGCGTACGACTACATCGAGAAGCCACTCACCAAGCAGAAGCTCACGCGCCTCAAGGCGCTGATTCCGAAGACCATCGAGAAGGAGGCTACGCGTCGCAAGAACCGCGAGCTCTCCTCCCGTCTCGAAGGCCTCACCAGCTTCGGCGAACTGATCGGCCAGTCCGAGCCGATGCGCGAGGTCTACGGCCTGATCGAAGCCGTCGCACCGACCGGCGCGAGCGTGCTCGTGCTGGGCGAGAGCGGCACGGGCAAGGAACTCGTCGCCCGCGCTCTGCACCAGAAGAGTGATCGCGCCAAGGGGCCGTTCTACGCGCTGAACTGCGCCGCGCTGCCGAAGGAAATTCTCGAGAACGAGCTGTTCGGCCACGAGAAGGGTGCCTTCACAGGCTCCGTCGGCGAGAAGACCGGCGCGTTCGAGAACGCGAGCGGTGGGACGCTCTTCCTCGATGAGCTCGCCGAAATGCCGGTGGACATTCAGGTGAAGCTCCTGCGTGCTCTCGAGACGCGCTCGATCCGGCGGCTCGGCGGCAAGAAGGAAATCGCGGTGGACATCCGCATCGTCGCCGCGACCAACAAGAACATTCAGAAAGCCATCGCCGACAACGAGTTGCGCGAGGATCTGTATTATCGACTGGCGGTGGTGGAGTTCATCCTGCCGCCGCTCCGCGAGCGTGGCACCGACATCCTGATCCTGGCCGAAGCGTTCCTGCAGCGTTTCTCCAAGCAGAACGGCAAGCGGCTCACCGGCTTTGCCGACGGCGCGCGGGAGTGGATGGCCATGTACCCGTGGCCCGGCAACGTCCGCGAGTTGAAGAACGCGATCGAACGGGCCGTGATCCTCTCCCGCTCCACCGAAGTCAGCACCGCCGACCTGCTGCCGCGACACCTGAAGGGCACGGTCGACAACCTTGGGCCCGTCACCCTGCCGGTTGGCTCATCCATGGCCGACGCACGTCGCCAGATGGCGCTCCGGACCTTCGCCCAGTTCAGCGGCGACATGGTCAAGGCCGCCTCGACGCTGGGCCTCAAGGAAGCGCAACTTCGGGAAGAACTGCTGGCGATGATCGCCCTGCCCGATCCGTCAGGAGAGACACCGCTTGGCGACGAAGAGGGGAGTGACCGCGCCGCCGTGCGCCTCGTACGTTCCGATGAAGGAAAGGCCGTACCCGGACGCTGATGTCCGGGCCGCGTCCTGACGGATCCACCTGTACACCGACCGCCGCATGCCACGCCGTGACTGGGACGACGACGATCAGATCATCATCGTCGAACAAGACGAGTCCTCCGGACTCTCCGCATTCCTGCTCGGTGCCGCCATCGGTGCCGGGCTCGCCCTGATCTTCGCGCCGCAGACCGGTGCCGAAACGCGCCAGTCGATCAGGCGCAGTGCGAAGAAGGCCGGCGAAGCCACCAAGCGCGCCGGTGAGAAGGTCACCGATGCGCTCTCGCAGGCGAAGGCCGACATCGAGTCGCGCATCGACTCGGCCAAGTCGTCCATCGACCTCAAGAAGACGCAGGTCTCCCGCGCCGTGGACGCCGGACGTGAAGCCGCCCGTGCCGCCCGTGAAGACCTCGAGCGTCGCATGACCGAACAGCGCACCTCGGACGCGTCACGCGTGCGGGATCACGAAATCGGCGACGTCAGCGCGGACTGAACGTCGTGGACCGCCGGTCAGTCGGCTGCTGATGCGGCAGGGGCTGGCATGGAGGCCGGGGGATGTTCGTGGTGTTCCCCCGGCACGCCACACGTCGGACAGTACTGGAAGAAGGCGTTCTTGCGCGTGGTGCACGCGGGGCAGTTGTCAAAGAGCTTCATGCCGCAGTGCACGCAGAAGTTGGTCGCCGCGTTGGCGCCGCCCACGATCGTGCGCTCGCATCCGGGACAGAGATTCGCGCTCATCTTGCGCAGCGCATTCTCGTAGCCGAGGGCCGCGCGCCGCTGTGTTTCCGTCTGCTTCTCCACCACCTGCCGCTTGGCGACGTACAGCTTCATCGCGCGAATCACGTAGTGGCCTGCCACCAGCGTGAGCACGATGCCCACGATGTAGCGCACGTAGCCGCCGTAGCTCGGCAGATACGGCACCAATTCCACGAAGAACGCGAAGAGCGCGAACAGCACGAAGCCACGTGCCAGCGGCCAGTAGTCGCTCTTGCGCTTCTTCGCGATCAGCCAGATGCCGATCAGCAGCAGTGGCAGCGTCAGCGCCAGGCGGATGCCAAACACTTTCAGCTCCTGCTGGAACTGCGCACGCTTGTAGGCTGGCAGTGCGTCGTCGCGCAGTCTCGATTCTTCCGAGTCCAGTGAGTCGATCGCCTGTGTGATCTGCAAGCGCCGCGCGTCCTGCACCTCGATCGACTTTTGCGCACGCGACTGCGCCTCGAGCAGCGTATCGAGTACGCGCATCCGCACGATGCCGTCCGGGTCCTGCTCCGGATCACTCGTGGCGGTACGCGTTGCGCGCCAGTTGTCGTACGCTTCCTTCCGTGCCGTGTACGTCGTGCGGCTCGAGTCGAGCGCGAGGCTCAGCGTGTTGCGCGTGTTGTCCACGCGATTCTGCTCGTCGCGCAGCTGGTCGCGCTGCTGACGGATCGGCGCGGTTTTCGCCGGATCCATGAACCGCTCGATGGACAGCGACTGATCCACGCCCGGGAGATCGCCCACCACCTTGCCACCAAGGCCGATCAGAAAACCTGCGAACACCAGCGAGACTGCCCACATCGCGATCGAGAACAGCCGCTCCGGGACCCGCAGGCTCTTGAACATGTCTTCCGTGGTCGTCGTGGAATGAACGCCGTGACGCGTGCGCGGTCAGCGACCGCGCAGCGTCCCCAGTACGGACTGCAGGTTGGTGCCGCGCGCAACGTCCTGCACGCGGTCCTGCACTTTCGGGAAGACCGTCTCCGCCTCCTGCTGGAATCGCGCGAACAGCGTTTTCATGTCGGCCGTCGAGAGCGCTCGCCCCTGCGCGTAGTATTGCACCGCGGCGTGGCCCAGCGCGTACGTCGCGGCGAAGCTCACGGTCGCACCAGCCGCCAGGCCGGTGGCACCGCCGAGCATGCCGCCCAGCAACCCGCCAGACAGCTTGCCGAACGTCTTGCGAACGAGGCTTTCCATGAGCTGTGCGGCCGCACCGATGCCGAAGGTCGCCGCAAAATCCTTGGCCTGAGCCATGTCGAGCTGCTGCCCATGGCGCTGTCCGATCTGGTAGACGAGCCGCAGCTGCAGCGGCAGGATCGCCATGTTCGACAACCGGTCGGGAAGTATCTCCAGTGCCGCCGTCAGAATGGCCTGATCCAGGATGAGCTGATCGAGCTCGCCGGGTTGCGGTTGCGGTGTGGCGCCGGGAGGAATGGGTGGCACCTGCACCTGCGCCGTCATCGTCGCCACCGACGCGATCGCCGACACCTCCGCCGTCGCGCCTGACGTTCCGAGCGCCGCGCTGAGCTGCTCGAGAAACGTCACTTCCTTCTCACTCACGCTGCCGTCGGCGTGGCATACCGCCATCGCGATCTCGTACGCCGCACGTCGCGCATCGTCGGACGACAGCGACCGGCTCAGCTCCTGCACATCCTCCGGCACCGCAGCGGCCTGCTGCACCACCGACTCGGCGTTGCTCAGGCCGAGCCGCGTCGCGGCGCTGATGATCTGCGCGAGTTCGGCCGTGCTCCGGTTTCCATCGACCACCGCGGCCTGCGCGGCGATGGTGATGATGATCTCTGCGTCCGTCGGGGTCATCGGCTGCGTCTCGGTGAAGGAAGGTGTGCCACGCCGTACGTACCGACGCGTGTCAACGTGTCAGCTGGCGGTCGCAGTGCGGCGTGCCCGCGCGTGCCGACTCCAGCATCTCCACGAGTTCCAGCGCGAGACTCGCGCCACGGTCGCGCGTGTAGAACGCCTCGCGGTACGTGTGCAGCGAATCGTTGCTCACCGTCTTGCGCGCCGTGTACGTCCATTGACGCAGCGGCGCCGGAAGCTCCACCAGGCAGCCCACGTCGGCACCACCGGCGTTCAGCAGGATGAACGTCGGCGTCGCCGTGCGTCCGTCCTGTGTGCGGTGCGCCTTTGCCGCTTCCTGACCCTCGTCCATCGAGACGATGCGCAGCGACAGCGCGGGAACCGAGTCGGCCAGCCGCGAAGCGTACGGCACCAGATTCATCGAGTCGCCGCAGCCATCGCGGGCGATCACCAGCAACTGCCAGGTGCCTCCCACGGCGCGCGCGCGGGCGATCAGCGCGGGTGAGACTTCCGCGTCGCGTTGCAACCGAAGCCACCCTTCGCGCCGCGCCACGGCAGCGTCGACGAACTGCTGGAACGTGATGCCACGATTGAAGGTGGCCTGCAGCGTGCTGTCTGTGACGGTGCGCGCGACAGGGAGCGGCAGTGCGCCGGACGCCGGTGCGCAGGTCAGGAGGCTGGCCACGAGGACGGCTGCGAGCATGGTGCGGTGGGACGGAGGAAACAGCGGAGGGTCAGCTCACAAGATCGCGACCCTGCTGCGCCACGCGCCACACCCACCACATCAGCAGCGGCTGCAGGGGCAGCCGGATCCAACAGGCGATCTGGAATGCGGTGCTGGCCCCTCGCTGCTGGGCCAGCCGCAGCATCTCCACATTGGCGGGCAGCACCGCCAGCAGCAGCAGGATGAGCCCGATCGCTGCCGCCGTGCGCGTGGCAGGCAGCAGCAGCCCGGCGCCGCCCAGCGCCTCGAAGACGCCGCTCACGTACACCAGCAGCAGCGGCTTGGGCAGGTATGCGGGCATGATCGCGAGATAGAACTTCGGCATCACGAAGTGCAGGATGCCCGCGATGATGAACACGATACCCGTGAGCAGCAGGCCAGGTGACATCACGCCACCCGGCTGCCGGGGTGCCCCTGCGTCACGCGTCGAGCGTCGAAAGGTCGATCACGAAGCGGTACTTCACGTCACCCTTGAGCATCCGCTCGAACGCCGTCTCGATCGCCTTCATGGCGATAATCTCGACATCGGCGGTGATGCCGTGCGTGCCGCAGAAGTCCAGCATTTCCTGCGTTTCCGCGATACCACCGATCAGCGAGCCGGCCAGCGAGCGACGGCCCATGATCAGCGGAAACGGGTGCACGGTGGGCGGCGCATCAGGTACACCGACCAGCGTCATCGTGCCATCACGCTTGAGCAGGCCGAGGAAGCCCTGGATGTCATGCGGCGCCGAGACGGTGTCGAGGATGAAGTCGAAAGTGCCGGCGTGTGACTGCATCGCGGCCGCATCGTTGCTCAGCACCACCTCATCGGCACCGAGGCGCTTCGCATCCTCGATCTTGCTGATGGACGTCGTGAACTGCACCACGTGTGCGCCGAAGGCCTTCGCGAACTTGAGCGCCATGTGTCCGAGACCGCCAAGGCCCACGACGCCGACCTTCTGGCCCGCCGACACCTTCCAGTGACGCAGCGGCGAGTAGGTGGTGATGCCCGCGCAGAGCAGCGGGGCGACGCCGGCGAGATCCAGAGACGCCGGAATCGTGAGGGCGAAATCCTCGTCCACCACGATGTCGTTGGCATAGCCGCCGTACGTCGGTGCGCCGGCCACGTCACGGCCGTTGTACGTGAACGTCGCGCCGGTGGTGCAATACTGCTCGAGACCGTCCTTGCAGCTGGGGCAGGTGCGGCATGCGTCCACGAGGCAGCCCACGCCGGCACGGTCACCCACCGCGAACTTCTTCACGTCGCTGCCGACGGCCACCACCGTGCCGACGATCTCGTGGCCCGGCACCATCGGGAAAATTGCGCCACCCCATTCATCGCGCACCTGATGGAGGTCGCTGTGGCACACGCCACAGAATGCGATCTCGATCTGGATGTCGCGCGGACCCGGCGTCCGGCGTTCGAACGCGAAGGGGGCCAGCGGTGCCTTGGCCACCTGCGCGGCGTAGCCTCGTGATGCGCTCATGTCGTCAGTATCCCATCGTGTGTGTGTCTGTCACCTGCTCCCTGCGTAAATTACTCCTGTCACGAAATCCCGGGGCGCCGGTCACGTCGTGCTCGCTGCCACGCGATCCTGCATTTTCACGCGCCTTTTCCTTTTCAGGTGCCGCATGACCGACCGGATCACGCTCGAGCGGAAGTTCGCCACCTTCAGCGACCACTGGAGCCCGCGGGTCGTCGCCGATCTCAACGGGCAGCAGGTGAAGCTGGTCAAGTTCGCGGGCACCTTCGACTGGCATGCACATGCCGGGGAGGATGAGCTGTTTCTCGTGCACCGTGGCGAATTTCGCATGGAATTCCGTGACCGCACCGTGACGCTCGCGGCCGGTGACATGATCGTCGTGCCACGCGGCGTGGAGCATCGGCCGGTCGCCGACGCCGAAGTCGAGGTGATTCTCTTCGAGCCGGCCTCCACGCTCAACACGGGCAACGTCACCAGCACGCGCACGAAGCATGACCTCGAACGGATCTGAGGGCCTGACGGTGCTCCGCGTCTCCCGGCGCCCTACGCCGTGACGCAACCGCCGCGGCGCGACCGGCGCAAGCTCGGTCCCACGCCGACCCGTTCCGGACGTCTGCGGCCTCCACCGCGGCCTGTCGTCGCGCCGGAGCCGCTCACCCGGCCGCGCGCCATGCGGCATTTCGTCAGCCGCGTCTGGACGATGCTTGGCGAAGACGACGTGATGTTCCTCGCATCGGGTGTGTCGTTCAACCTGCTGCTGGCAGTGGTGCCGTTCGTGCTGCTGCTGATCTCCGTCTCGACGCTCTTCCTCGGCAACACGCCCGATGCCGCCGCCGACGCCGCCGTCGGTTTCATCGACCGGCTGCTGCCCACCACATGGAGCGAAGGGCAGAACGTGCGCGCCACCGTGCGTGAAATCGCACGCGTCAGCGGCTCCGTCACGCTCTATTCCTCCATCGGATTCCTCTGGTTTTCCACGCGCGTGTTCAGCTCGATGCGCAGCGTCTTCCAGAAAACGTTCGACGTGCCCAACGAGCGTGGCATCCTGCACGGCAAGGCGTTCGACCTGCTCTGTTCCTTTCTCGCCGCCATCGGCATCACGGCCTACGGATCGCTGAGCGCGTATCTCGTCGTGGCCAGCACACGAGGTGCCTCGGTGCTCGAGCGACTCGGCGTGCGCACCAGCATCATGGGCCCGATCGAGTACACCTTCGGTCGCGTGGTGGCGTTCGCGCTGGTCGTGCTGCTCTGCTTCGCGGTGTATCGCCTGATTCCCAACCGGCCCATTCCATCGCGCACGGCGTGGGTCGGCTCGATCACCACCAGTGTGCTCTTCGAGCTCGCGCGGATCGGCTTCAGCATGTATGTGAATCGGTTCGCGCCGGGATCACTGTACACCGGCGCGCTCGCCACGCTGGTCGTGATCACGTTGTGGACATACTATGCCTCGCTGATCTTCATCATCGGCGCCGAGGTGGCGCAGGCGATGGAGCTTCGATATCACAGCCGTCACCCAGCCCCGCCATGATCGACCTGCGCAGCGATACCGTCACGAAGCCCACCGCCGCCATGCGCGCCGCCATGGCCAGCGCCGATGTCGGCGACGACGTGCTCGAAGGTGACCCGACCGTGCGCGCGCTCGAAACCGAAGTGGCGCGCCTGCTCGGCAAGGAAGCCGCGCTCTATTTCCCGAGCGGCACCATGGCGAATCAGACCGCCATCTGGATGCACGCGGAACCGGGCACCGAGGCGCTCTGCGATGCGCGCGCGCACATCTACGACTGGGAGGGGGCAGGGGCGGCGGTCTATCGTGGCGTGCAGTTGCGCATCGTCACGCCGGCGGCCACCGAGACCATTCGCGCTGACGACGTGCGTCGCGGCATGCGTGCACCGTCACGATACGCACCGCGTGCGACGTTGCTCTGCATCGAGAACACGCACAACGGCGCAGGCGGCGCGGTGACGCCGCTGGCCGAGCTGCAGGCGCTCGGTGCGGTGGGCCGCGAGGCGGGGCTCAAGGTGCACATGGATGGTGCGCGGCTCTGGAATGCGCATGTCGCGACAGGCACGCCGCTGCACGAGTTCGCAGCCTGCGCCGACACGGTCATGGTGAGCTTCAGCAAGGGACTGGGCGCACCGGTCGGCGCGGCGCTGGCGGGACCGAAAGCGGTGATGGATGCCGCGTGGGAAGTGCGCAAGCGCTTCGGCGGCGGCATGCGGCAGGCGGGCATCATCGCTGCCGGCGCGCTGCATGGTCTGCAGCACCACCTCGGCCGTCTGCACGAGGATCACGCCAACGCCGCGACGTTCGCCTCGATCGTGAACGGCGAGGGTGGGGCACGTCCCGTCGCGCCTGACACCAACATCGTGATGATCGACCTGCGCGCGGGGCAGAAGTCGTCGGATGTGGTGGCGGCGGCGCAGGCCGGCGGTGTGGCGCTCAGCGGGTGGTCGGCAACGCGCGTGCGTGCGGTCTTCCATCTCGACGTGTCGGCCGAATCGGCAGCCGCGGCGGGTCGGATCGTCGCGGCGGCGCTCCGCGCCTGAGCTTCGGCGCGCGACACGTTGAATTGAGGGGCGCGGGCACTACATTCCTCTTCGCTCCAGGTCCCGGAGGGCGTTTGCCCGCTAACCGCGTCAGGACCGAGAGGTAGCAGCGCCGTGTGGTGTCTTGCGTTGCTCCGTCAGGCCTGGAGTATCGCGCGGCCGTTCGATCGTCCGGGGTTCGGAC
>JAYWIJ010000030.1:0-19611 GCA_043788935.1 Gemmatimonadaceae bacterium | reverse complement strand
CGGTGATGTCGAGCGTGAACGGCAGGTAGCCGCCTTCGTGGCAGCCGATCTGCGCACCGTTCACCCACACCGTCGCCTCGTAGTCCACGGCGCCGAAGTGCAGCATCAGACGTTCGCCGGTGCCCAGTCGAGGCGCATGAAAGGCGCGACGATACCAGACCGCTTGGTAGAAGCCGGTGTTCGCGATGCCGCTGGCCTCGGTCTCGGGAGCGAACGGGACGATGATCTGCGTGCCGTTCCACTGCACCGCGTCAGGACGGCGCGATTGCCCGGTCACGTCGAGCGCGAAGTCCCACGGGCCATTCAGCGAGGTCCAGCCCTCGCGCTGCAGCTGAGGCCGCGGATACGCGTGCGCCGACGGGTCCGCCGTGAGTGCCGGATTGGGCGTCGTGTCCGGCGTGCCGGCGTCGTGCGGTGCAGGAGCGGTCATGATTGGGCAGATGAAGTCGGTCGTGCGGCGTCGCAGGGGAACCACAGGGGTGGTCGGACGCGTACCCTCGCCACTCACGCAGGGTTCGTGCATCTGCGGCGTGCTCCAGCCGGGTCCGCAACCCAAACACACCGCAACCGCCGCTGACGGTTGCCTCACCGTTCTCAACGCGTCTGACCCACGGCGAACGGTGCAGGCGCTGGCAGCCAGGTGATGACGTGCCGAAACCCTGGTCTGTGACGCATCTGCCGGACTAGCGTCTTAAGGATGAGTACGCTGAATGGATCTGGTTCGAACCGCTTCACTCCCCACCCGGACGAGCGGCTGGCAGGGCAGGATCCGGGGCCGGCAACGGCCTCGCAGCGGCAACGAGTCTTCGTGTGGACGGGCGGGTGGGCCCTGAAGCACGTTCAGCCCCCGGTGAGCGACGGCTTGCCGGGGGCACCTCGTTTCTGCCATGCCCGGACGCAGGGGCATAGATTCGGGACATGACCACCCCACGGCCCCGTATCGCCTATCAGGGCGTTCCCGGCGCCTTCAGTGAGGACGCGATCCGCGCCTTCTGGGGTGACGACGTCATCGCGGTGCCATGCGAGAGCTTTTCGAGCATGCTCGCGGCCGTGCGACTCGGCACAGCCGACGGTGCCGTGCTGCCCGTCGAAAACATGGTCATCGGTCCGATCCAGAGCGCGCTCGACGCCCTCGATGATTTCAGCGACGGCCTGACGCTCGGCGACACCACCAACGTACCGGTGGTGCACGCGCTGCTCGGCGTACCCGGTGCCACGCTGTCACAGGTGAAGGTGATCACCAGTCACCCGGTCGCACTGGCCCAGTGCCGCCGCTTCCTGCAGGCCTTCGGTGCGCGCGTCGAACCGTACTTCGACACGGCCGGCGCCGCACAGATGGTGAGCGAACGTGGCGAGCCACAAATGGCAGCAGTGGCCAGCACGCGTGCGGCCACACTATACGGGCTGGCGGTGCTCTCCGACGCCATCCAGGACGACGCCGACAACTGGACGCGGTTCCTGCGCATCGAGTCAGGACGCTGAGAGGACGGGGGTCCGTGTCGCACGCCCCTGACGCGACTCAGCGTCGCGAGGAGTCCGGACCGGAGTCGTCACGCTCGCGACGGGCGCGATCCGCCGAGCGGCTGTGACGCGCATCGATGCGCCGACGCGTTTCGGCCCACTTCGCGCGCTGCGTCGGCGTCAGTACCGAATCCATCGACGCGCGCATATGGTCGCGCAATGTGTCCAATTGCGGACCGACGCGCGCACGCAGTGAATCGAGCTGCAGTTCGCGTCGCACGAAGATCGCATCGATGGCCGTGGACTGCGACGCTGACAGTGCGAGATCGTCGGTGATTCGCTTCACGATGCGCCCGCGCATGCGATGGCGGCTGGCCGTGTCCGGCGGTTCGGTCATCATGCTGAACGGCTCAGCACCACGACCGCCATTCCCGCCGCGCCAGCGTCCGCCACGCCACGGCTCGCCGCTGCGATGCAGCACGGTCCGCTCTACCGCGATGCCGATCGCCACACCCACGCCGAGCGCTGCCAGGACGGTGAGCACGGCCATCACGCGCGAACGCGGTGCGCTCATCGAGGCTCCAGATCCTCGACACCGTTGCCGACGGCGTCGCTTGCGATCACATGATTGGCCAGCCCACTGCTGCCATCCGATTCGAGTGCGCTCAGCAGGGCGGCCGGGTCGCTGTCGCGCAGCTCGGCGTCTGCCAGAGTGGACGTCTCCAGACGTGACAGGAACAGCACCGCAGCCAGCGCCGCAGCGGCTGCCAGTGGCAGCGCCACCCGCACCCATGCGGCCAGTGTGTCGGCGACGCCGGTACGTGCGTCGCGACGACGCGCGGCGAGCGGGAACGCGGCCTGCGCCAGAATGCGCGCCTCGAGCTGGCCGAGCGATCCGGATGGCGCCGGAGACGCATGCTTCCGCAGCAGCGCCTCCAATGCAGGATCGTTGCGGTCGGTCGTCTCATCCATCGCGTCGTCCGTCATGCGTCGTCCTCTCCACCGTCACTGAGCCACGATTGCAACTGCGTCCGCAGCGCCTTGCGTGCCTCGTGCAAATGCCACCGTGCCGTCCCTGCCGGGATGCCGAGCACCCCGGCCGCTTCGGTCGGCGTGAACTCTTCGAACGTCACCAGCTCGATCAGCTGCCGCTGCGTGGGGGGCAGGGTGCGGAGTGCCGCATCCACCTCGTCACGCAACACGCCGTGCACTGCCACGTCCATCGGGCTCGCGCCCTCGCTCACGTCCGTCTCCGACAGCTCGTCGGTCTCGCGCCGCTTCGCCGACCGATGCCGGTTGATGGCGGTCGTCGCCACGATGCGGTAGAACCACGGCCCGAACGGCCGCATGGAGTCGCACTGGTCGATCCGTTCGAGCGCCCGCAGAAACGCATCCTGTACCACGTCCTCGGCATCCTCGCGATGCCGCAGCATCCGCCACGCAATCCGCTGCGCACGGGGCAGATGCCGCCGCACGAGCACCGCATAGGCCTCGCTGTCCCCCTGCTGCACCTGCACCACCAGTCCGGGCTCGTCGTCCGTGTGGTCGACGGGTGGACCGGTGCTGAATCCGGCCGAGGTCATGACGCCAGTGTTTGGGCGCCACGGTGGCGCGATCAGTGTGGAGAGCCGCGGCGTGCCTGCGGTTCTGTGAAGTGGTACACGGTGGCGGTGTGAGGCGTTGGCTGTCCAGCACCCGGCCGCCGTCCGCGCCAGTCGCAATCTGGCTGTGCACTCCAGCCGCCGTCACGCCTCTCCCCCCCCGAGCCGCGGCGCGCACCCTGCGCGGTGCCGGCCAACACTCCCGGAGACGATGATGCGACGCAACCTGTGCTGGGCGCTGAGCGGTGTACTGGTGCTGGCTTCCTGTTCCGGCCGCGACGCTGGCCCCATCGCCGGGGACGTGAGCGCCGCGGCCCCGACCGAGGAGAGTTTTGGGATGGCTTCCGTCGCACCGGCGTCGATCGCCGCCGACGGGGCCATCAGCGCCGAGGCAGTCGCGGTGGCGAATCGGGCGCCGTCGACGCGTGCCATGGAGCGCATGATCGTGCGCACGGCGACGCTCACGCTGCAGGTGTCGGACGTGCGGAAGACGGTTGACGAGGTGAGCCGGGCGACGCTCGCCGGCAACGGCTTTCTCGGCGCGTCGCGGCTCTGGCGCGAGACCGAACACGACCGCGCCAGCATGACGCTGCGCGTGCCCGCGGCGCAGCTCGACGTCACGCTGGCCTCGCTGCGCGCCCTCGCGGTGCGCGTGGATGACGAGGCGGTGAGCGGCGAGGACGTGACTCGGCAGGCCGTGGACCTGCGCGCGCAGCTGGTCAACCTGCGCGCCACCGAGGTGGAGTTGCGGGCGCTCCTGACGACGGTGCGACTGCAGGCGAAGAAGGCGTCCGAAGTACTGGAGGTGCACGCTGAACTGACGCGGGTGCGCGGCGAGATCGAGCAGGCGGACGCCAGTCTGCAGTCGCTGACGCAACTCGCGGCGCTGTCGACGATCACGCTCGATCTGCGGCCCGACGTGGTGGCGACGCCGATCGCGACTGACAGCTGGCAGCCGCGCGGCGTCTTGCGGGATGCGACGCGGGCGCTGGTCGGCACGTTGCGGGTGGTGGTGAATGGCGCGATCTGGGCGACGGTGTACGTGCTGCCGCTGCTTGCCGTCGCCGGTCTGATGGCATGGGCGGTACGCCGCATGCTGCGACAGCGTCGGGGTGTGGTGCGGTCTGCACCGGTCGCCTGACGAAGATCATCATGGCACGCGCACGCTGACGGATCACCCTTCCATGTCCACCATGCGTTCGCTCACACTGTCGCGGCCAGTCGGCCGTTGCGGGACGCGATAGCGGTCGGGCCTGCTTCGAACGTGAATCCGGCGGGCCGCGCCGCGAAACATCTGCTTTCCCGCAGCACGGTTCGTGATAGCCACCACGTGCGCGGCACGTATGACGTGGCGGGCGGTCCAGACGAGCGGTAGTGTTGCTGCGTGCACTTCGCTCCTGCGGCTCCTCGCCCGGATCGCTTCGCGTTCTCGGACACGCGTCGCTGGGTCTTGATCGGCACGTCCATCGGGACGGTGGCGTACGGCCTGCTCGCGGCGGTGCACATCGCGTCGAACGGCTGGCAGCCGGCGTCGAACCAGATCCTCCTGCTGGTTGCCGCGCTGGCCTCGACGATCGGTGGGTTGGTCGCGCGGCGGGGGTTCGTCTTCGCTGGCGGCATGACGGCAATCGTCGGCTGCTGGTGCGAATTCATGTCGAACCTGCTGACCACCTCCGAGTTCCCGTCGCCGTCGCTGCTTGCGGCCGCCCCGGTGCTGGTGGCCAGCACGTTGCTGCTGCGGCCGCGGCACTCTGCCATTTTTGCACTCGTGACGGTCGCGGGGACGTGGCCGGTGGTGCTGCTGTCACCGGCGCTGCAGGCGACGGGTCTCACGTCGGCGACGCTGTACTGGCTGACGTCGCACTCGGTCGTCACGATGGCCGTCTGGTCACTCGTCACGCTGGGTTTTTCCATCGTCGATCGGGCCTTCGTGGAGGTGGTGCGCAAGGAACGCGCGCTCGCGGAGACCATCAACAAGGCACCCGACGGCATCCTCGTGCTCGACGTGGATGGCATGGTGCAGATGACCAATCCTGCCGCGGAAGCACTGCTCGACGTGCGCGGTGACGCGTGCGTCGGTCGTCCCATCGCGGAAGTGATCCGCAGGGCAGGACCGAAGGATGCGGACGCGCTGCCGCTGGCCGACGCGCACACCGACGAACGTGCGCGCAGCATGTCGTTCGAGCGCGCCGATGGGCAGCGGATGGAGCTCGACGTCACCTGGCGCGCAATGGAGGGTGGACGGCGCCAGCTCGTGTTGCGTGACGTTTCCGAGCGCGTGCGCGCGGACCAGGCACGGCGGGAGATGGAGACGCAGCTCGCGCATTCGCAGCGGCTGGAAGCGGTCGGGCAGCTCGCCGGTGGCATCGCGCATGACTTCAACAACATCCTCACCATCGTCGGCGCATCGGCCGAGGTGATGCGGGCCGAGATGACGGACGATCGCTTCGCGCCGCTGCTGGACGACATCATGGCGGCGCAGGAGCGCGGGGCCACGCTCACGCGGCAGCTGCTGGCTTTTGCGCGGCGTGAAGTGGTGCAGCCGCTCGTTTTCGATCTGTCGGCGCACGTGCTCACCCTGCGACGGCTGCTGCAGCGCGTGGCCGGTGAGCAGGCGCGCATTTCGTGCGATGTGGAACCCGACTGCCGCATTCGCGCCGATGTGGGACAGATGGAGCAGGCGCTGGTGAACCTCGTCAGCAATGCGCGTGATGCGATGCCGGATGGCGGGACCTGTCACCTCAGCGTCGTGCGGATGACCAACGATGACGGTGACACGTGGGTGCGAGTGCGCGTCACCGACGAGGGGCACGGTATGGACGCGGCCACGCAGGCGCGCGCCTTCGAACCGTTCTTCACCACCAAGCCGCGCGGTCGCGGCACCGGGCTCGGACTGGCTGCCGTGCACGGCATGGTGTTGCAGAGCGGTGGACGGGCGGACATCGAGAGCAAGCGAGGCAAGGGAACGTCGGTGATCCTCGAGTTTCCCTTCGCGATGGCACCCGCCGCACTGCCGGTGGCGGAGACGCCGGCCGTGCGCCAGGGCAACGGGGCGATGATTCTCGTGGCCGAGGACGACGATGGGACGCGTGCCACCGTGGCGCGCATGCTGGGCCGGCTGGGGCACAGTGTGATCCTGGCGCCGGACGGGCAGCAGGCGCTGCGTCTGGCGGAACAGCACGCCGACCGGATCGACCTGCTGCTGACCGACGTGATGATGCCCGGAATGAGTGGGCCGCAGCTCACGGCCAGGCTCAGGGCGCGCGGGCAGATGCTGCCGGTGATCTTCATGTCCGGCTACCCGGAAGACGCGCTCGCCGAGGCCGAGGGCCTGTGTATAGAGACCGATTTCCTGCCGAAGCCGTTCACCAGCGCCGTGCTCTCCCGCAAGGTCACCGACAAGGTCGCGACCTCGCCGCGGGCCGCGACGCCGGACTGATCGCCGCGGGTTTTCAGCCCGCCAGAAACAGCGGCATGGCTCTGGGTGTTACGATTGCGGAGAGACGTGCTGCCCAGCCCGTCCCGCACCCGTTTCCGGAGTGTTCGTGTCGCTGCGCCGCCTTCCCGTATACATCCTCGCCGACGTCTCCGGCTCCATGCGGGGCACGCCCGTGGAGAGCGTCAAGGCGGGCATCCGTCAGCTGCACCGTGACCTGCTCACCGATCCGCAGGCCGTCGAGAGCGCGTATCTCAGCGTGATCACTTTCGCCGACGTGGCGATTCAGGTGGTGCCGCTCACGGAAGTCAGCAGCTTCATCCCACCCGAGATGCAGGCCGACGGCCAGACGAACTACGGCGACGCGCTGCGCGTGCTGCTGGAGTGCTTCGAGATGGAAGTGGTGCGCACCACCGCCGAGCAGAAGGGCGACTGGCGGCCACTGGTGTTCATTCTCTCCGATGGCGCACCCACCGACATCGGGTGGAAGGAGTATGCGGCGCAGTTGATGGCGCGTCGTCCGGCCAACATCATCGCCGTGGCCTGCGGTGATCACGCCGATCTGGTCGCACTCCGCGAGACCACCGAGACGGTGATCCAGATGCGCGACATGTCGCCCGATGCGTTCCGCGCCTTCTTCAAGTTCGTGTCGGCGAGCGTGAAGACGACGAGCGCCAAGGTGGGCTCGGTGGGCGAGGGTGGCGCGATCACGCTGCCGCCGCCGCCGCCCGGCATCACGATCATTCCCTGACGCGTGGCTGACCCGATGGACGGCGCGCCGGTGCCCACCGCCGAGGCGACGCCGTCGCCGGCGACGTGGACGGCACATGCGCCCGACGATGCGTGGTGTCCACCGGCGCTCCAGTCCGCGCTCGATGCGGCATTGCTCGCACGGTGCGAAGCCGAACCGATGGTCATCACGCAGGCACACGCCGCCTGGCGCGTGCTCGGCGCCAGCGTGCGTGGCCGGTCGCACGCGCACCGCGGTACCCACCGTGATGATGCGATGGCGGTGCACGCCGCGGGTGATCTCATGGTGCTGGCTGTCGCGGATGGCGCCGGCAGCAGTGCACTGAGTCGCATCGGAGCGGCGGTGGTGGCCGAGCTGTGTGTGGCGCGCACCGTCGAGCGTTACGCCGCGAGTGATTCGAATGCAGCCACGGTGTCACGACTCGGCACGGCGATGGCGCACGCCGTGCACGACGCCGCGCTGCGGCTGCACGAACTCGCGACACTGGCCGACCTGTCGCCGACGGCGTTGCGCACGACCCTGATTTTGGTGGCGATCATGGGTGATCTGATGCTGGTGTCGCAGATCGGCGATGGCGCAGTGCTGGTGCAGAAACGTGATGGCAGCGTGCTGCGTGTCGGCGCGCAGCGCGAATCTGCGTGGGCGGGCGAGGTGACCTGCTTCGTGCCCGATGGCTGCGCCATGACGCAGGCCGCCGAGCTGCGGCAGGTCGATGCGCGCGATGTGGCGCTCGTTGCGTTGATGACCGATGGTGTCGATGATCCCTTTCATCCGCTCGAACAGAGCGGTGATGCGCTCGTCGCACAGTGGCGCACCGGGACCGATGCGCCGATCGGCACCGCGAAGCAGCCGCCGCAAGGCCCGGTACTCGCGAACACCGACGCACTGCTGCAGTGGATGACCTTCGAGCAGCGCGGCGAAGTGGACGACCGCACGCTCCTGCTGGCGTGGCGAAGTGGTGACAGTGCACACAGCCCAGGCGGCGCCTGATGGCCGGCCTGGTGACAGTGCAGACCACCGACGGCCGTACGGTGCAGCTCCGAGGCACACCACTGGCGAGCGGCGCCGAGAAGATCGCGTTCCTCTCGCAGGATGGCCGCGAGGTGGTGGCGTTCTACTACGGCGCGCTGCGTGACCGTGGCGAGCGCGTCGAGCGGCTGCAGCGCATCATCTCGAGCTACGATCCCACTCGTGGCGCGGGCAGCGGCTACTGGAGGAATGCGTTCTGCTGGCCCACCGGCATGGTGGATGGTGCGCGCGCCGTGCCAGCGGACTTCGCGCGCGCACATTCGTTGTCGCAGCCGCCACTCGGCGTGGTGATGCCCGTGTATCGCGATGCCTTCTTCATGCACGATCGGTTCGGGAATCGCGTGGAGAAGGAGGTCCGCTGGTTTACCGGACGCAAGGCGGGCGCGCTGGTACAGGACGTGGAGAAGGGGAGCCTGCTCACGCGCCTGCAGGTGTGCATGCGGCTCGCGCGCGCGGTGCGCCGGCTGCATTTCGCGGGGCTCGCACACAGCGATCTCTCCAATCGCAACGTGCTGGTGGATCTCCGCGGCGGCGACGCCTGCGTCATCGACATCGATGCGCTGGTCGTGCCGGGTCTCGCTCCACCCACGGTGCTCGGTACACCGGGCTACATGGCGCCCGAAGTGGTGGCGGGCAAGGCCCTGCCGTCGATCGAGACGGATCGGCATGCACTGTCGGTGCTGTTCTACGAACTGTTGCTGCAACGGCACCCGCTGCGCGGCACGCTGGTGCACAGCACGCGCAGCGCCGAGGAAGACGAGCAGTTGTCGATGGGCGTGAAGGCGCTGTTCGTCGAGCATGGCAGTGACCGGCGCAATCGCTCCGACGTCCCGATCACCGTGCCGGTGGAGGCACTTGGCCCGCACCTCACACCGCTGATGCGTCGCGCATTCGAGGACGGCCTGCATGCACCCGCGCGTCGTCCCGATGCGGTGGAGTGGGAAGAGGCGCTCTACCGCACGCTCGAACGCATCATGCCCACGCCCACCGGTCGCGGCTGGATCATCGCGTCGGACAGCGGCGCGCTGGTGGATCCGTGGTCTGGTGAGCAGGTCCACCGCGCCGTGCCGATGCTGCGTGCGGGGCGCGAGACGGGTGACAGGTGGCGTGACGACGGCATCGCGACGGCGATCTTCCATCACCGCACGCTGCATCAATGGCACTTCGATACCGACGTGCGACCGCGCGAGGAGGTGTCCCGCGATGCGATGGCGTACGCCTCGTTTCACGAAGGAGCGTGGTGGCTGGTGAATCTCAGCGATCGGGCGTGGCTGACGGCTGACGGGCAACACGTCGGTCGCAATGCGCCGGTGCAACTGGTGCCCGGGCTCGAGCTGCAGGTCGCCGCGCGCGCCGATGGCGGCAAGGGGCGCACCTGGCGCATCGCGATGCGGACCTCGTGATGGCCGGCACCATCGACGTGCGGGCAGGGCTCCGCGCGGAACTGAAGCGCCTCGTGCGTGACGCGCGCGAATGGCCGATCAGGGACCGCCGCCGCTTCCGCAATCTGCTGCTGGATGCCACCAGCAGCGATGCCATGCCGATGGCGGAGTTGCTGCTGCGCGCGCATGACGATGGCCTGCTGCGCACGCTGCCCGATCGGAGCGCATTGCGCGCGCAGTGGGATGCCGCCACCGCGCGGCTGGCGAGTGACCTGCAGGTCCAGCGTTTCGTGGAGCCCGGCGTCGCGCGCTTCGTCGCGGAATCGTGGGCGGCGGCGCTCGGCCCTGATCCGGTACCGGTGGCGAAAGTCGCCGTGCCGCGCGCGCCCACGCCGGCTCCGCGTCAGGCGCCGCGCACCAGTGCCACCGCGGTGACGGCGCAGCGCGCGGCGGCGGCCGCCAGCGCGCAGTCATCGAGTGCGAGCAGCGCAGCGACGATGCAGGCGTATCGCCTGTCGAACTACCTGATGGGCGCGATGGCCGTGATGTTCCTGGTCTTCGTGTTTCTCGCGTTCCGTCAGACGCGCGAGCGGTCGGATGCGCAGGACGAGCGTGCGCAGGGCGTGCGTGGCGACAGTGCACGCACGGCGCCGACCGTGCCGGTACCCGCGCGCGACGATTCCACGCCGTCACGACGCGTCGACACCTCAGGCACGCCGCCTCGAAATGGTGCTGCGCCACTCGCGGCATCCACAGCGCCCACCGCGTTGCCCGACACGTCGATGGCGCGCCTGTCACGTGAACCTGTGATCGTCGGTGCAGCGCCACCGCGTACCACCGACGACATCGTGCTGAGTGCGGGCCGCGTCTTCGAGGGACGCGTGCTCAGCATCCGGCAGCAGAGCATCGTGGTGAAGGACGAGGAAACGGGCCTCGATTTCGAGATTGCGAAGAACGACGTGGATCGTATCGTCACGCGGGAAGGGCGGGTGCTGCGTTTCGGCGACGACAACGTGCCGATGATCGGCGACGATGACGACCTGACGCCAATGTCCCATGCGGGCCGGTATCGCGTGCGCTACACGGAACGCTGGGGCACGGAGCGCGGCGTGTGCGGTGAGGTGGCGCGGCGCTGGGCACCGGGCGCGGAGCTGGAAATCCGCCACCTCCGCGCCGCGCCGATGATGCAGCTCGCGTTTGCCCGCGGCCAGGGATTCAACGCAGCGGTGCGCCCCGATGGACTCTTCGAGTCAGGCGTCGTGATGTCGCCGACACCCGGCCCTGAGGAGAGTTTCGTGTCGACGCGCCTGTCGGGACGTGTGAGTCGCGGTGGTGTGTTGCAGGGCGTCGCGCGCGTCAGTGCCGTGCGACAGGATGGGGCGGTGGTCTGTGATCTCGCACTGACCGTGCGCGGAGAGCGGCAGCCGTAATAGCGAGTGCGTCAGCGCACCGTGATCACGCCGTGCATGTTGAGGCTGCGATGCGGCGCACAGTAGAACAGATAGTCGCCCTTGGGCAAGCCACTGGTGCTCACGACGTACGTCGAGTCGATGGCCGTGACCACCGGTGCCGCCAGTTCACGCGCCCCGATCGATGACAGATTCGCGGCGAGTTGTGCACGCGCACCGGCTGGAATGAGCCTCTCGTCGAAGGTCACGTTGTGTGGTACGCCGCTGATCATGCGGAACTCCACACCGTCACCTTCCTGCACCGTGAGGTACGCGGGCTCGAAACGGAATCCCTCGTCGTCGAGCAGCATGCGCACGGTGTGCACCGTACCGCGCGCTGGCCGCGCCGCGACGCTGCTCACGCGCGGCACGTCGCGCCGGACGGGCGCAGCGTCGGCGCGGGCATTGCAGGCGGCCAGCACCGCACCGCCGAGCACCGGGAGCAGCAGGCGGAGGCACCGCGCCGACCACGCGCGTGACGACGCAGCGCCCGTCATGTCAGACGCCGGGCAGCGGGAACAGCCCGTCCACCGAGAGATACCGCTCACCCGTGTCGTAGCAGAACGTGAGCACGCGCGATCCATCGGGCATCGACGGCAGCTTCTGCGCCACGGCCGCCAGTGACGCACCACTCGAGGCGCCGACGAAGATGCCTTCCTCACGGGCGGCGCGTCGCGCGTATTCGAACGCGTCCTCCTCGGTCACCTGAATGGCACCGTCCAGCGTGGCGGTGTGGAGGTTCGTGGGAATGAATCCGGCACCGACGCCCTGAATGCGATGCGGACCCGGCGCACCACCACTGATCACTGCCGACTTCGCCGGTTCCACCGCAAATGTCTTCAGGTTCGGCATCGTCTGCTTCAGCACTTCGCTCACGGCCGTGATGTGGCCGCCAGTGCCGACGCCGGTGATGTAGAAGTCGAGACCTTCGGGAAAATCCGCGAGGATTTCTTTCGCCGTCGTGGACGCGTGGATGGCGAGGTTGGCCGGATTGTCGAACTGCTGCGGCATCCACGCGCCTTCGGTGGTCGCCACCAATTCGGTGGCACGCGCGATCGAGCCCTTCATGCCGAGTTCACGCGGCGTCAGTTCAAATTCGGCGCCGTATGCGAGCATCACGCGACGGCGCTCCACCGACATGCTTTCCGGCATCACGAGAATCAGACGGTAGCCCTTCACCGCCGCGACCATCGCCAGCCCGATGCCGGTGTTGCCGCTGGTGGGTTCGACGATCACCATGCCCGGCGTCAGCGCACCGCGACGCTCGGCATCCTCGATCATCGCGAGCGCAATGCGATCCTTGATGCTGCCGCCGGGGTTGGCGCGTTCGAGCTTCATCCACACGTCCACCCGCGTGCCGAAGAGGCGGGCGAGGTGCACGTGCGGCGTGTTGCCGATGGTCCCGAGGATCGATGCAGCGCGGGTCATATCTCGAACTCCAGTGGGTAGTCGTCGCGACGCCGCTCGTCCGGCACCGCGTGCGTCACGACCGATCCCGGTGGGACGCTGTGTGTGAGCCACACATTCCCGCCGATGACACTGCCGCGCCCGATGACGGTGCGGCCTCCGAGGATCGTGGCGTTGGCATACACCGTCACGTCATCCTCGATCGTCGGATGCCGTTGCACGCCGCTGAGTCGCTTACTGACGCGCAGCGCTCCCAGCGTGACACCCTGGTAGAGCCTGACGTCGTTGCCGATGCGGGCGGTCTCCCCGACGACGATGCCGGTGCCGTGATCGATGGCGAAGCGCTCGCCGATGGAGGCACCCGGATGCAGGTCGACACCGGTGCGCTCGTGTGCCCACTCGGTGATCAGGCGCGGCAGGATCGGCACCTGCTCACGCCAGAGCGGCTGCGCCACCCGGTGACAGATGGTGGCCAGAAAGCCGGGATAGGCGAGAAACACCTCATCGACGTTCTGCGCCGCCGGATCCATGCGATGGATGGCCTCGGCGTCGGCGTACAAACGGATGCGGATGTCCGGCAACGCCTCCATCAGCCGATCGGCGACCGCCGTCGCGCGTTTCTCCGTGTCAGGGAGGAGGCTGTGCAGCACTTCCTGCAGCGTCCCCGCCACACTGTCGTACTCTGCGCGAACTCCTGCAGCATCCTGACTGGCGCCGCCCGGGGCCGCGTGCGGAAAGAGCAGTGACAGGACGCTGCGCATCCAGTCACGCGCAGATTCGTGCAGCCGGGCCGGCAGCGCATACTCAGCGCGCGCGGCGAGCAGCTCGGCGAGGAAGGCAGACGTGTTGTGTGGCACGGGGCGGAAGCTACACTTGGAGGGAATCGCCGCCGCTCGCGGTCGCTGGCCCAAGCATTGCGCTGAGAGCACTCTGGGTCACGCTCTATTAATCAGAACTAATGTCTCACCTCGACGAATCCATCATCAGCGCGCGGCTGGGCGAGCTCATCGCTGACGCGCGCTATGCCGACGCGCTGCAGCTGCTCGAGGTGACGCTGCAGGCAGGGTCGGGTGACGCATGGCTGTTCGGTATGCGCGCACTGCTGCTGCTCGAGACGGGAGACACGACGGGCGCACTGCATGCCAGCGCCACAGCGGTGCAGCAGGCACCTGCCGCCGCGTTTTCGCACTGGACGCGTGGCGTGGTGCTGTTGCGCGCCAACATCCTGCCCGGTGCACAGCGCGCCGCCGAGCGTGCCGTTGCGCTGGACCCCGAGGAGTCGGACACACATGTGCTGCTCGCTCGTGTCTACCTGCAGAAGTCGATGTGGGAGCAGGCGCGCATGGCGATCGCCGATGCCGATTCGCATGGGGCGGACGAAGAAGAGTTGCTGCCGCTGCGGGCTGCGATCGCCGCCGGTCGCGGGCTTGACGTGCGCGCCAGTGAAACGTGGCGCAACTTCGCGCAGCGCTATCCGGCCAACGCGCTGGCGCGCACGGGTCACGCGTGGACCATGCTCGAGGCGGGTGACGTGCGCGGCGCACATACGGAGTTCCAGCAGGCACGCGAGCTCGATCCCACCAACGCCTGGGCACTCGAAGGCTTGGTGGTGACGCAGACGAAGCTGCTGCCCGTGCACCGTCGCTGGACGAGTGCCGTCTGGGGCAGGTTGATGCAGCGGCGCGAGGAGACGATGCTCGCGATCGGTACCGTGCTGACGACGACCGGTCTCACCATGCTGATGGTGCGGGAGACCGATATCGTTCTTTCACTCGTGATCACCGTCTGCGGCGCCGGCCTGCCCATGCTCGATGCGTGGCGGCAGGAGATCGTCGCGAAGTAAGCCCCTCACCTTCGCCCCGATCCTCGTCATGGCCGACACACTGAACGTTGCACTCGTCGGCTACGGATTCGTGGGCAAGGTGTTTCACGCACCACTGATCGCTGCGACACCCGGACTGCATCTGCACACGGTGGTGTCCACACGTCCGGATGATGTGCGCGCCGACTGGAACGGCATGCACGTCGAGCTCACTCTGGACGGCGCGTTGCGCAACGATGCCATCGATCTGGTGGTGATCGCGACACCGAACACCCTGCACGCATCGCAGGCGCACGCCGCACTCGACGCCGGCAAGCACGTCGTCGTGGACAAGCCGTTCACCGTGACCGTCCAGGAGGCGCGCGACGTCATGGACCACGCCACGCGCGTGCAGCGTGTGCTCTCGGTGTTCCACAATCGCCGCTACGACAGCGACTACGTCACACTCGGCACGCTGATCCGCAGTGGCACGCTCGGCGACGTGACGCAGTACGAGAGCCACTTCGATCGGTTCCGCCTCGACGTGCGCGACCGGTGGCGTGAGCGGGCAGGCCCGGGTGCCGGACTGTGGTACGATCTCGGCCCGCATCTCGTCGATCAGGCGCTGCAACTCTTCGGCGCGCCGCTCGGCATCACCGCCGACATCGCCGTACAGCGCGATGGCGGCATCACCGACGACTACTTCCACGCCGTGCTGCGCTACGCGCGGACGCGGGTCATGCTGCATGCCTCCACGATCATGGCCGCGAACGACCTCCGCTTCTCGGTCCATGGCACCGCTGGCAGTTTCGTCAAACAGGGCATGGACAGCCAGGAAGACGCGCTGAAGGCAGGGCGCACTCCGGGTGATGAGCACTGGGGTCACGATGCACGCCCCGGCACGCTCACGACGGTCGCGGGTGACGCGCTGACGACACGCACGGTCGATGGCCTGCCCGGCGACTATCGCGAGTACTACGTCGCCGCTCGAGACGCGATCAGGGGCACCGGACCTAATCCGGTGCCGGCCGAGCAGGCGCTCACGGTGATGCAACTGATCGAAGCGGGCATCGAGAGTTCGCGCCGTCGGTGCGAAGTCAGCCCCTGATGCCCGCCATGGCAGACCCGCTGACGGTCAGGCGAACTCGGTCTGCATCCGCTTGAGCAACGCGAGTGTGGCACGCACGCCATCGGCTTCCGAAAGCGTCTCGCCTTCGTATTCGATGCCGACCCACGCGTTGAACTTCGCGGCGAGCACGATCTGCATCATCCGCCTGTAGTCGGTGTGCGTCTCGTTGCCGGCAGCGTCGAAGTCGTGTGACTTGGCGCTGACGGCCTTGGCGAACGGCATCATCTCCGTCACCGCCTGATAGCGGTCGTAGTCGTAGAAATTACCGAAGTCCGGCAGCGTGCCGCAGCGCGGATGATTCACCAGCTGCATCACACCGACGAGCCAGTCGCCGTGCGACGACAACCCGCCATGATTCTCCACGATGACGTTGAGATTCATCGGTGCCGCGATCTCAGTCAGCTTCCGGAGCCCATCGGCCGCCAGCTTCTGCTGTTCGTCAGGCGTGCCGGTGCTCTGGGCATTCACGCGGATCGTGGCGCAGCCGAGCGACTTCGCTGCGTCGAGCCACTTGCGATGATTGTGCACGGCTTGCGTGCGCTTCGTGGCGTCTGGATCGCCAAGCGCGCCTTCTCCATCCACCATGATCAGGTGCTGGTACACGCCTTCGTTTTTCGCGCGCGTGTTCATCTCCGCGAGATACGCCGCGTCGGTCGCGCGATCCTTGAAGAACACGTTGACGTACTCGATCGCCTCGATGCCGTAGTCGCGCCGGGCGATGCGGGCGAAGTCGAGATGGTCCATCTGCTTCGCGAACAGCGCCTTGTGAAACGACCACTGCGCCAGCGATATGCGGAAGGGCACGGCAGCGCCTTGACGGTGCAGCAGGGTAGGTAGGGCACTGGCCGCCAGTGCGGCCTGCAGGACGAAGGTGCGGCGTTCCATGCGACACTCCGGGAGATCGGCGGTGGGCGACACACATCTGGTGGCACGCCTGCTGCAACGCTGCCGACCTGCACACGGGTTGGCAACCCGATGCGATACTATGTACGAAACTCGATCATCACGGGGGCCGCGGTATTTTCGACGCCGCCAGCGGCAGCATACATCTTCCGCGCGGCGGCATTGTCCGATTCGGTCAGCACCCACGCGCTCTCGCAGCCGAGTGCGGTGGCGTGTTGCAGCAGGGCCTGCAGCAACCGCCGCCCGATACCACGCGACTGATACGGTGCGCTGACACCCGCCTCGTTGATGAAGAGCTGGTGCGGCTTGTCGGGATGCAGGTAGTGCACACCACTCGCCATGCCCACGACGCGATCGCCGTCCAGGGCAACGGCGAGGTGATGCCGCGGGTCGGCCAGGAATTCGGCGCTCCACGACGGATGTACCGCATCGTCGAAGACGCCGTCGGCCACATTGTCGAGCAGGTGTGCCTCATGCCGGCCGAGGATGCGAATGTCGATCATGTCGGAAAAGTCTGCGCCGCGGACCACGCCGCGGCAACAGCGCGATCGCCACAGGTTGCCACGAGAGCGAGCGGGTGGGTGGGCAGTCGACGCTGCCTGCAGCGCGCCACCATGGTGTCTGTCCGATGGTCGCGCCGTGCTATGGTTCGCTTTGTCCACCGGCGCCTCGATCAGCGCGCCGGGACGACCTGCGCGATGATGGTGATCTCGACCGGCGCGTTCGCCGGCAGTGATGCCACGCCAATGGCGGCGCGACTGCCGATGCAGCCCGCTCCTAGGTGTTCGATCAGCGTCTCGGACGCGAAGTCGGCAACTTTCGAATGCGCAGTGAACGACGGATCGGCATTGAGAAATACCGTGAGCTGCAGGATCACCGCGATGCGCTCGCCGTCGACGACACATCCCTGCGCGGCAGTCAGGGCGTTGAGCGTCGCCAATTGCACGGCATCACGGTGCGACTCGAGCTCGGCGTCGGATCGCATCTGGCCCGCGTGAATCAGCGCACCACCGCGACGTGGCGTCATTCCTGACGTGAAGATCTGATCGCCATGGCGCACCGCGGGCAGATACTTCCCCTGCGGCACTGGCTGCTCGACGCGTGCACTCATGCGCGATACACCTCGACCATGCGCACGATGCGCTCCGCTGCGGCCACCGCCGCAGCATGATCCTGCGAAAAATTGAGACGGATGCTGCGCTCGAGACCCGGCCCGAACTCCGTGCCCGGCGTGACCGTCACACCCGCCTGATGCCGCAGCAAACGAATGAACGTGTTGGCGTCCACCACGAGCGGTGGCAACTCGGGAAACAGATAGCTGCCGGCCTGCGGTGTGGCCGTCGGCAGTCCACCGGTGCGGAAGACATGCAGCAACGCATCACGGATCGCCTGATGCGCGCGGATGCGATCGTCCATCCAGCCTGCAGGTTCGACGAACCACGTGCCGAGCGCCGCCTGACTGTAGCCGCCGGCTCGCAGTGACACGATGGCCTGCAGCCGTTCCATGCGATCGATCAACGCTGTCGTGCCGAATGCCACGCCGAGGCGGAAGCCGCTCAGCGATTCGGTCTTCGATGGCCCCATGATCGTGATCAGGCCAGCGGGCTGCGGCTCGCAGGCACGCAGGTGTGTGTACCCTTCGCCACTGTACAGCAAACGTGAATAAAGCTGGTCCACGATCAACGTCACGCCGTGCGTGGCAGCCAGCGCGGCGATCGCCACGATCGTGTCGCGCGAGTAGACGACGCCAGTCGGATTGTTCGGCGTCGAAAACACGAACACCGTCGTGCCGGTGCGGAACGCCTCTTCGATGCGATCGAGATCGGGGCCATTCTCCGCTGCTTCGTCCTTGTAGCGCAGCGGGATCGGCACGCGTTCGCCACCGAAGAATTCCACCAGCTTGCGATTCGCGAAGTAGTCGGGCTCCACCACTGCGACCTTGGTGCCGACCGTCACCGTGGCACCAAGTGCGAGAAACAGTGCACCCTGCGTTCCGGGTGTGATGATCAGCTCACTGCTGGCAGCGATGGGCTGTCCGGTAAAGTCACCGAGTCGTTCGGCCAGGCGCTCGCGGATGGCCGCCGCGCCGCGGTACTCCGTGTAGGCCTGCTGCGCGCCACGCTCATAGCCGGCGTTCCACGCGTCCAGTGCGCCGGGCGTCGGCGGAAAGGCGTCCACGTCGCCGTGCGAGAAGTCCACGGGCGCGCCGGCCAGCGGTTCACCGCGCATGAGCGTCGCCAGATCGCCGACCTGCTGTCGCACTTCCTGACCGGGCGCATGCTCGGTGGCAAGCGCCCGGAATTTTTCATCGATGGTCTTCATCACGGTCTCTGATCAGTGGAACGCGCTGCGCCGTCGCAGGCGACGCACAAGTTTGCCACCCGCGCGCCCGTTCGGGAGTGCGGGAGCGCGCATCGGCGCTCAGGCCATCGTCGCCACTGGGGTGACGGCCGTCGGGAAGCCGCGGATGAAGCCGATGTAGTCCACCGACACCGGCGTGAGCCCGGCCTGCCGCAACAGCAGGTTCACCTTGCCGCGATGGTACTGCGCGTGCATGAACAGATGCTGCAGGATGTCGCGCACCGATGTCTCGAAAGCGATGTTGGCGCTGTTGTGATACGCCACCATCCGGTGCAGGTCCGCCGGAGTCAGTGCGTCGAGGTGGCGGAGATAGGCGGTGTGCAACTCGCCGGCGAGCTGCTGCATCTCTGACGCGTCGAGCTCGGGCCACAATGCCATGCGCGCGGGACGGCCCTCGAGCCGCGCCAGCCACCCCTCTTCCGACGCGAGGACGTGCGCGAATTCCCGTGCGGCCGCAGACGGCCACGCTGGCGCCGACAGCATCGCGTCGAGCAGTGCCGTGTCCGCCCACACGAGATGGTTCCTCAGGTTCCGCAGTTCGATCAGCACTGCCACTCTCCTCGCGCGGTGCGCGGTGTCAGGGTACGCTGCCCTTGCGGTAATCCAGCTGCGGCTTCTGGGTGCCAAGCACGGTCGAATAGCGGAAGCCGGCGCCGCGCTTCCGCGCGAGTTCGGCCTTTGCGGTGGCGATCGTCACTGGTGATGCGAAAAGATCCGCGCCCGTCAGCGCCATCGTCTTGGCCGCGACCATCATGCCCCGGGCGCCGATGCTCATACCGCCAGCGGCGACGGCCTGCCACGAATGCGCCGCCGTGCCGGGCACCCACGTCGCCGCGGAGAGCTGCACGGTCGGCACCACCCAGCTCACGTCGCCCACGTCGGTCGAACCACCACCCAGCGAA
>JAYWIJ010000029.1:0-5078 GCA_043788935.1 Gemmatimonadaceae bacterium | reverse complement strand
GGTGGTTGTCGAGATCATCGCGAAGGGCCGTGCCGCCAACCGTGGCAGCGTTGGTCGCGGCGGCGCCGACGAGCGACAGCCACGCGGTGACTGGCTGCACGACCGCCAGTGATGCGACCGTCGGCAGCATGCTCTGCTTGGGCGCGAGCGCGTCGCTGGAAATCCACGTGGCGACCGGCGAGGTCACTGACACCAGCCACGTGGTGGGCCCGGTGTTGAAGCCAAGCGACGCGATGCCGGTGGCAATGTCACGGCGCTGAAGGGAGCGCGTGGTGCGATTGCTCACGAGTCGCGTGGATCCCCCGACCGTCGGCATCGTAATCGCGTCGGGCTCGTCGATCGTCAGCGTCTGCGTGGTCGTGCGCGTCGCACGCTCGACCGAGAAACCGAACGAGAACTCCATGCCCGCCAGATTCGTCATCATGCCCGCTTCGGCGCGACTGATGGCGCCCACGTCGACGCGACGCGAGACCGTTGTGTCGGCCGCGCGCAGGTCGAGGCCACCAGCCGACATGGGGGGCATCGCATTGCCGAGAATGCCGGCCGTCAGGTTGGCGCCGTTCACCGCCGCGTGCCCGTAGCTGATGGCGCTCCACACCCGCTGCTCGCCCACACGGGCTCGCGCGCGAAGGGCGAGCGTGCCTTCAAGCTGCCCGTCGGTACCCACGCCTTGCGGCACGCGCCAATTCCCCGTACCCAAGGCAGAAAGACGCACGCGGCCGATGCGGCCGAGCGGCTGCGTCGCGCCAAGCCACAAATCGTTGCGCTGCGTGAGCGTGTTCCCGGTGCCGTCGGGCAGGGCCGCCATGCCAAGGACCGACAACGTGGAGGCGTCGGTGACTGGACCAATAGTGGCTGCGGGCGCGATCGGCGCGTCGCCGCGCACCTGCGCGGCAAGCGACGGCGCAATCGTCAGACCCGCCACCGCCCACGACACCAACGCTGACGGTGCAAACGCGCGTGGCAAAGCCCATCCGCGGCTCGGGAACGAGCGGCGGCGCGACGCGCTGAGTGGGAGGTGAGCGGGCGTCACGAATCAGGAGGGCGGACCGGCTTGCGGTCGCTCGTCGCGGGAGTGGACGGCGACACGGCACCGGAGACCGTACCTCGAACATAGCGATTCAACGCGTCGAGAGCCATACCGGGCCCACGCTGCGAGTTCTTTGCCACCGTGGATTGCAGCCCCAGCAGTGCGTCGTCGGACTTGGGCATCCGGGCGATCGCGGAGACCGCCTCGCGTGCCGTCGCCGCCGGCACCCCGCGTTTGACCACATCGGCCAGCACCACCAGCGCCGTCACGGCGGTGCCGGCCGGACGCGTGCCTCGCACGACCATCAGGGTTCTGGCGTCGATGCCTGCCCGCAGTGCGGTGGCTCCGGCGTCGAGCTCGGCGACGGTACTGCCGTCACCGAGCGCATCCTTGGCTTCCGCGAGCGCGGCCGCATGGGCGCGTACCACTAGCAGAATGCGTTGGCCACCCACCCGGCGGGCGGCACCCTCCAGCGCGCGATTGATCAGGGGCGCGGTGGGCAGTCCCTTGGCCGCCGCGTCTTCGAGCAGCAGCCGCAGCGCGTTGGCGGTGAGCGTGTCGAACCGGGCGGCGTCGAACTGCCCCTGCGGATCGCGAAAGAACACGGTGTCGATCGACGCCACCAGCGACGCGGCCGACCGTACCGAGTCCGCGTGGCTCGTGGACACTACAGTCGCGGCCGCCAGCGGCGAGGCGATCGTGGTGGAAAGCAGCCGCAGCGTGAGCCACCATGCGGTCCGTGCGCGGGGCCTCATTGCGGGCCGTCCACGACGACGGCGTTGGCCGGGCCATACCCCTCGTCGGGCACCTGCGGCGCCAGCGGATCAACGAGCCAGGTGCGCCCGTCGATCACGAAGGCATACACATGACGGCCGGGCGGCAACGGTACCCTCGCCGTCCATGCCCCGTCGGGACTACGGCGGATCATCGGCGTGGCGTGCTCGTCCCAGCCGTTGAAGTCACCGACCAGCGCGACGCCCTGAGCGGAGCTCGGCAGCGTGAGGTCGAAGCGGATCGCGTCGCCGCTTTCCGCCGTCGTGCCTACCGGGCCCGCTGCCGGCGCGGCACCCGCGAATGCACTGCCGGCGCGCTGGACGGCGACTTCGGGCCGCCACGGACGCATGACGCTCACGACCAACACCGCCGCCGCCGTGGCGCCCCACCACCATCGAGGGCGCAGCGCGCCGCCGAACCGACGGGTGGGAGCGTGCATGGCTTCGGCCAGTACCGCGGTCGTACAGCGGGCTATCTGGGCGGCATCCGTGGCAGGGACGCGGGCGTACGACGCCCTGAGGCGGGCCACCAAGGTGGCGTCGTCCGTGAACGAGCTGAGGTCGAGATCGTTGGGCTCGTTCGGCCCGCCTGAGTGCGCGCTAGTCAAGCGACCTCCCGAGCAGGGCGCGCAGCCGCTCGCTGCCTCGCTTCACGCGCATCTTGAGCGCCGATTCGCCGGCGCCGGTCATCGCCGACATCTCGCCGTACTCCAGCCCCTCGGCGTACTTGAGCAACAGCGCTTCCCGCTGGAGCGGGTCGAGCTGGCCGAGTGCATGCACGAGCGCGGCGTCTTCGACGCCGGTCGCGAGCCCAAGGGGAGGGGCCGGCGCGTTCTCAAGAGCGATTTCGTCTTGCACGAACCGACGCGTGCGACGACCGCGGGAGGTAAGGGCGTTGCGGCACTGGTTGGTCAGAATGCGAAAGAGCCACCCGCGGAACTGATCGCGCTCGTCGTACCGACCGATGGCGAGGTACGCGCGCAAGAAGGAGTCCTGAACCACGTCCTCCGCATCTGCTCGCTCCCCCAGCATGTGGTACGCGAAACGCCAGCACGCGTCGTAATACCTCGACACCAGAGTCCCAAAGGCGTCGGGGTCACCAGCGCGGGTCCGAACGACCAGCTCCGCGTCAGTCATCGGTGTACAACAGCCCATCCGCGATGCGCGTCACCAGAAGCCCCGGTTCCGAGCCGACGCGCCCACCATGCACCGATCATCCCCCGATCGTTGCTACGGCAAGCATCATCGACAGCGCGACGAACAGCGAGGTCGCCAACTTGTTTACACCACCAACTCGACGAAGCAACAGGTCCGCGTCCGCCTGCGGTAACTGCTGCTGTACCACCAGTCGGTTCGCCGCGCGGGCCCGACGATACAGGAACCAATTGGCCGTCCCGCCCGACGCCAGCATCGTGGACACGAACACCGCCGCGTTCATCATGAGCAGCCACTCGTTCTCCGGCTGCTGCATGGCGGCCATCGTGAGCGGCTTGTCGGTGCCGGTCAGCAGTCGGAACGCGATACCGGGCATCAGGAAGAAGAAGGCAAACGGCAGATACAGCTTACGGTACAGGAACCACGCCGGCGGAAAGGCGATCGCGGCACTCCAGTTCCACGTCGGCACAAACGACGCGTCCTCGAAGAACGGCGCCATCTTCCGTCGGTACACCTTCTCCCACTTGGGGCCGATGAAGGCTTCCATCTCACCGTCGCTCGGCTGCTCGAGCGACCGCTGCTGATTCTGCTTCTGCGCCCAGCGCGGCAGCTCGTTCTTCGGCATCTCCGGCGGCACCTCCGGCGGCGTGTCCGATCCGGACGGCATCGGCGGCATCGTCACGAGGCCACCGACACCGTGGCGGCGGCAGGCTGTTGCTGACTCAGGCAATGCAGCGTACCCAGGCCCCACACCAGATCCACCGCGTGAATGCCCACGATGCGATGATCAGGCAGCAGCGCCGCCAAAATGTTCAACGCGATGCGATCGTTCGGATCGTTGAATGTGGGCACGATGCATACGCCGTTGGCGATGTAGAAGTTGGCGTAGCTGGCCGGCAAGCGCGTCCCGTCCATGATGACGGCGCGCGGATACGGCAGTGTGACCACCCGAATCGGTTCGCCGCGCGCATCCGTCGCGCGCTGCAAGCGGTGCAGGTTGTCGAGTGACCGCGCGTGATTCTCGTCAGCGGGATCGTCTTCATGCGCCAGCACCACCACGCCCGGCGACACGAAGCGCGCGATGTCGTCCACGTGTCCGTGCGTATCGTCGCCCACGCATCCCTCGCCCAGCCAGATGGTGTGCGTGATGCCCAGGTACGTGTGAAACGCGCGCTCGTAGTCGGCGCGCGTGAAGCCCGGATTGCGGACCTGCACATCCGACAGCAACCACTCTTCCGTCACCAGCATCGTGCCGAGTCCATCGGTCTCGATGCCGCCGCCTTCGAGAATCAGGCGCTGTCCGTTGTCGTGACGCATCGCCTCCACACGCGGCAGCGACGTCACTCGCGCCACCGCCTCCGGCACCTGCACGTCGAGCGCATAGTTGTCGTACTTGCTCCACGCGTCGAAGCCCCAGTGCACGAGCGCCACGCTGCCGTCAGCGCGCTGCACGCCGGTCGGTCCCGAGTCGCGCAGCCACACGCGGTCCGTGGCCTGCACATGCAACCGATACTGCCCGGCATCCACGCCGTGCATTGTGAGCGCGGCACGTGCTTCGTCGCACACCGCGTCGTTCTGACAGAGAATCTCCACACGCTCGTACGGCGCGAGCGCCCGCACGATTTCGGCATACACCCACGGGATCGGCGCGAACTTGCCGGGCCAGTCGGGTTCGTGCGTGGGCCACCCGATCCACGTCGCGTCGTGACGCTCCCATTCGGCAGGCATCCGCACGGGACCGAGTGCGGACAACTCGATGCGGCGACTCAACGACCGGCCAGCCAACGCTGCGTGATCGGCCCGTAGGCGTCGATGCGGCGATCGCGCAGGAATGGCCAATTGCGACGCGTCTCCTCGATCAGGCCGAGGTCGCACGTCGCGACGAGAATCTCCGGCTCCGTGCCCGCCTGCGCGAGATACCGACCGAACGGATCGGCGATGAATGACTGGCCGAAGAACTCGAGACCGTCGGTGCCGGGCTCGGGCTCGAAGCCGACGCGGTTCGGCGACGCCACGAACACGCCGTTGGCGATCGCGTGCGCGCGCTGCGCCGTGCGCCACGCATCGACCTGCGCGTCGCCAAACGTGGCCTTCTCGCCCGGATGCCAGGCGATGGCCGT
>JAYWIJ010000028.1:0-5106 GCA_043788935.1 Gemmatimonadaceae bacterium | reverse complement strand
GCGATCCTGCTCGTGCGTACTCCACGCCACCACCACACCGGGATCAACGGGGCGGCAGACGAAGCTGTTGGCGAAATAGGCGGTGCGGAGTTCGGAGGCGTCCAGCAGCGAATCACGTCCCACGCCCATCTCGAGCTGGTTCCAGCCGATCTGCGGGATGCGTTCGGCATGCAACCGATCGACACGACCGCCGATCACGCCGAGCCCGGCCCCGCCCCCTTCATCGCTCCCGTCAAACAGCACCTGCATGCCGAGACAGATGCCGAGCGTGGGCAGTCCGGCGAGAATCGCATCGCGCATGCGCGTGCGGCCGTCATCACCGAGTGCCGAGGTCGCGGCGGGAAATGCACCGACGCCCGGCAGCACCAATGCATCGGCGTCGATCGCGCGGAGCGGATCGGTGTCCACCTGCACATCGATGCCCGGACGCTCGAGCGTCTTGATCAGCGAGTGCAGGTTGCCGGCGCCGTAGTCGAAGATGCTGAGCTTCACGACTTCTTCGCTTTCGGTTTCGTCATTTTCATCGCTGCGGCGAGTGTCTTCACGCACTGGTCGACGAGCGGCCACGGGCCCACTGAGATGCGCAGACAATCGCCGACGCGCGGCAGGTTCGGGAAGGGCCGAACGCCAACGCCCTTTTCGCGCATCGCCATGCCGACTTCCACACAGTCCGGTACCGGCACGCACACGAAGTTTGCGCTCGACGGCAGCGGATCGAGACCGAGCTTGAGCAGTTCGATCGTCAACTTGTCGCGATTCTCGATGGCGAGCTGGATGTGCTCTTCCACCCACTGCACATCCTGTCGCAGCGCCGTCACCGCCACATGCTCCGCCAGTGCACTCACCTTGTACGGACCGCGCGACTTCTCGACTTCAGCGACGAGCGACGGATGTCCGAGTGCGTAGCCGATCCGGAGACCGGCGAGTCCGAACGCCTTGGACATCGTGCGGATCAGCATCACACGCGGTGATCGCGCGAGGAGGTCGACGTTCGAGACGCCGGCGAACTCCACGTACGCTTCGTCGATCAGCAACACGCCGGGCGCATGGTCGATCAGCGTCTCGAGCGTCTTCCGCGCGACGAGTGCGCCCGTGGGATTGTTCGGCGAACAGACGTAGATCAGCTTCGCGCCCGTGGCCAGCAGCGCGTCGGCATCGACTTCGTGATCGGGCAGTTCGGTGATGAGCGTGGAACGCAGCACGTTCATCTTCGCGAAGATCGGGACCATCGCAAACGTCGGATCCGACGCGGCCACGAGATCGCCTTCATCGCCGAACGCACGCATCGCCGAGTCGAGGATGTCATCGGAGCCGCAGCCTGTGACGACCATGTCGGGCGTGACGCCAGCGTGCGCAGCGAGCGCGCGCTTGAGTTCCGTGCCATACAACGTCGGATACCGCGTGACGGTGCTCGACGCGAACTCGCGGATCGCGCGCTCCGCGTGCGGTGGTACGCCCCACAGGTTGGTGTTGTCGGTGAGGTCGAGCTTCACCGGCGTGCGCTTCGGATCGTAGAGCGGCACGTCGTCGTACGCCGCCCGCGCGACGGCGAGGCGGTCGGTGACTGGCGTGGTCATGAGCGGACACTCCACTGCCGTGCGGTGACGGCGTGATTGGGCAGACCCTCGCTGTCGGCGAAGCGGCCGACGTCGGGGGCGAGTGAGGCGGCTGCGGCCGGCGTGACACGCTGCCACGACGTCCAGCGGATGAAGTCGAGCGTGGAGAGGCCAGAGTAGCAGCGCGACAGGCCGCCGGTGGGCAACACGTGGTTGGCACCGGTCATGTAATCACCGAATGCCACGCTGGCCGTTTCGCCGATGAACACCGTGCCGGCGCCGCGCAGCTGTGCGAACGCCACATCGAGCGATGCCGGCGCGAGTGCGAGCAGGAGGTGTTCGGCAGCCCACTCGTTGGCGAAGGTGATGGCCTCGTCCAGCGTCGCGGTGTGCAGCACGCCGCCGGCAAACGCCAAGGCTTCTGTCACGATGTCGCGGCGATCGATCGCGGGCAGCAATGCCGCGATGTCCTGCGCGACACGCGCCGCCACATCGGCACCGATCGCCACGCACACCACCGCAGCACGGGGATCGTGCTCGGCTTGTGCCAGCAGTTCGCGCGCGACGACCTGCGGATCGACGGCGTCATCCGCGATGACGAGCAGTTCGCTGGGCCCCGCTGGCGAGTCGATCGCGACGGCGCCCGCACACTGCAGCTTCGCTTCGGCCACATACGCGTTGCCCGGGCCGACGATGCGATCCACGCGCGGCACGCTGTCGGTGCCATGCGCCATCGCGGCGATCGCACCGGCGCCACCGATGGCGAAGACACGATCGGCGTCCGCAATTGCAGCGGCGGCCAGCACCACGTCGCTCGGCAATCCGTTGGGGCCGGGAGGTGAGCAGACGATCACATCGTTCACGCCGGCGACCTTGGCCGGCACCACGCCCATGATCAGCGAGCTCGGATAGGCCGCCCGGCCGCCCGGCGCATACACGCCCACGCGCTGCAGCGGATCGGGGCGGCGTCCGACGATGATGCCGGGCTCCGTTTCGACTTCCATCGCAACGGGGAGAAATGCCGCGTGTGCGGCGCGGACGTTGCGCACGGTGCGTTCGAGCGCTGAGCGCAGTGCCGGCTCCATGCCATCGCGCGCACGCTCCCACTGGGAGCGCGGCACTTCGATGTTGTCGAGCGTTGCGCCGTCGAACTGTGCGGCGAGTTCGCGCAGTGCGACGTCGCCCGTCTCACGCACGCGACGGATGATCGCCGCGGTCTGTGTGCGCACGGCGTCGTCCACCGAGGTGCTGCGGTCATAGAGCGTGCGCCGTTCGGCGGATGTGAGCGCGGAAACGGCGCCGGTAAAACGAAAGATCGGATCGGTCATGGCATCAAACGCTCGATGCGCGTGACGAGGATCCCCTGCCCGCCCAGCTGCTTGAGCTGCCCGATGGTGCGGTAGATCGTGGCCGCTGGCACGACGGCGTGCACGGCCACCATTTCGCCGTGATCCATGATGTCGATCACCGTCGGGCCGTTGATGCCGGGCAGTATCGCCTGGACCTGGGCGAGATTGGCGCGCGGCACGTTGGCCATGAGATAGCGACGGCTGCGGGCGCGCAGCACCGACGAGAGTGCGTCCACCAGTTCATCCAGCTGCGTGCGACGCGGGTCACCGGCGGGCACGGTGGTGATCATCCGTGCCGACGACTCGAGGACCGTCGCGATTTCGACGAGGCCGTTCACCTTGAGCGTGGAGCCCGTTTCGGTGAGGTCCACGACGATGTCGGCGATGCCGAGGTGCGGAGCGATTTCGGCCGCGCCGGACACCGGCACGATGTCCACGGGAATTCCGGCCGCGGCGAAGAAGTTTGCCGTGATGCGGGGGAAGACCGTCGCGACGCGCGGGCGCCCCTGGATGCCGGAGACATCGCGGATCGGACTGTCGTCGCGGACCGCCACGACCAGTCGGCAGCGACCGAACTCGAGATCGAGCAGTTCCTCGACCTGGCGGCCTGATTCGTGGACGAGGTCGACCCCGGTGATACCGGCCTGTGCCGCCCCGTCCGCCACGAACTCGGGGATGTCGGCAGCGCGCACGAAAATCGCCTCGAATTCGCCGCCCAGCGAGGCAGTCAGGGCGCGCTCGCCCTTGCCTTTGACTTCCAGGCCGGCGTCGGTGAAGAGGTCACGGGCATCCTCGGAGAGGCGGCCTTTGTTGGGCAGGGCAATGCGGAGCATGCGATGAGTCAGTGTAAGGACAAAAACAGCGGCGGCCCGTCCAGAAACCGGACGGGCCGCCGCGATGCAGTGTGCCAGCGCGCGAGAGCTACGCGCAGCACCACACCCGGACGACGCCCGTCGGGCGGCGACCATGATGGTGGTGGTGATGCTGGACGGCCGGGTTCTGCTGCATGCGGACAAGGCTAGCGGCCCGGGGATGACGGGTCAACGGATGGGCGCCTCCGCATCGATACGGAACCCGCTGGAGGCCACCGTGTGTTTGATTTCTGTGGAGAAGCATCTCCCATGTGGCCAGACCGGGCTACGGGGACTTGTTCCCGGCGCTTGGTGCCCTATGCTTCCCGCAGTTTCGAGGCGAAGTCTGGCACGGAGCTGCAGCAGTCGTCATTTGAGATCGTCACGTTTGTCAGTTGGATTATCACCGGATACGAGGAGTCATTCATGCGGTTCAAGGTTCTGGCAGTGGCAACGAGCGCCTTTGCGCTTGCAGCGTGCGGTGGTGGTGAGAAGAAGGCGGAAGACACCGCCGCGGCAGCTGCGCCGGCGATGGACGCCCCGGCCGCCGCCGCGCCGGCAGCCGCTGGCGCAATGGCCGCGACGCCGATTTCGGGCACGACGCACACGGTCAACATGATCGGTGACGAGAAGGGCTATCGCTTCGAGCCCGCTGAGATCTCGGTCAAGGCCGGCGACGGCATCAAGTTCGTTTCGGTCAAGGGTGGCCCGCACAACGTCGCGTTCGATCCGGCGACGGCTGGCGCTTCGGCCGCGCAGATCACGGCCAACATGCCGGAAGCTTCGGGCGACCTGACGGGCAAGATGCTGGTGACGGATGGTGAAGCGTGGACGATGTCGTTCGGTGGCGTTGCCGCCGGCACGTACACGGTCATCTGCACGCCGCACCAGGCGATGAACATGATCATGAAGATCACCGTTCAGTAAGCGCTTGCTGTTGCAGTTCTGGTGCGGCGCCCGGCTTCGGCCGGGCGCCGCATTGCTTTTCATGGCTATTCTTCCCGTGTGACTGCCGACGACGACGTCCCCACTGCCACGCCGCGTTCCCGATGGATGGCGGCGCGTGCGCGCAACCTCGCGCATCGCAGCGGCTTGCTGGTGAGTGTAGGCGCGATGACCTTCGCGCTGTCGTTCGGCCTGCTGCTCTGGTTCACGCGTGTGGAGCGTGACGCGCTGCAGCGCGTGCCGGCCACCGCAGATACCGTCGATCTGGCGCGCGCCGCAGCCAGTCTGCGCCGACAGCAGTATCGTGCCGACAGCGTGCTGGCCGACATTCCGGTGCCGCGCCGGTACGCCACACGTGCGGCGCCGGTGGTCGTGGCCGCCGGCGACAGCGGCGCCGTGCGCGAT
>JAYWIJ010000027.1:0-5142 GCA_043788935.1 Gemmatimonadaceae bacterium | reverse complement strand
TTCGTCGAACACCTGCCGGTGATCGAGCGGATTCTCGCCGTCATTGCGCGCCGTCACGTGCTGAGCACCACTGACGCCGAGGAATTCAGCTCGTGGGTGCGTGCGCGCATCATCGACAGCGACTACGCCGTGTTCCGGAAGTTTGGTGGCCGGTCGTCGATGGCAACCTATCTGTCGGTGGTGCTGGGGAACCTCTTCCATGACTACCGCAACCTCGTCTGGGGCCGCTGGCGCCCCTCGGCGGTCGCCACTCGCATGGGTCCGGTCGGTGTGCGCCTGGAGGAACTGCTGTTCCGTGACGGCTATCCGCTGCGCGAGTGTGTCGAGCTGCTGCAGTCGCGTGGCGTGCCGCTGACCGGCGCGGAGCTTGGCCGCATGGCGTCGCGACTGCCGGCGCGGGTCTCGTCGGCTGAGGTGCCACTGAGCGTCCTCGACGGGACGGCGAGTGAGGCCGTCGCGGCGCCGGACGCGCTGCCCGCCGCAGATGATTTCGCCGTGCTTCGGACGGCCATCGCGGAGTTGTCGCCTGAGGAGCAGGTCATCATGAAACTCCGGTTCTGGGATGACTTCTCGATTGCGGACATCGCCAGGACGCTCCAGCTGGAGCAGAAGCCGCTGTACCGGCGCATCGAGGCGATCGAGCAACGACTGCGGGAACGGGTCGTGGCACGCGGCCTGGACCGTGACCGGGCGCTGGACCTGCTCGCAAGTGACGTCGCATGGTGATAACATGCGACCATCACCGGGCGTCGCCGACCTCTCGCTGGGCTGCCGCATGAGCCACACCCCAAACGATACCGACATGATCGCAGCCCTGCTCGACGGCACGGCGACGGGGGAAGAGCGTGCGGCGGTGCTGCGCGACATCGCCGCGGATCGCGACCAGTACGCGCGGTTCGTGGAAACGGTGCACATCCGCGCCGCGCTCGACGCCGAGCCGTCGCTGGCCGTCCCCGGGATCGGCGACACACGTGGCGTGCGCGAACACGAGCGCCGACAGCGCGTCACGCCCATCGTCGTGACACCGGCAGTCGCCCCTGCCGTCGTCGTCGCCCGAACGACCACTCGCTCTGCCAGCGCGCGTCGCCTGCTGGCACCGCTGATGCTCGCCGCCTCATTGATCGCAATCGTCACGATCACCCGAAACGCCAGCGTCCGGAGCGACGGGGCTGCCGCCGGCGTGCTGGAGGTGGCGCACCTCGCCGTCGGGCCGAGGGAGGCGCGGGGCAATGGGACCGTGCAACGAGCCCTCGGCGCCGGAGCCGTCGATCCTGCGTGGACGGTCATGCGAGGGTCGGCCGATGCACGGGTGCGCACGGCGCGCGCCTATCGCGCCGGGGTCCGCGTCGCGCAGTTCGAGATCGCTGCGCTTTCCCGGGATTCCATCGCTGCCGGTGCGGCGTCGGTGGCGTTGCTGGATCTGCTGCGCGACGTGGATGGTTCGGCGCCGATGGCTGCCTCCCTCAATGCGGCACGCTCGTCGGGGACACTGCCCGACCAGCCTGCCCGGACGACGGTCTCCTCGCAGATTCGCGCACTGACCGGCGCCGCCGCGTGGTTCGACCTCGGTGTCTGGACCGAAAGCGCGCGCCATGCGGCCTATCGCCCGCGGCCCGAATTTTTTGAGGCGAAGGGAAAGCCGATGGATGAGATGCGACGGTTGCTGCGTGAGCAGCAGTCGGATGTCGCGTGGCAGAGTGCGGCATCGCCGCTCCGCGCGTTGCTGCAGGAGCCCGCCAGCGCAATGACGATGGAAGCGGTCATCCGTGCCGTCGAGGCGGTAGCCGCCACAGCCGGCGAGTGACGGCACCCTCCCACGCGTCAGCCGCTGTTCCGGAGCCCCGCCGCCACACCGTTCAGCGTGAGTTGAATGATGCGAACGAGTCGCGGGTCGTCGTTGCCACTGCGTAGCTGGCGCAACAGATCGACCTGAATGGCATGCAGTGGATCGAGGTACGGAAAGCGATTCCTGATGCTGCGCGCCAGCGAGGGATTGTCGCCGAGCAGTGGAGCGCCCGTGATCTGCTCGGTCCACGAAACGGCGCGTGCATGTTCATCGCTGATGCGCGCGAAGACGGTCTGCGACAGTGCGCGATCGGGAGCAAGCGTCAGGTAGCGCGCCGCGATGTCGAGATCGCTCTTGGCCAGCACCATGCCCATGTTCGACATGACGGTGCGGAAGAAGGGCCATTCACGGTGCATGCGCTGCAACAGCGTGATGCGTGCGGGCGTCGTGGCCCACGCGTTGAATGCTGCGCCGGCGCCATACCAGCCAGGCAGCAGGATGCGGCACTGACTCCAGCTGAAGACCCACGGAATGGCGCGCAGGTCCTCGATCCGTGCGGAAGCCGTGCGTGACGCCGGCCGGCTGCCGATGTTCAATGTGCTGATTTCACGGATCGGCGTGATCGCGCGGAACAGCTCCACGAATCCGGGCGTGTCATACACCAGCGAGCGGTACGCGTGGAGCGACAGCACCGACATTTCGCTCATGGCGCGTGCGAACGCCGCATCCTCCGGTGCGTTCGCCACGCCGTCGGCGGTGGCGATCGCGGTGGCCGACACCATTGCCTCGAGGCTGCGACGCGCCTGGTCGCGATCGGCGTACCGCGCCGCGATCACCTCACCCTGTTCGGTGACGCGCAGCGAGCCGTTCACGGCGCCGGGTGGCTGTGCGAGCACGGCATCGTAGCTCGGACCGCCGCCCCGTCCCACCGTACCGCCGCGACCGTGGAAGAACCGCAACGACACGCCGGCGTCGCGCGCGACCTGCACCAGTTCCGCCTGCGCTCTGTAAATCGCCCAGTTGGCGGTGAGATAGCCGCCGTCCTTGTTGCTGTCGGAGTAGCCCAGCATCACTTCCTGCCTGTTGCCGCGGGCGACGCGAAGCCACTCACGGTATTCGGGCATGTCCAGCAGTGCGCGCAGCGTATCCGCCGCCGATTCGAGATCCTCGATCGTCTCGAACAACGGTACGATGTCCACGGCCAGCTTCGGCACGGGTCCCGGTACGAACAGCCCGGCCTCGCGCAGCAGGATCGCCACCTCGAGTATGTCGGCGACCGACGTGCACTTCGAGATGACATAGTGGCCGATCACGCGCGGGCCGAAGCGGTGCATGGCCGTCGCTGCCGTGCCGACGATGGCGAGTTCACCCCGCGTGAGTTCGCTGTACGTCACCGCAGGGCTCACCAGCGGTCGTGGCGTGGCCAGTTCGCGGCGAAGCACGATGGCCTGCGCCCCATCACTCAGTTCGCCGTAGTCGTGGACCACCCCGGCGAGGCGCAGCAGTTCGTCCACCACCTGCACGTGGACGTCGCTGTTCTGCCGCAGGTCGAGTGTGCAGAGATGAAAGCCGAACAGGTCCACGGTCGTGCGGATCGGCTCGACCCGTGCAACGGCGAGTGTCCCGGCACCGTGGCCATGCAGCGACGCCTCGATGATCGCGAGATCGCGCGAGAGCTCGGCGGGATCGGCGTACGGCTCCAGATCAGCATGCGGGGCCCGACCAGGTATCACGCCGAGTGTGCGTTTCGCGGTGGCAGCGAGTCGGGCATGCATGCCGCGCAATGCGCGACGGTACGGTTCGTCCGCGCGAAACGGCGATGCATCGCCCGAGGCCTCGGCCAGCAGCAGCAGTGCGTCACTCGGCGTGACGAGGCGCACCGACATCGACAGCTCGAGCGAGAGCTGAAAGAGCGCGGCGAGTTGGTGGGTGAATGCCGTCGTGGCCTGGCGATCCACGGCCATGTTCAGCACATCGGCCGTCACGAACGGATTACCGTCACGATCCCCGCCGATCCACGATCCCATGCGCACCACCGGTGCGATGCGCGGTGCGTGTCCCGGCGCGAGCTGTTCCACCATTGCCTGTACCGCGAGCTGCAGCGCCGGCAACTCGGAGAACAGTGTCAGCTCGTAGTAGCGCAACGCTTCGGCGATTTCGTCGCGCGTGCGCAGCTTCGCGAGACGGAGCAGGGACGTCTGCCAGAGCGTGAGCACCTGCAGCTTGAGTGACGCCTCCCACTCGACTTCCTCTTCGGGGTCCATCCGCATCCGATCGCGTACGACCAGCAACTCGGCGATGCGCCGCTGCGTGTCGAGGATCGTCTTGCGGCGTACCTCGGTGGGATGCGCCGTGAGCACCGGACTCACCTCGATGTGCGCCAGCGTTTCGACGATGCGATCGTCGGTGAGACCGGCGTCGCGCAACACCTGCACCGTGTGGACGAGGGTCCCCGGCCGCGCTGGTGAGTGCGAGGCGCGGTGGAAGCGGCGACGGCGCGCATGATGCACGTCTTCGGCGATGTTGGCGAGCAACGCAAACCAGCTGAAAGCGCGAATGACGTAGATCGCGACGTCGGGATCCATGCCGGTGACGAGCGGATCGATGCGTGGCGAGGCTGGGCCACCCTCGCGTCGCGCTCCCACCGATTCGCGGCGCAGCGTTTCCACCGCATCGAACACCGGTTGCCCGGCCTGCTCCGCAATGAGGTCGCCGAGGAGGCGGCCGAGCAGGCGAATGTCGCGATCGAGTGCGTCGTCCGGGGAATCGTTCACTGGCGGGTCGGGTGGAGTGAATCGCATCGCCCTGTCGGCGAATGGTAGTCACGTTGCGCACCGCAGGACGACGCGACAACAGCGCGAGTGCGGCGCGGCTGCCGCTGCGGTGCGGTTGACCAGCTGATGCCGGATCAGTTGCGCCAGCTTGGCGCCGGTGAACGGCTTGGCGAGAAATCCGGCGTTGAGCTGCGTGAGCAGCGCCGCGGTGCCGCGGTCGGGGGCGTATCCCGAGATCACGATGGCCGGCAGGTGCGGGTGGCGAAGGCGCGCCTGTTCCAGCAGCTCCCGTCCCGACATCTGCGGCATCACGTAGTCGGTGACGAGGATGCTGATCCGGTCTCCGAGCGTCTCGAGCAATGCCAGCGCCTTAGCGCCACTCTCGGACACCTCGACGCCGAATCCTTCGTGCGCCAGCAGGCGTCGCAGCGTGTCGCGGGGACCGGGATCGTCATCGGCCAGCAGCACACAGTGTGTCGGCTGCACGTCGACGGGCGGTGCAACGGGAGGGGCGACGCTTCTTCCGACGTCAACGCACGGCAGCAGCAGCGTGAACGTCGAGCCGATGCCGGGCGTGCTGGT
>JAYWIJ010000026.1:0-5161 GCA_043788935.1 Gemmatimonadaceae bacterium | reverse complement strand
GCGACGCAGCAGGATGAGGCGCTCGTACCCCTGCCTGCCGTGGCGAGGGTGCGGCTCGATGGGTGGCTCGCGCGTTCGGAGGCGGACGGGCGCGTGTTCACAGCTGACCAACGGACGTGGCTCATGATGATGGCCGAGCACGTGGCGGCAAACGTCGAGATTGAGGCCGAAGACTTCGATGATCCGCCGTTCACGCAGCGTGGAGGGCTCGCCGGGGCGCATCGAGTTTTTGGCGCGGAGCTGTCGCTAGTTCTTGAAGAGGTCAGCGGGGTGATCGCGGCATGACGGGAGAGCTACCATCCGCATGGGCACAGGTCCCCCTCGGCAAGTTGGGCACGTGGACTGGAGGGGGCACCCCGTCGAAGGCGGTATCACGGTACTGGACAGATGGAACCGTGCCCTGGGTGTCGCCGAAAGACATGAAGGTTGCCGTGCTCCATAAGACCGAGGACTACATCACAGAAGACGCTGTGCGTGAATCGTCGACGCGGCTGGTAGCGCCGAACAGCGTTCTCATTGTGACGCGCAGCGGCATTCTCGAGCGAATTCTCCCCGTTGCAATCAACGCCATCCCTGTCGCACTGAACCAAGACCTCAAAGCGATCAGTCCATCGGCTGCTGTTGACGCGCGCTATCTGTACTGGCTGCTCGTCGGGCGGGGCGACGAGATTCTTCGCTCCTGCACGAAGGCTGGAACCACGGTTGCGAGTGTCGAGACGTCGCGACTGATGGAGCTAGTCGTGCCGCTTGCACCGCTGGCGGAGCAGCGCCGGATTGTCGCATGCCTTGAAGAGCACTTGTCGGCTCTCGACGCGGCTGTCGAAGGGCTCGCAAGAGCACGGGCGAATCTGGCTCGATTTCGAGCGAGCGCAATCATCAATGGCGTGCTGGGCGGGACTGCCGCAGCCGCGGCGCCAGACCTCGAGCACGAACTACCCGATGGATGGCAGTGGCGGACTATGGCAGACTGCTGCAGCAAGATCGATAGTGGGAGCACTCCGCCTGCGGATCGGATGTTCGCGGGCTCTGGGGAGATCCCTTTCATCAAGGTCTACAACTTGACGATGACGGGCCGGCTCGACTTCACCGTGCGCCCGACGTTTGTTGAACGGGCCACACATGACGGCCGGCTTCGTCGTTCGCGTCTGCTTCCGGGTGACGTCTTGACGAATATCGTCGGACCACCCCTAGGGAAGGTGGCGGTTGTACCAGATACTCATCCGGAGTGGAACACGAATCAAGCCGTCGTGTGTTTTCGCACCGGTCCTGACCTGATCAATCGGTACCTCGCGTTGATGCTTCAAGCCGAACCGGTCATTGCGCGACTGAGTTCGCAGGCGCGCGCAACGGCGGGGCAGTACAACGTCTCGCTGACAATGTGCAGAACGCTTCGAGTGCCGGTGCCGCCCATCGGCGAGCAGCAGCGCATAGTTGTCGAGACGGACAGGCAACTCGAGGCGTTTGCGCGTCTTACCGCCGACATCAACGTGCAGTTCGCCCGTTCGTCCCGTCTACGTCAGTCGATTCTCCATCGCGCCTTCGCCGGTTTGCTCGTGCCGCACGATCCAGATGAAGATCCTGCGTCGATCCATTCTGATGAGGCGCGTGCCGGTGCCGACGAGAGCGTACGACCCGCTACTCGGCGACGTCCCGTGCGATGCACCACCTGACCTCACGCATCCAATGGCCGAAGTCACCCGCAAGCGAACCGGCGAACTCCTCCGCCACGCCTTCGATCAGCTCATCACGAATCCTGACGGACTCCCCGGCCGCGACGTGATCGAGTACGTCGCGTCGAAGGTGACGCTGAGCCCGTACGAGGCCGGCGCGTACGATGCAGGCAGCCGACGCTTCGACACGATCATCCGGTATGCCACCGTCGATTGTGTGAAGGCGGGATGGATGGTGAAGCAGCACGGCAGGTGGTCGGTGACGAGTGAGGGTGTGAAGGCGCATCAGACGCTGCAGGACCCTGAGGCGTTCTACAAGCGCGCCGTGCAACTGTACGCTGAATGGAAGAAGGGCACCGAGGCGAAGTCGGACGATGACGCGCCCGCCGTTGCCCCCACCCCGACGGGTACGGCAGTGGGCGCCTCGAACACCGCCACCATCACGTTCGAGCAGGCGGAAGAAACCGCGTGGGCGGACATCGAACGGCATCTCGGCAAGATGCTGCCGTACGAATTTCAGGACCTCGTCGCGGCCCTGCTTCGGGCCATGGGCTACCACGTCGGCTGGGTGGCGCCGCCTGGCAAAGATGGGGGCGTCGACATCCTGGCGTACAACGACCCGTTGGGGACGCGACCACCGCGTATGAAGGTTCAGGTCAAGCGCCAGCAGGCGAAGGTCACCGTGGATGGGCTACGGGCGTTCCTGGCAGTGGTGGGCGTGGACGAAGTGGGCGTGTTCGTGAACCTCGGGGGGTTCACGGAGGACGCGAAGGCTGAAGCACGCGCGCAGCATGGCAAGCGGGTCACGCTGATCGATATCGAGCGCCTGGTCGATCTCTGGGCCGAGCACTACGACCGGCTGGATGAATCGGGCCGGCGTCGCCTGCCACTGCAGTCGATCTACTTCCTCGCCCCGGAACCTTGACGCCTACACGACGTCGCCACGACGCTCTCGTTCCCTCGTCGAACACCACGCCACACACGCCGCACCCGTGACATCTGACCGCATCGTCGCCAAGCTCTGGAACTACTGCACTGTTCTCCGTGACGACGGTCTGTCGTACGGCGACTACGTCGAGCAGCTGACGTTCCTCCTGTTCCTGAAGATGGCGCACGAGCGCACGGAGGCGCCGTGGTCGCAGCCGTCCGTCATTCCGGCGGGGTTCGATTGGCCAGCGCTGAAGGCGAAGGACGGCGACGCGCTGGAGGTGCAGTACCGCCACACGCTCGAAAACCTCGGCCGTCAGCCGGGCATGCTGGGGCTCATCTTCCGCAAGGCGCAGAACAAGATTCAGGATCCGGCCAAGCTCCGCCGCTTGATCGCCGACCTGATCGACCGCGAGCAGTGGCTCGCGCTCGATGCGGATGTGAAGGGCGACGCGTACGAGGGACTTCTCGAGAAGAACGCGCAGGACACCAAGGGCGGCGCCGGCCAGTATTTCACGCCGCGCGCGCTGATCCGCGCCATCGTCGAGGTGGTGGCACCGACGCCAGGAGAGACTATCTCCGATCCGGCATGCGGCACGGGCGGGTTCCTCCTGGCCGCGCACGACCACGTCATGCAGAAGCACCCCTCACTGAGTCGTGCACAGAAGCGTCACCTGAAGCTCGAGGCGCTGCACGGCACGGAGCTCGTGGACGGAGTCGCTCGGCTGTGCGCCATGAACATGCTGCTGCATGGTATCGGCCCCACGGCGGGTGACACGGAGACGCCCGCCGTGCGCGTAGATGACGCGCTGCGGTCGGACCCCGGTGAGCGGTACGATGTGGTCCTGACCAATCCACCGTTCGGGCGGAAGTCCAGCGTGCGGATGGTGAACGCTGATGGGGATGAAGACCGGCAGGACCTCACCGTCGTGCGCGACGATTTCTGGACGTCCACCAACAACAAGCAGCTGGCCTTCGTTCAGCACGTGAAGACGTTGTTGAAGATCAACGGCCGAGCGGCGCTCGTGCTGCCTGACAACGTGCTGTTCGAGGGTGGCGCCGGCGAGATCATCCGCCGGAAGCTCCTGCACGAGTGCGACGTGCACACCCTGCTGCGCCTGCCCACCGGGATCTTCTACGCGCAGGGCGTGAAGGCGAACGTGCTGTTCCTCGACCGGCGCGCCGCGAGCAGCGAGCCCCAGACCAAGAAGATGTGGGTCTATGATCTTCGCACGAATAGGCACTTCACGCTGAAGACCAACCCGCTGCAGCGTTCCGATCTCGACGAGTTCGTGGCGTGCTTCAACCCTGCCAACCGCCACGACCGCACGCCGACGTGGCACGAGACCGGTGCGCCTGATGGGCGGTGGCGGTCGTACGACTACGCCGAGCTGGTCGCGCGCGACAAGGCGAGCCTGGATGTGTTCTGGCTGCGGGATGAGGCGTTGGAGGCCTCGGCCAACCTTGCTGCCCCGGACGTGATTGCGGCGGAGATCGTGGAGGATCTGCGGGCGGCGCTCGCGACGTTCGAGGAGCTGCAGGCGGCGCTGTCGTCCTGACGCGGCGCTCCACCCATCCCGCCGTCCGGGGTGACGAGGCGTGAACGTGCTCGAAAATCAGATCACAACGACGCATCGACCGGCACCTCGCACGGAGTCCCGCGCTGAGCTGTTTCCGACATAGGCGGTCGTCCGAGCGGCGGCGGCGTACACCGCAGTGGTGTCGGCGTTCTGCCTGATCACGTACAGGACCATCATCGACGCATCGCCATTGCTGTGAGGTTCTCCCGCCCAACTGGTCGCCGGAATGGCCTGGCTGCTCGCGCACCGCATCATGCACCGAGGCCGGCGAAGGAGAGTCGCACACTGGGGCATCGGGTCGACCAAACCGGTCCCACGCAGTGTGCACCCGCGACTGGTTCGCGACTATCGAGGTGCATTTCTGTGGATGTGTGCGGCGCCTACGTGCTGACTTGTTGGCGCATCGTCATCGTCGACGGAACTCGGCTGGCGTGAGCGTCAGCGCGGACTCTGCCGCGAGTGGTTCCGTTGTGAGCGCCGCCGCCGAAAGCGGATCGTCTTCGTCTGCCGTGTCGCGCTCCGCGAAGTAGCGCGCCTTCGCCGCCCGATCCCGTTGACGTTCCGCCGCCACCTCCGCATCCGTCCACGGCTCCGCTGTCAGCACGCGCCCACGCCGCACGATGTAGTGCGACCGGCAGGCGGCGTTCCAGTTGCCGACGGACGGCCAGAGCGAGACAGACTCCCCGTCGAACGTGATGGCCCAGTCGGTGGGCGTCAGCGGTGTCACGACCTCCTCTCCGCACCCGCAGCAGCACGTGTGCACGGCCGTGCCGTAGGTCGTCGAGATGTAAAGTACGGCCGGCTCCAGCCGATCCGGGATCATCTCCACGAACAGGTGCGACAGCGTGCGGTGCACGAGCGGAGTGGACTCGCTCCACGTCGAGCGGAACTCCGATGGGCGGGAGACCGCATCTGCTGACAGCCTCCGGTCCTGGCTGGTGCCCAAGCCGGGGGACCAACGCGGTGATAGGCTCACGGGACGTC
>JAYWIJ010000025.1:0-5169 GCA_043788935.1 Gemmatimonadaceae bacterium | reverse complement strand
AAGGGCGAAGAAAAAGTGATGCTGAACGACATCTTCCATGATCGCGTCACGCTGCGCGGGTCGGATGGCGAGACGCGCATCATCACGCTGCTGGAGTTGAAGCGCGAGACGTCGGCGTGGACTCCCGGCGGCACCGAGGAACACAGCGTGGCCGACGCGCGCGAGGCGGCGGAGGAAGGTGAACTGCCGTTCGACGACGCGCCGACGATGCCCACGCGCACCCGTGTGCCGCAGGCCGATCGCGCGTTGCCGGTGCTGCCCGCACGCTCCGTCGCGGCACCAGTGGTGTCGGTGCCCGCAATGGTGGTAGCACCGGAACCACACCCTGTGGTGAGCGCGGTGCCGGTGGCGGCGCCGCCTGTCGTCGAGCAGGCGGCCGGTGACGAGGAGGACGACGACGAGGGAGAGGATGGCGCCGAGGAGTCAGCGGATGGTTCCGCTGACGCGCCTAAGCGCCGCCGACGTCGTGGGCGTCGCGGCGGTCGGCGTGGTCGCGGCAGCCGTCCCGGTCCCAGCGGCGACGAGTCCGCCCCGCAGTAGCTTGCATGTCGCGCCGCCGCTCAGGGCCGCGCTGTCGTTCCCCGTCCTCAAACACATCAGACGTGTCGCGCTTCTACATCACCACCGCCATCGATTACGCGAATGGTGACCCACACATCGGCCATGCGTTCGAGAAGATCGGCGCTGACGTGATCGCGCGCGTGCACCGTCAGCTCGGTCACGACGTGCACTTCATGATCGGCATGGACGAACATGGGCAGAAGGTGGCGCAGACGGCGGCCGCTGCCGGCGTGTCGGAGCAGGCGTTCGTCGATGAGATCGCGCAGCACTTCCTCGCCATGTGGCAGACGCTGCAGATCTCGAACGATCAGTTCATCCGTACCACGTCGGCGTCGCACAAGAGCGGTGTGCAGGCGCTGATCGAGCGCATTTTCGATCGCGCGCCCGATGCGTTCTACGAGAAGAGCTACGCGGGCTGGTACTGCGTGGGCTGCGAGTCGTTCAAGACCGAGGCGGAAATCGCCGACGGCCACTGCGTGCTGCATCCCACGCGTGAACTGGAGTGGGTGGAGGAGCGCAACTGGTTCTTCCGCCTGTCGGCCTATGCCGATCGTCTGCGTGCACTGATCGACTCGAACCCGCAGTTCGTGCAGCCGTCCAGCCGTCGCAACGAGATCCTCGGCCTGCTGGACTCGGGGCTCGAGGACGTGTCCGCAAGTCGCTCGCGCAATTCGTGGGCGGTGCCCTTTCCCCGCCCCACCAGCGACGGGCAGGCACAGGCGACGTACGTCTGGTTCGACGCATTGCCGAACTATCTGACGGGGACCGGCTTCCCGGCAACAGAGGGCTGGGAGACGCGCTGGCCGGCGCAGGTGCACGTGATCGGCAAGGACATCACGCGCTTCCACTGCGTGATCTGGCCCGCCATGCTGATGGCGGCCGAGCTGCCGCTACCGGAGCGGGTGTGGGGCCACGGCTTCGTGCTGCTGGGCGGCGAACGCTTCAGCAAGAGCGCCGGCGTGAAGCTCGACCTGCGCGAGGCCATCGACCGCTTCGGCGCCGATGCCTTCCGCTACTTCCTGCTGCGCGAAATTCCGTTCGACGGCGACGGCAGCTTTTCGTGGGAGCGCTTCGGGGAACGCTACAACTCCGACCTGGCCAATGCATTCGGCAACCTCGCCAGCCGAGTGATGTCGATGATCGAGAAGTACAATGATGGCGTGATTCCACCGGCACCCGAGGGCGAGCTGGACGCCGCCGACCTTGCCGACCTGCGTGACGCCGCGGCCGCCATGGACGGATCGCGGGGATACCTGCTGCATGAAGGGCTGGCCGCCATCTGGCGCACCACGGCTCGAGCGAACGAGTACGTCCAGGCGTCGCAGCCGTGGGCGCTGGCCAAGGTGCCGGAGCAGCGGGAGGCATTGCTCGCGGTGCTCGGTACGCTTGGCCGCTCGGTGGCCCGGCAGGCCATCGCCATCGCCCCCGTGATGCCCTCGAAGGCGCAGGCATTGTGGGCAGCGCTGGGGGCGCCTGGCAGCGTGCATGACCGGCGTTGGCCGACTGTGGTGCCGGTGGAGGCAGCGGGATGGCGGGTGACGAAGGGCGACGCCCTCTTTCCGCGGGAAGAGGTCGCAAAGCCCGCCTGATCACAAAGGCTCCGGTCGGCTGCTTGGTATTGAGGCGAGCGGCGCGCCCATCCTCGCACTTCGCCTGAACTCTCGCGAAACGCTGACCATCCGGGATCGCCCGCACAGCGCGGGCATTACATAAGCTTATGTAAGACAAGCGTTTAGCCCTCAGCTGCGACGTGGCCCGCTCCCTGCCCTGCAGAGCGATGCACACGCACTGGATCGGATCGTCAGACCCGAATCTCCCCCGATGCAGCGCCGTGCGGCACGACCCGAACGACCCGCTCGACGACAACATACCGCCTCCAGAGGCAAGCTCGGCTGTGACCAGTGTCCCACGTCCATCGTCCACTGGGCGGGCCTGACTCTGGAGCGTGGTATGTCGTCGATGCATGTGAATCACCGCACGAGCGCGAGTCCGTCAGCAAAGCACGACCGCCGGGGGTTCGCCCTCGAGTCCACGTTGCTCCTGCTGGTGCTGCTGGGTGCACTGGTGGGCGTGGCCACTGCCGCCGCCGCCGTCTACACGCGGACCTCCGGCGTGGATGTTCGCGCCACACGCGTGGCGTACGCCGCCGAGGGCGCCGGTGATCAGATCATGTCGCAGCTCGATGCGGCCATGAGTGATGGCGTGATCACACCGGGCGACGTCAGCGGTCTGACCACGCCGGTGATTCCCGGCTTCACGTTCACGCAGAACACGCAGGTCGTCGGCGCACCGACGAACCGCATCATCACGCGCGGCGCCTTCGCGGGGCTGTATGCCCTCGAGCAGCCGATGCGGGTGCGCATCGACGCGAACGACGCGAACAGCAATAGAGCCGCGGTGGAACTCGGTGTGTCGGTGCAAGCCGTGCCGATCTTCCAGTTCGGCGTATTCTACGATCGCGACCTGGAGATCAACAACGGTCCGCCGATGACGTTCAGCGGTTGGGTGCACTCCAATCGCAACCTGTATCTCAGCTCCGCCAACGCGAACTACCAGAACCAGCTGACGGCAGCCGACAGTGTGTTCTGGTCGCGCAAGGACGACGCGATCCGCCTGGCCGGCGTGAACATCGCGAACAATGCCGGTGTGCCGACACCGCTCGATTTCGACAGCCGCAGTCATGCCGGCGCGACCTTCGTGGCGCGCAGCAATCTGCGATTCAACGGCAAGCTGATGAGTCGTGTCAGCGGTGTGCGCCCGCTGAAATTGCCGCTGCCCGCCGCGATGGACCCGCGAGAATTGATCCTCCCCGCATCGGTTGGCGATTCCCCCGACGTCGCGAACGTGCGCATGGCCAACAAGGCCGACCTGCGCATCGTGGTGAACGTCGCGGCACCGCTCACGAACATCTGTGCTGAAGCCACCTTCATCCGCAGCGGCGGTCGCACCGCACTGGGCGCGTCGTGTCCGTCGATCTTCCAGTTCGTGCGCAACGCCTTCTGGGACGGTCGCGAGATGCGTCGCCCCGACGTGCTCGAACTCGACATGGCGGCACTGCGCACCTTCGTGAACGCCAGCCCTGCCAGCCGACAGGTCACCATCGTCTACGTCGAGTTCCAGGGCCGCGACACCAGTATCGCGAATCGCGATTATCCCGCCCTGCGAATCCGGAACGGCGGCACCTTGCCGAATGCGCCAGTGGCCGGCGATCCCGGCGGCATGACGATCGTCACGAACTCGGCGATGTACGTCCTTGGTGACTACAACAGCAACACCGCAAACTGGAAGCCGGCCGCGCTGATCGCGGATGTCGCCACGTTTCTGTCGACGTCGTGGACGGATGCATCGTCCACCACCTATCCACGGCCGCGCACGTTCGGCACCACCAGCGTGTTCGCCGCACTGCTGGGCGGCAACTCCGAGACGCCGTGCGATGCGCGCGTCTGCGGCGGCCCGCAGCCGTACGGTGGCGGTCTGGAAAACTTCCCGCGATTCCTCGAGGACTGGGGCGGCTCCGCCACCGGCACGGCGTTCAACTACACCGGCTCACTGGTGTCGCTGTTCAGCAGCCAGCAGTCGTTGCAGCGGTGGGGGCACGCGCTGAATCCCGTCGGCGTCGGCGGCCGCGCCTACTACAACGCGCCGCAGCGCAACTGGAGTTTCGAGACGCGCTTCCGCAATCCGCTGCTGCTGCCGCCCGGCACGCCGCGACTGGGCTCGGTGCTCCAGATTTCCTACCGGAGTGTCTTTTGATGCGGCAGCGTCGCGGCACGTCGCTCGTCGAGATGCTGATCGTGCTGGTGCTGCTGGGTATCCTCACGTCGATGGCGTCGCCACTCATGCGCCCATCCACCAAGGGCGCCGTCGAGCAAAATGCACGGCTGCTCGCGCAGGATCTCGACCACGCACGCACGAAGGCGTATGCATCGCGCACGCGCGTCCGCGTGGTGGTGGCCGACACCATCTGGCGCACCTACCTCGACAACAATCGTGATTCGGTGCTGGCCGAGGTGGCGACGGAACTCACGGCCTTCGGCCCGATGAACAGCCGGATCATCGAGAATCAGGTGGTGTTCGGGCGTGGCGCTGCACCACGCGTTCCGGCTGACACCGTGGCGACGTGGGTACCGGGCACACGACGCGTGCAATTCGGGACGCGCGGCACCACTGAACCGTTCGGCACGAGCTGGTTCCTGTACCTCACGCACGCCTCGGACAGCGCTGCCGTCAGCGCGGTCGAGATCAACTCTGCAGCCAACGTGCGTGTCTGGCGTTGGGTGGATGGAGCCTGGCAATGAGCAGCCGTCGATTCGATCGTTCTTCTGAGAAGACTGCACCACTGTCGGGACAGCGTCCCGGCTTCGTGATGGTGGCGCTGATGGTGGCGGTGGTGTTGCTCGCGACCGGCGTGATGGCGATCGGTGCCGCCAACACGTCGCGCATCCGTGCGCAGACCACGGCCACCGCCAAGGGCGCGGCGCTCAGCGTGGCGCGACAGCATCTGGAAAATCTGCGCGGCCGTGATCCGTGGAGCATCGCCAGTGAAAGCGGTGTGCGCGTGAATGCCGCCGGCGCGGTGGCCGCATACGGTGAGTTCACGCGCTCGGT
>JAYWIJ010000024.1:0-20194 GCA_043788935.1 Gemmatimonadaceae bacterium | reverse complement strand
CGATCGTCGCCGATACCGAATCACGCTCGGCCACCTGTGCCACGGGCACATCGAGACGCGGATCCTGCAGCACCTGGAATGACTGCGTCTTCATCGTGATGCCCGTCGTCATGCGGACCGTATACGTCCCCGGCGAGACGCGCGCACCGCCGCTCCCCGGCGATCCGAAGAGTACGACGCCGGCGAGACGGGTCGGTGCCGTTCGACGGAGGTCCCAGTTCACCACGTTCAGCCCTGCCCGCGGGCGCAGTCGCGCCGAGATGATGGAATCAGTGGACGAGTACTTCCGCAGCACCGTACCCTTCGCGTCGAGGAACTCGAAGGTGACGCCGCCGGTGCTGTCGGGCGGCGAGGCGAGGCGGTAGTACACGCTCGCGCCCGGCACCGGATTGCGGCCGGCGTTACGCGCGGGCGCCGGCGGGCCACCAGCCAGCACGGCCGCTCGCGGCACATAGAGATGCGCCACCGCGGACATCACCGGTTCACCATGCTGACGGATCGTCGAGAGATCATCGAGAATCCAGAACGCACGTCCTTCCGTGGCCGCGACGAGATCGCCGTCGTGCACTTCGAGGTCGGTCACCGGCACCACCGGAAACTTCACCGGGAACGGCGCCCACTGCACACCACCGTCGAACGAGAGATACAGGCCCGTCTCCGTCCCCGCGTACAACAATCCCTTTCGCGCCGGATCCTCGCGCACCACGCGCACGGGCTCACCCTCGCGGAAGCCGTTCACGATGCGCGTCCATGTCGTGCCGTAGTCGGTGGACTTGAACAGGTGCGGCGAGTTGTCGCCGATGCGATCGGTGCGATATGCGACATATACCGTGGCCGGATCGAATGGCGAGACCTCGATCTCATTCGTCAGGCCGTCCGTGAGCCCCTTCGGCGTGACGTTGGTCCAAGTGGCGCCACCGTCGCGCGTGAGCTGCACCAGCCCGTCGTCGGTACCGACGTAGAGCACCTTCGCATCGTGCGGCGATTCGTGGATCACGACGATGGTGCCATACACCTCGCCACCGGCGCCTTCGTTCGTGATCGGCCCGCCGCCCTTGCCCTGCCGAGCCTTGTCGTTCTTCGTGAGATCACCACCCAGCGGCGTCCAGCTCTGCCCGCGGTCGGTGGACTTGAACAGCACGTTGCCACCGTGATAGAGCACGTTGCCGTCATGCTGCGAGACACGGATCGGCGCCGTCCAGTTGAAGCGATAGCGCGTCTTGTCGGTGGGCTCGGTGAGGTTCATGGCCGGCCACGGCATGATGTCACGCGACAGGCCGGTCTCCTGATCCAGCTCGTCGATCAGCCCCTGATAGCAACCGCCATACACATGCCGCGAATTCTTCGGGCCGACGCCGATGTTGGCGCTTTCGCAGCCGGGCCCATTCCACCAGTCGCGCACGTCGATCGCAAAGCCGTCGCTACGGCTGCGGATGATCACGCTGCTGTTGTCCTGCTGGCCGGAGTAGAGCTTGTACGGAAAGTCGTGATCGGTGGTGACGTGATAGAACTGCGCGGTGGGCTGGTTGTCCTGCGAGCTCCAGCTGGTGCCTCCGTCGAGTGACACCGACACACCGCCGTCGTTGGCGTTGGCCATGTAGCGACTGTCGGTGGGGTTGATCCACAGATGGTGATTGTCGCCATGCGTCGCGTCCACCACGCGGAACGTCCGGCCGCCATCGATCGACTTGAGTACCGGCGCATTCATCACCCAAACGATGTCGGGATTCTTCGGGTCGGCGGTGAGCTTCATGTAGTACCAGCTGCGCGTCTGGATCAGGCGATCCTCCGACTGACGCGACCAGGTCCGGCCGGCATCGTCCGAGCGATACAGCCCGCCACGCTCCGCCTCGACGATCGCATAGACGCGATCAGGATTCGCAGGCGAGACGCTGATGCCGATCTTGCCCATCAGCGACGGCAGTCCGTCGGTGAGGCGCGTCCACGAGTCGCCGCCATCCACCGACTTCCAGATGCCGCTGCCCTCGCCGCCGCTGCGCACCATCCACGGCGTGCGCTGATGATCCCAGAACGACGCGTACAGGATGCGCGGGTTGGTGGCGTCCATCGTCAGATCGTTCGCGCCGGAAAACGCGTTCACGCCCTTGAGCACCAGTGTCCACGTGGCGCCGCCATCCCTGGAACGGTAGATGCCGCGATCGGCCGAGGCCTTCCAGCGATCGCCCTGTGCTGCGACGTACAGCACGTTCGGATCGGTGGGATGCACGCGCACGGCCGAGATCTGTCGCGTGGTGCGCAAGCCGACGTTGCTCCAGGTGCGCCCCTGATCGGTGCTCTTGTACACGCCATCGCCGTAACTCGACGACTGCCCGCGGATCGCTTCCTCGCCGGTGCCCACGTAGATCACGTTGGCATCGGATGGTGCGACGGCAATCGCACCAATGGAGCCGGTGCGGAAAAAGCCGTCGGAGATGTTCCGCCAGTTGAGTCCTGCATCATCCGTGCGCCAGAGTCCTCCGCCGGTATAGCCGGCGAAGTACGTCAGCGGCTGCGCTGGGATGCCCGCTGCGGTGTTGGCGCGACCGCCGCGAAAGGGGCCGATGTTGCGCCACTGCATGGCGCGAAACGCCGCCGTGTCGAGCGCCGCTGGTGCGGCCGCAGGCGCCGACGTTCCGCGGCGGGACTGGGCATCGACGTGCGTGGTCGTCGCGAGGACGACGACCGTGGCGAGACCAGCGGCGAGAAGGCGGCGATGCATCGCGGGCATGGGCGGGAGGTCAGGGACGGTGGCGGAACGCGCGGCCGACGCGTTGCCGGGGGCAAATCAATGGCACGCGACGACGCACGGCGAGGGCCGACGCCGGTGCGCACTCCGGAAGCGCCGATCAGCGGGCGAGATAGTCCGCGTATGAGCCCTGCAGGAGTGCGCGGCCGAGACGCTGCTGCGTGGCCCCCGCCCCGTCGGACCGGGCGAGCGTCCGCCGCGCGCGCTCGTCGCTCACCAGCCAGCCGCGCTGGTCGATGTACGCGAAGCCGTCGTTCTGGGCGACATACGCGAACCCACCCGGCTGCGCTGTGAGGAGGTTCCGGCCCCACCGGAATCGCGCGTGTGGCACGCCAAGCTGCGTGAGCAGCGTGGGCGGGAGATCCACCGAGGCGCCGATGCGATGCACCACCGTGTCGCGGACGGCCAGCGCACCGCCGACCCAGAGCATCGGGATGTGATGGCGGTCGAGCACCGTTTCCGCCCGCCCGCTCGGTGGATCGGGGAGCGAGCTGCCATGATCGGCGATGATCACGACGAGCGTGCTGTCCCACCACGGTTGCCGGGACGCCGCATCGAGAAAGGCACCGAGGCTGGCGTCGGTGTAATGATGCGCGTTCAGGAACTGCGTCGACTCACCGTCGCCAGCGAACCGCGGCGACTCGGGCACTTCGAACGGTTCGTGGCTGCTGAGCGTGAAGATCGTCGAGAAGAACGGACGCGGGTTGCGCGGCACGTCACGCAACAGCCGTTGCAGCACCACGTGATCGTGCGCGCCCCACTTGGAGTTGCGCTCCGCGTCACTGAACGCCTCGACACCGATGACGCGATCGTACTGACCGTTGAGCACATACGCCTTCATGTTCGCGAAGGCGAGTTCGCCGCCGTAATAGTACGACGCGTGGTAGCCGGCACCGCGCATGGCCTGCGCAAGTTGCGGCAGCGCGGCGGCCTTCCGCGGACGCGTCATGATCGCCTCGTTGGGCACCGACGGAAATCCGCTGAGCAGCGACACGAGTCCCTGCGCGCTGCGATCGCCCGACGCGAACACCGAGTCGAAGAGCACGCCCTGGTGCGTCCAGCGATCGAAATGCGGTGTGACATCGGGAACGCCGCCCAATCGCCCCACCACTTTCGCCGTGAAGCTCTCCCAGATGACGAGGATCACGTTGGGGTGCGGCATGCGCAGCAATCGCGGCGGCGCAGCATCCGCATCGTGATACAGGCTGTCCACCACCGTCTGCATCTCGCGCGCGGGCAGCACGGCGAACGGATTCGTGTCAGGCTCCGTCTGCTGCGCCAGCGTCGAGTACAGCAGATACCAGCCGGCGTTCTGCGCACCGACGTTCGCCATCGCCGAGGGCGAGAACATGACGGTGCTCTCGTTCAACGGCGTCCATTGCAGGCCGCCGCGGATCGGGATGGCGAGCAACGCCCCGCTCAGCAGCAGCGACATACCGCCGGCAAATGCCGCCGTGCCGCGCAACGGCTGCACGGTGCGCAGCGGTGTGCGCACGATGCGCCCGTACAGCCACCAGGTGCATGGCAGCAGCACCAGCAGCATCACGACCAGTGGGGTGATCGCCACCGAGGACGCTGAGGCATACGCCTCGCGCGGTGTCTGCAGATACGTGAACAGCGTGCCATCGACGCGACGGCGCCATGGGCCGAAGGTGCCGAGATCCGTCAGTGTCACCAGCGTGACGAACGAGATCGACAGGAGGCTGGTGGCGGCGAAGAGCCGACGGACACACGTGGGCGTGGCGGCGATCGTGAGCAACAGGACGAGCCAGAGCAGCGCCGTGAGGTACGCGGCGGCCGACAGGTCCATGCGCACGCCTTCCAGGAAGCTGCGCGGCACGTAGCCACGCTCGGCCACCGGCACCAGTTTCCAGTGCCACGCGAAGAAGAGTGCGCGGGCCGCCGTGAACCACACCATCCAGAACGCCGTCACGCGCAGCATGACGGCCATCCGGTGCCGCCACCCGTCCTGCCAGGTGACCCGGGTGGGCGAACGGGATTCGGGTGGAGCGGCTGCAGAGACGTAGTGGGACATTGGACGGGCGGGGGTGCGACGGGGCTGCCGAAGATAGGGCGAAGCCCGTGAAACGGAACAGTCACGAGTTCATATAATTTGCGTCACCGGCCAGTCGGCCGGTCCATACACCCCTCCGCATGTCGACTCAGCCACCACGGTCCGCCATCGACCTCAGTCACGTCATCGAGGACGGGATGGTGACGTACAAGGGGCTGCCTGCCCCGCTGATCTGTGATTTCCTGAGCCGGGAGGTGTCGCGCGAACGCTATGCGCACGGTACCGAATTCCAGATCGGCCGGATCGACATGGTGGGCAACACCGGCACGTATCTCGACAGCCCATTTCATCGCTACGCCGACGGTGCCGACCTGGCAGACCTGCAGCTGGCGGCGCTGGCAGATCTCGAGTGTCTCGTCGTGGCCACCGGCAGCGAGCCGCGGTGCATCGAGCGCCTGCCGCTGACGCCGGAAGCGGTGCGCGGGCGCGCGGTGCTCGTGCACACCGGATGGGACAGGCACTGGCGCACTGATCAGTACTTCGAGAGCCATCCGCACCTGAGCGAGCGTCTCGCCCGCTGGCTCGTGGATGCCGGTGCGGTGCTGGTGGGCATCGACAGCTTCAACATCGATTGCACGGACACCGGTGCACGTCCCGTCCACACGGTCCTGCTCGCCGCGACGATTCCGATCGTGGAACATCTGCGCGGACTGGAGCAACTTCCCGCACGCGGCGCACGTTTCTTTGCGGTGCCGCCCAAGGTGCGCGGGTTCGGCACCTTCCCTGTCCGCGCGTTCGCGCTCGTGTGACCGCCCTCATTTCGTATCATGATGCTTCGATTTACCGCACCGCTCGTGTCGCGCGTCGTCTGGCGCGCCAGCCTCGGACTGGCCGCGCTGATCTCGGTGAGCGGCTGCGCTGCCGTGCACCGGCCTGCGACGACGATTCCCGCGCTGCTGGCGGATGCCGACGCGTCGCGTCTGACCGAGCGGCGACTGCGCGACACGGTCGTGGCGCGACTCGCCCGGCGCGCCATTGCGCGACCGGATCACACGGTGGACGTGCTGATGCTCTCCGGCGGTGGCCAGAACGGATCGTACGGGGTGGGCTTCATGCGCGGGTGGCGCGCGCGGCCTGAGGCGCCGATGCCGACGTTCGACCTGATCACCGCCATCAGCACGGGCGCATTGCAGGCGCCGTTCGTGCTGCTTGGCACGCAGGCTGCACAGGACACGCTGACGTCGCTGTACCGGAATGCCGCTGACCGGATCGCGCCCTCCATCGACTGGCTCTTCTGGCTGCGCAAGACCGGTGGCCTCGTGAACATGAAGCGCTTCGACGCCAATCTCGCGCAGATCGTGGATGGCGCGCTGCGCGACTCACTGCGCACGGCCTTTCGCGAAGACCGGCAGATGGTGTTCGGCACCACGGATCTGGACATCGCCACCGGCCGCGCATGGGACCTGCGCAGCGTGATCGAGGGCGGTGATGAAGGGCTGGTGCGCACGCGCACGCTGCTCAAAGCGGCGTCGGCCATCCCCGGCATCTTTCCGCAGGTCGTGTACGAGGGGCACGTGCATTCCGACGGCGGCGTGGTCTCCAACATCCTGACACTGCTCACGCTGGACGACTACAAGGCGATGCTGGCGCAGGCGCGCGCGGCCGGCGTCACGGCGCCGGTGACGGTGCGCCTGTTCGTGATCGTGAATGGCTGGACGCACGCCACGCCGGTGATCGTGAATCCGGCCAGCCGCAAGCAGATCCAGAATCGCTGGAGCAACGTCTCGTTCTTCGTGCATCAGCCGCAGGTCCTGGAAGGGCTGGAGTATCTCGCCGCCGCCGCCTCTGCCGTGCCCGGCCTCACGATGCAGATGAAGTGGACCGGCATTCCGTCGGAACTGGCGCTCGATCCTGCGGCGGTCAGCCTCTTCGACAAGGCGTGGATGCTGCGCCTCGAGGCACTGGGGGAGCTGCGTGCGAAAGGGGGGAAGCCGTGGGACGCCGTCGTGTCGCCGTATGTCCGCCCTGAGGTGATGAAACCGTAAGCCCCGTGCGAAGCGCACAGAACCACGGTCCGCGTCACCGTGGCGCCGCGAGCACTCTTCAACACACCCGAACACCGATGCTTCGTCGAATCGTTGCGGTCACACTCTTTGCCATCGCGCTCCCGTCGGCACCCCTCGCCGCGCAGCGCGCGCCGCAGCGCATTTCCGTCACCGCGGACGGTCATCCGCTGGCGCTCTGGGCACGCGTCGCGCCTCGGGCGAAGGGCGTCATTGTGCTCCTGCACGGCCGCACCTGGTCTGCGCTGCCCGACTTCGACCTGCAGGTCCCGGGGGAGCGGCTCTCGGTGATGCAGACATTGGTGGCACGCGGTTACACGACCTACGCGCTCGACGCGCGCGGCTACGGCGGCACGCCCCGCGACAGCACGGGCTGGCTGACGCCCAACCGCGCAGCGGCCGACGTGCAGGCCGTGCTCCGTGAGGTGGCACGTCGCCACCCGACATTGCCCAAGCCCACGCTTGTCGGCTGGTCATACGGTTCGATGGTGGCACACCTGGCCCTCCAGCAGCACCCATCGCTGGCGTCGAACGTGGTGCTCTTCGGCTACCCCCGTGGCGACACCGACATGCGCATGCCCGCGTCCCCCGACACGGGCGCACCGCCGCGTGAGACGAACACCGCAGCCAACGCCGCCAGCGACTTCATCGTCCCGGGTGCGATCTCTCAACGCGCGATCGAAGCCTACGTCGCCGCAGCGCTCACGGCCGACCCGGTCCGCAGCGACTGGCACGCACTGCAGGAGTGGAACGCGCTCTCAGCCCCCGCCCTGACCGTCCCGACGCTGCTCCTGCACGGTGAGAAGGATCCATACACACCAGTGCAGGCGCAGGCGAAGACGTTCACGCGGCTGGGCAATCCGGATCGCCAGTGGATCATCCTTGCTGGTGGCGACCATGCGGCACTCCTCGAGCGTACCCTGCCCGCATTCGTCACCGCGATCACGAACTTCATCGAGCGGCCAGTTTTCCGTCACTGAAGCGCTTCGCACTGCAAACTGCGAACTGCTGAATCGCAAAACGGCGACTGACCGCAGAAATGCAACGACCGCAACACCGCCACTGCGCAAAACTGCGCGCTCTGCCACGTCACAGATGGTTCACCGCGTCTGGATTGTGCGGAGGGCGGTGCTGCGGGTCATTCACGACACGTTTGATTCCTTGGCGCAACGGCCTCTGACCGAAGTTGATGACGAGAGCCAGTCGCTTGTGCCCAAATCGAAGGTACGAGGCTGTTTGTGAGATGAACGCCGGGATGATCTTCGCAACTGCTTTCGACTCGACAACCACCAGATCGTTCACAAGCAGGTCCAGCCTCAGCGGCGTTGGCAAGAGGATGCCCTTGTACTTCACCGCGACCGCAACTTGCCTCTTGACGTCGAGCCCGCGCCTGACGAGTTCAACGGCGAGCGCTTCGTCGTAGATGTGCTCGAGCAAGCCTGGGCCACCAAGGATACGATGTACCTCAACGGCGGCAGCTACGATGTGGCTGCTGATTTCGTTTTCTTCGATCATAGCATCGACGCTGTTTTGCGGCCTTGCGCTGTTTTGTACGTCGCGAAGTTCTGCGCGTCGTCGCTGTTTTGCGATGAGCAGTTGAAAAGCTGTTTCTGTCAGGAGAGTCTGGCATGAGGGAGAGTGATCGTGGTAAGCCGAATCGCGCGGCGGTGAGCGAACGCATGCGCACACGACGTCGCCGCCAAATGACAGAGGGGGGCGCCGCGAATGCGGCCCCCCCTTGCTGATTGCGCTGGCTCGCGTGGTCAGGTGATCTCGACCGTCGGCGGCAGCGATTCGGTGCTCGGCAAGTCCATCACACCCTCGGCCGTCTCGATGATGAGCTGATCGACGACGGCCTTCAGGTCGTTGGTCTTCGCGAACGTGGCCAGCTGACGGTCAGCGCTCGAGCCTTCGGCGAGAATCTTGTACGCGTACTCCACTTCCTTGCGCGTGCCCAGTTCATCGACGATGTCGCCAAGGAACCAGTCGAGGAACTCGCGGATCAGCTGCGGTGCCGGCAACTCCACCTGCTTGCCGAAGTCGATCAGCTTGCCGCCGAGGCCGTAGCGCACCGCGCGCCACTTGTTCTCCTCCACCAGCGCCGACGAGTAGACGCGGAACGTCGTATTGTCGCGGCGCATCTTGTACAACTTCGCGATCAGCGCCTGCAGGATCGCCGCGATGCACACCGCTTCGTCCACGCGCGTGCACACGTCGCAGACGCGGAACTCGAGGGTGGGATACTTGCCGTGCGGTCGGATGTCCCACCAGATCTTGTGCGGCCCCGGAATGGAGCCCGTCTCCATCAGCGTGTCGATGTACGACGTGTAGTCGTAGTATGAATTGAGGAGCGGCGGCACACCCGAGCGCGGGAAGGCGCGGAACACCACGCTGCGATAGGAACGCAGCCCCGTCTCGCGGCCGTACCAGAACGGCGAGCTGCTGGTGAGGCAGAGGATGTGCGGCAGGAAGTAGCGTGCCACGTTGCACGCATCCACGAGGAAGTCCTTGTCCTCGATGCCGATGTGCACGTGCGTGCCGAAGATCAGCAGGCGCTGGGCGAGATCGCCCATGTCGTTGCGCGTGCCCAGATAGTGATCGTACGGGGTGATCTCCTGCGTCTGCCAGTTCGCGAACGGGTGCGTGCCGGCCGCGGCGATGCGGTAGCCCTTCCGGGCCGCCAGTTCCATCACGCCTTTGCGCAGCATCACCAGCTCCTTGCGAACCTCGGCCGGCGTCTGGCAGATGTTGGTGCCCACCTCGATGATCGACTGGTGCAGCTCCGGCTTCACCTGCGTCAGCACGCGGTGATCCTCGGCCAGCATCTGGGTGACGTACGACACGAGGTCGCGCGAGACCGGATCGATGATCTGGTACTCTTCCTCGACGCCGAGAGTCAGTGACGGTGCCTTCATGACGAGGATGCTGGCTGGGGTGAACACTGCACTTTGCGGTGCGCCGGCGGCGCCTGCCGCACAATAGCGCTATCGGGGCTGCACGAGGAAGGTGGGCACCGTCGAGCCTCCACCTGCCGACACGTTGAGCAGCGCCGCCGTCGAGAGTCGGCAGAGCCAGCCCTCGGCGTAGGCACCGTCGCAGAGGAAAGGCGCAGTGTCGTACATCCGGTCGATCACCTCGGAACGCCCGTCCACCAGCGACGGGAATCCCTGCGACGGAATGTCCACCCGCTCCTGCACCACGTACGGATTTGCCAGTGCAGTGCGGAGCGCGGCGTTCCACGTGTCCGAGTCCACCGTCCACCCCAGCACGATGCCCGCCCCGCCGTAATCGTCGTTCGGCTTGAGGACGAACCGATCCCGATGCGCGGCGGCATACGACAGCAGATCCACGTGCTCGCCATGGAACAGCGTATTCCGCTCCTCCACCACGCGCGTCCACGGAATGCACTCCGCCACGGCCGAGTGCTGATCGGGCGTGAGGAAGTGCGCGTTCCGCTCGTCGGTCAGCGCCGCCAGCGACGCCTTCTTGTGCAGGATCTTGCACCGCGGCGGATTCACCATGCAGACCTTGCCGTCTTTTACGGCGCGGAACACCGGATGATCTGCCCCGCCCCGCTCGGCCAGTTCGTGCAGCAACACACGCTTGTAGAGCAGCGTGACCGGCGTCCCGGCGAAGGTCAGCGTCTCGCCATCGTACGCGGCGTCACGCGGATCGACGATGGAGCACGGAATGCCCAGGTGGCGGAAATGCGTCTGGAAAATCTCGAACTCGCTGGCCGTCGGCACTTCCTTCCAGTCGATGATGCCGATCTGCGGCACCTCCCGTACGCCGCGCCATGAGGCCCACGCATCGAGCACCACGCGGATCACGCCATGCCGCGTGGGCACCGGCAGCAGCTCCCAGTCACGTGCAAACCGTCGCGTGACCGGCAGGTCGCTGAACATGTCGGCCAGCGCGTCGTTGTACCCGGCGCCCGCAGGCGTCTCGGCATTGTACTCCGTCAGTGAGATGACGCCCGTCTCGTCGTTCACGAAGTAGTCGAGCCGTGACGTCGGGCTGCCGGCACGGAAGCCCGGATCGATGTCCACCAGCGATTCTTCCCAGTCGGCCAGCCGGAACTGCGCGCGAACGGTGCGGTCACTGAGTGCCGCGCCCAGGATGGCATCGAACGCCGGCATGAGCCGACGGGTCAGGTTCTGGACCCGATCGTACTGCGCACGGGTCACCAGACGCGGCCGGAGCACGGTGCACAGCGGTCGCCCGCCGAACACCAGCCCACGTGCAGCCAGCTGCGACGTCATCAGCGACGACGTTTCCTGCGCGATCGCATCGTCCTGGAGAATCGCGTGCCATGCGGTGATGGCGCCCGACGCCGACATCAGCGGCCGCGGGAGGCGGTGAACATCGCGTCCCAGCCCAGCGCCTTCGCGGTCTCGCGTGGATTCTTCGCGAGCCGGATGACGAGATCGGCCATGTGCTCTACCGCCCAGTTGAAGAACTCCGGTGTCAGCGAGTTGATGTCGAAGTCAGGTGCCGGGTTCATGAAGTCGATGGCGTACGGCACGCCGTCCTTGATGGCGAACTCGATCGAATTCATGTCGTAGCCGAACGCCTTCACGATGGTGCGTGCGTCCTTGATCACGCGCGGCCCCATCACCGGTCCCAGGAAATCCTTGTCGGTGCGGTACTTCCGCTCCCTGGGATCGTACTTGATCGGCAGGATCTCTTCCTGACCGAGGCAGATGCAGCGCACGAATTCATCCCACTTGATGAACTCCTGCACGATCATCGTCAGCAGGCCCGAGTGATCGTAGTGATGGATCAGCTCTTCCTTCGTGTCGCAGACGTACACCTCCTTCCAGCCGCCGCCGTGCGCATCCTTGAGGATGCACGGCAGGCCGACGTGCGCGATGATGCCGTCCCAGTCGAGCGGGTACTTGAGGTTGCGCAGTGACTCGTCGGGAATGATGCCGGGGATGTACTCCTTGTTCGGCAGCACCACGGTCTTCGGGCTGACCACACCGAGCTTCGTGATGAGTGAGGCGCCGAAGAACTTGTCGTCGGCCGACCACATGAACGGGTTGTTGATCACCGTCGTCCCGTGCGCCACCGCGTGCTTCAGCACCGTGCGATACATCGGCACTTCGTGCGAGATGCGATCCACCAGCACGTCGTACGGGAGCGTCTCCTCCATGCGCTCGCCGCCGAACTTGGCGAACGACGCCACCACGCCTTCATCCCGTGTGTTCACCGCTTCGATGAAGGCCGGCGGGAACGACCACTCGCGGCCCACCACCAGCCCGACCTGCTTGACCTTCGCCATTGCGCGTAGCTCCTGTGGTGCCGTTTAGTCGTGACCGCCGACGTACATCCGGATCATCTTTTCCCAGTAGGGCCAGTCGTGCGCCCAGCCGTTCCACACGCGCAGCGCGTTGCCCACGCCTTTCGACCAGAGCATGGCCGAAAACTCCTCGTTGTTCTGATAGCTCGGATCGCCGCGCCCGATGGCCATGATGATGTCGATGCGGCGCATCGCCTCGAGCCGGCCATGATCACTCTCATGTGCCATGAACGCCATCGGGTTCGACGCATAGACATTGGAGTCCATGTGTCCCGACGCCTGCCGGCTCATGTCGTACAGGCCGCTCAGGCCGATGATGCGATTCACGAGATGCGGGAAGCGCAGCCCGAACGACATGGCATGGTAGGCGCCGAAGCTGGCGCCGGCGGCGATCACGAACGGCGTGCGGTTTTTCCAGTGCATGAATGGCAGCACTTCATCACGGATGTAGTGATGGTATTGCAGATGTCGCCAGGCACGCGCACCGGGGTGCCGGTTTCGGTCGTACCAGCTCTCGTGGTGCACATGGTCAACCGAGAAGATCTGCAGCCAGCCGTTGTCGATGTGATCCTTGAGCACGTACTGCATGCCCCGGTCGGTCCACTCGCGATGGCTGCCCAGTGACGTCGGGAAGACCAGCAGCTTCGCGCCGGCATGTCCCCACACATGCAGGCCCATTTCGCGCCCGTCGAGCGCGGGGCTGCGCCAGGCCTTGTACTCATGGTGCATCAGGTTCTCCGTGGGTGCGTGGGCACGGCCAGCAGTGCGGGCAGTGCCTTGCGGAAGCGCCGGCCCCAGGCGCTCTCGTGATGCACGCCGATGGAATCCTCCACCCACCGGAGGCGTTCACCGGGCAGGTAGCCCTTCTCGATCAGGATGTCGCGCATGCGCTGCGCGTTGGCAAGGGTCCGTTCTCCTTCGCGCGCGCCCGTGTCGAGATAGATGCGCGCGTCGGCGAACGGCTTCGAGCGTACCCAGTCGAAAATCGCGCCGCGTGCGAACCAGAGCGATGGACTCATCACCGCGGCGAACCCGAAGGTGTCGCCGCGTTCGAAGATCGCGTACAGCGCGAGCAGTCCACCCATCGACGACCCGCCGACACCGGTGTGTTCCCGAGCGGGCAACGTCCGGTACCGCTCGTTGATGGCAGGTCGCAGGACGTCGGCCAGCCACGCGAGGTACGCCGCAGCATCGCCCCCGCCCACGCGCTCATCCACGAACGGGCTGTACTCCGCAATCCGGTGCTGCGAGGCGTGATAGACGCCCACGATGATCGCATCCGCGCCCAGGCGCGACGCCTGCACCAGTTCGTCGCCAAGGCCCCACGATCCGGAATACGACGTGCTGTCGTCGAACAGGTTCTGGCCATCCTGCAGGTAGATCACCGGGTAGCGGCGCACTTCCTCGTCATACGCACCCGGCAGGAGCACCACCACGGTCCGCGTCTCCCCGGGCGTGGGGCCCTGGATGTCGGTGACGACGTGGTGGGTGCCGGGCTGGGTTCTGGTACGGAACAACCGCCGCAACGAGCGGCGCAGGCGAAACGGCATGGAGATTACGACGCGTAGAGTTGGAGATCGGTGCCGACGGCATCGGCAATCATGCACGCCTGCTCGAAATCGGGGTGCCTGATCGTGAGGTATCCATCGGAGATGAGCGTCAGAATCCAGTCGCGACGCGGTGCACCGACCGGGAGCAGGTCGATGTTCACGATGTGCTCACCGAAGCGTTGCACGAGTTGCTCCAACCCGGACACGCGACGGATCGTCCCCTGCCCCTGCGCACGCTTGAAGATGTTGATGGCATTGTACTTTCGCGTCACATCGATCGAAAACGTGCCCTTCAGCTCCGCCTCGGCGTACCCCATGTAGAGGTCGATGTCGGAGACGTAGTTCATCAGGTCCACCGTGCGCGCACCGGGCGGACGCGCTGCGATCTCACCGAACACGACCTCGCCGTCGGCCTTGCGATACCACTCCATGTGCGTGAACGCGTTGCCAGGGTTCATTGCCGCGAGCACATCAGCGCCCATCTGCACGCCACCGGCCACCCAGTCGCTCTCCACGTCGCGCAGGCAGAAGGTCTGCGGGCTGATCCACTCCACGCTGCGCGCCACCAGCGGCCGCGGGCGGTAGTAGCCGACGTTGAAGAATTGCATCTGCCCATCGACGCAGATCGTGTCGAACGTGAACTCCTCGGCTTCGATGAACTCCTCGACGTTCACATGATCGATGTGCGTCAGCCGCTTGAGCGACAGCTCGAGCTCGTTCGCATCCTCCACGCGGAACGTGTCCATCGAGCCGGCACCATCGATCGGCTTGATGATCAGCGGATAGCCCACGATCTCGGCGGCCTCCCGCACCTCGGCGGCAGTCGTCGCGCCCTTGTGACGCGGGCAGCGAATGCCGGCGGCCGACACACGCGCCTTCATGATGTCCTTGTTGCGGAAGGCGACGGCGTCATCCACGCTCATGCCACCGACACCGAGCGCTGCGCGCAGCTTTGCTGCCAGCACCACGCCCGGCTCCCACAGGCAGATCACACGATCGAACGACATGCCGCCCCAGTGCGCGACGACGGCCGCGACCACGGCATCCTCCTGGTTCAGCATCGGCGTCTGCAGGTAGCCTGAGAGGTGCCGCCGCGTCATCTCCGGCAGGTTGCCGCCCGGCACGTCGCTGATGCCATAGACACTGGCGCCGAAGGTGGAAAGTCCGCGACAGAACAGCGGCATCTCATCCGGATATCCGGGCGCGATCATCAACACGTTCATACAGCCTCTCCTCGGAGTGCGTTCACCGGCGTCGCCATTCGGTCAGCCCAGCTCGACATGCACCAGCTCCACCACGCGACGGATCGCGCGCTCCACCACGGCCGTCTCCGGATGCCGCAGGATGATGTACCCGTCGCCCTCGTACGTCGCTGCCGGCGGCTCACCGATGGCCGGCAGCTTCACGTCGCAGACCAGCGCACCGAACTCCACGAACACGCGCTCGAGTCCATGCACCGCGCGCACCACGCCGCGCCCCTGCCCACGCAGGTAGGCCGCCGCCACCGCGTATTTGCGCTCCGGTGCCGTGAACTCGCCGTACACCATCAGGTTGGCCCACATGCTCACGAAATCGACGTCGTTGGCGCGACTGATCAGCGTCGTGATCTGCGCCCCCGGCGGGCGCGCCGCCACTTCCGAGATCGCGATGCTGCCGTCCGCTCGACGGAACCATTCCATGTGCGTCAGGCCGGTGGTCTGTCCCAGCACCTGCAGCGCCTGCGTGGCCGACTCGCGGATGTCGTCGAACATCGGGTGATCGACTTCGCGCGGGAGCACCACCACCCACTGAATCCATGGATTCCGCAACACCTCGAGCGGCGTCGGATGGTAGTGCGTGAGCGAATGCCACACGGCCTGCCCGTCGATCGAGATCGTCTCGAACGAGTGCTCGGTGCCGGTGATGAACTCTTCCAGCAGCACCGGCTCCTTCACCGACACGTGCGTCATCTCGAGCGCCTGCGCCAGCGACGTCGCGTCGTCCACGCGATACGTGGCCAGTGCGCCGGCCCCCGCCTGCGGCTTCAGCACCAGAGGAAACCCAACCCGCTCGGCGAACGCGATCGCATCGACGTAGCGCTCCACCAGCGCGTGCTTCGCGCACGGCAGGTGATGCGCACGCAGCACATCCTTCATGCGCGACTTGTCGCGGAAGTTGACCGCGGCCTCCACCGGGAGTCCCGGCAGGCCGAGCTGCTCACGCACCGAGGCCAGTGGCACCTGCAGCTGTTCGTACGCACCGAACAGCCGCTCCACACCGCCGATGCGCGCCGACACCGCATGCACGGCCTGCAGCAACTGGTGCGGATCGAGCACGTCGTCCACGCGCCAGTGCTGCACGATGGCGTCGCGGGTCTGCGGCGCGGCGTGCTCCACGACATCGTTGGAAATCACGCCGAGCTGCACACCGGGCAACGCACCGATCGCTTCCACCATCCTCGACGCGTTTTCTGACAGACGCGGGGCGACGAAGATGACCGGGATCACGACAACGCTGCCCGCAACGCCGGAAGAATGTCCGGGAAGCAGTCATCTCGCGTCTTCAGATCTGCAGCGAAGGCATGCGCCTCGCTGAAGTTCCCGCTGTCGAAGCCGGCGTGCATCTTCGCCAGCAGCTGCTCCAGATCCGAGCAATGCGAGTGGAAGCGGTGATCGGCGTAGTCGGCGGCTTCGGCCATCGTGATGATGAACTGCCAGTCGCTGGACTGCGCCAGCAGCAGCGTACGTGCCGCCTGTTCGAGTGACGTGTGCGCCAGCGGGTCGCCGAGTGCGCGTCCGGCGATTTCCCAGAACGCATTTTCCAGCGGCCAGAGACGACGCCACGTATGCGCCACTTTCGGTCCGACCCATGTGGACCAGTCGGCGTGTGCGCCCCATGAGCCCGGCTCCACCGGAATCGAAGGCGCATGCGGATTGTCCTGCAGGTGCTGCCCTGCGGTGACGGGGCGCAGCTGCTGCGAGTGCTGCAACTCGCGATACAACTTGTTCAAGAACTCGGGGCCTTCGTACCACCAGTGTCCGAACAATTCGGTGTCGAACGGCGCCATGATCAGCGTCGTGCCGAACGGATGCTGCTCGCGGGCGATCGCATTCAGCAACGTGGCGAAGTGCCGCGCATGCTCCTCGACCTTGTGCTGTGCCACTTCGGGCCAGTACGGATGCTTGTCACCGAGATCCACCGTACGACCGGTGATGCGCCACAGCTTGAGGCCACCGTTGTGGTGCGTCTTGTGGAACTCGAGGTACGCACCATCGCCGGGATACCCGCCGTCAGCACTCCAGATTTGCGCGGCCGTGCGCTGATCGCGCGCCAGTGCCGCGACATGTGCCTCGCCGTTCTCCTGCCTGATGCGGTACGCGCGGTACGCCGTGCGTTCCTTGTGACGTCCCTGCACCAGCGGCGCATCGAGCGTCACGAACTGGAAGCCCGCGGCACGCACCTCATGTTCGATGCCGTGCCGTATGCCGCGGTTCTGCGCCCGCAGCAGCGGCTCCCACCAACCGCCAGGGCGATACGCACATTCCGGCAGCCAGCAGCCCACCGGCGTGCGTCCGAACAGCCGCTCATGCTCACGTCGCCCGAGCTGCAGCTGGAACCTGATGCTTTCGTCGCGCCCGAGCAGCGGCAGGAAGCCGTGTGTCGCAGCTGATCCGGTGATCTCGATGCGCCCGGCGTCGGCGAACTTTCGGAACTCGCCGAGGATGTCGCCGTCGATGGACCGGTACAGATCGCGGTACTTCGTCACCGTCGCCGCGTGGAACGCACAGATGTGACTCAGGCCGTCCTCGCCACGCTCGGCGAACGCCTTCCCCTCCACCTCGTACGCGTCGAGCTTCTGCGCCACCCACTTCTCGAAGATCGCCGGGAACGATGGATGTGCGAGCTGATTGGCGAGAACCGGCGTGATGCCGAGGGTGAGTGGCGCCCAGACGCCGTCAGCCTCGAGCCACCGCATCTTCTCGATCAGCGGCAGGTACGTCTCGACCGTCGCTTCGGAGAGCCAATCGCTCCCGTGGGGCCAGTCACCGTGATTCAGCACCCACGGCAGGTGCGAGTGGAGTTGCAGGACGAAGTCCATTGGCGGATCAGCGGGCGGAGAGGACGGTACGATACAAGTCGCGATAACGCTCTTCCGAGCGCTCCCAGCCAAAGTCGCGCGCCATGCCGTCCCGCATCATCCGGAACCACTGATCCCGGTCGCGATACGTGACGATCACCCGTGCGATGGCCTCGGCGAAGGCCGCGGCCGTGAACTCGTTGAACACGAACCCTGTGATGCCGTCGTGCACCGTGTCGGCCAACCCGCCGACCCTGCGAACCAGCGGCACTGTACCGTAGCGCTGTGCGCGCATCTGCGTGAGGCCACACGGTTCATACTGGCACGGCATCAGCAAGACGTCGCCGCCGGCCATGAGCCGGTGTTCCTTGGCATCGCTGAAGTTCGTGTCGATGTGGATGCGCTCCGGATGGCGCGCGGCGAGCGCCTGCAGCCCGCCGATGTAGCGCGGATCGCCGCCGCCCAGAAAGACCCACTGGGCGTCGGCGTTGAAGATCCACGGATTGTTCAGGATGAGATCGAGGCCCTTCTGCTGGACGAGGCGCGCCGCCATGACGAAGATCGGGACGTCGGCGCGCTCGGCGAGCCCGAGTTCACGCTGCATGGCGGCGCGGCACACCGCCTTGTTGGCGAGGTCTTCACGAGAAAACGTCGCCGGAATGTCACGATCGGTGGACGCGTCCCAGCGCGTCTGGTCGATCCCATTCAGGATGCCGACGAACCGATCGCCCTTCCGCACGAAGTTCTCGTGCAGGCCGAAGCCGCCATCGGCGGTCCGCAGTTCGTCGGCGTGCGTCATGCTGACGGTGGTCACCGCGTCGGCGAACGCCATGCCGCCCTTGAGCAGGTTCATTCGTCCGTACCACTCGAACTGCGCAAAATTGTAGAGCTCGGCCGCGAGGCCGACGTCCGCCATGGTGTCGGGCGAATAGTGGCCCTGATACCCGGCGTTGTGGACCGTGAGCACGGTCGACACGTCCTGATGGAAGGCACTTCCCGCGTACCAGGTGCGGAGGTAGGCCAGTGCCAGACCGGCGTGCCAGTCGTGCGCGTGCAGGATGACGGGCGCCGTGGTGATGCGCGGCAGCACGAGCATCGTCGCCGCGCCCAGGAAGGCGTAGCGCCGAGCACTGTCGCCATAGCTGCCGCTGGCGTCACCGTAGATGCCGGGGCGGTCGAACAGGTCGCGATTGTCGATGAAGTAGACCGCCGGTGGCGGCACGTCGCCGCGCATCCCCACGACCTCGACGGCCGCCTCGGTCGGCAGCCGATACAGCTGTGCGCCGTACTCGCGGAACGCGACGTGGACCCTGAACGGATCGCCCACCGGTTCCAGCGCCGGGAAGCGGTCGCGGATCTGCCGGTAGAGCGGCAGGATGATCGCGACGTTCATCCCCGCGGCCGACTGATAGGCGGCCAGGCTGCTCACCACCTCGCCCAGACCGCCCGTTCGGGCGATGGGAGCCAGTTCCGCCGTGAGGTGCACCACCGACGCCACCCGGCCGTCGCGGGACAGCAGCGGCGCCGGCGCCTTCCGCTTGAGGAAGCGGCCGTCGGAGCCACGGACTGCAGCCCCCGACGCCGGCTTCACTGCCGTCTTCGTCTTTGCGGCGGGCGCCTTGCCGACGGCAACTTTCTTCGTGGCGGCGGGCTTTTCCGCAAGAGTCGTCGCCGCGGGTTTCGGGGTCCGGGGAGGCATCGGGGTCTGATCGGGACGAGGGCAGCATACCGAGGGACCCACGGTCCGGGACGGTCACTGTCGGGATTGTGCGCAGAGCCGCGATGCGACGGAGAAACGGCAGAGATCGCCTGTGAGCGATGCGGCCTTTGCGTTTTCAAGGTGTGCAGCCCAGAGGACGAATTCCAGTAGGGCGCGACGCTCGTGAACCAGAATGTGACGTGGCGCGTCATGCCCGTGACTGCCCCACGTAACCAGATCGCTCTAGTTTAGACCACGTGACCATCCAAATCCCCAGCCGGATCGCCGGCCTGCAAGAGCTCGCGAGCAATCTCTCGTGGAGCTGGAACCGAGAAGCGCGGGCGCTGTTCGCGTCGATCGACGACCGTTTGTGGCTCGCGACACGCCACAACCCTGTCACGTTCCTGAAGCGCGTCTCTCCGGAACGCCTTCAGGCCTGTGCGGACACCCCCGCATTTCGCGCGCAGTACGACGAGGCGATGCACTGGGTGCGCTCCGAATCGCAGAGCGCTGACACTTGGTTCGGCCGGACGTACCCGGAGCTGACACAGTCGAAGATCGCGTATTTCTGCGCGGAATTCGGCCTCCATTCTTCGGTGCCGATCTACTCTGGCGGCCTTGGCGTACTCGCCGGTGACCACTGCAAGACGGCCTCGGATCTTGGCCTGCCGCTCGTCGGCATCGGCTTGCTCTACCGCAACGGCTACTTCGACCAGCGCATCAACGTTGATGGCTGGCAGGAGAACATGGATGACACGTTCGA
>JAYWIJ010000023.1:0-20285 GCA_043788935.1 Gemmatimonadaceae bacterium | reverse complement strand
GTGACCCTTCGCTGGAATCAGGCGGTGCGCAGCAGTCTGTTTTCGAAGTTCACCGCAGCCTGGGGCGACTACGACTACGGGTTGAGCATCGTCACGGGTACGCGCGATTCGATCCGCTGGAATTCCCGGATTGCCAGCGTCACGGCGAAGCTCGATGAGACGTGGTACCTCTCGCCGACCAACACGATCGAATTCGGCGCGGAGATCACGAGCCAGGGTATCCGCCCGGGTGATCTGATACCCGTCGGCGCGGACAATGCGTACGTGCGACGCAGCGTGCAGCGACGGAACACAATCCTTCCCGCCGCATGGGTCGGACAGGAACTGTCGATCGGGCCGAAAGTCTCCGTGCGGTACGGCCTGCGCGCGGCAGGCTATGCGCGGCGCGGTCCTGCCACCGTGTACGACTACGTCGACGATGTACCGGTGGTGTACTCCGCCGCACTCGGCCGCTACGAGCCGGGCGTCGTACGCGACAGCAGCCAGCTCGCGGCGGGCAAACGATTGTCGTCGAGTGTCGGTCTCGAGCCGCGCATCTCCGGTCGGCTGATGCTGACGGAGGCGTCGAGCGTGAAGGCCAGTTATGCACGCACACAGCAGTTCCTGCTGCTCGTCTCGAATACCAACTCCGTCAGTCCACTCGATGTCTGGGAGCCTGCCGGACGCTGGATCAAGCCGCAGGTGGCGGATCAGTACGCGGTGGGCTACAGCGGAACGGCGGGTGGCCTGGAGCTTTCCATCGAAAGCTTCTACAAGCAGGCGCGCAACGTGGTGGATTTCATCGATGGTGCCGACGTCCTGCTCAATCCCCGCATCGAGACGCAGATGGTGCAGGGCAGTGGCCGCGCATATGGCCTCGAGTTGCTCGCACGCCGTTCGGTCGGCACGACCACCGGATGGATCAGCTACACGCTGGGTCGCTCGGAACAGCGCTTCACCGTCCCGGGCAACGGTGGCGTGTCGATCGGTGGTGGCATCAATGGCGGTCGCTGGTACGCCAGCCCGTTCGACAAGACGCATAACCTGAGCATCGTGGCACTGCGTCCACTCGGCCGAAAATGGACCGTTGGCAGCACCTTCTCGCTGGCGACGGGTCTGCCGGCCACTTTTCCCACGTCGCGCTACGTCCTCGACGGCTTGCTGGTCACGGAGTACGGGCCGCGCAACGGCGGACGACTGCCGATGTACCACCGGCTCGACCTCAACGCGACGCGCGCATTCGGTCGCTCCGAGTTGCAGTTCGGAGTGCTCAACGCGTACAACCGCTTCAACGCGCAGGCGCTCCGCTTCCGGCAGCGCACCAATGAGCCGCTCGTGACCGAAGCGGTTCAGACCTCAATCTTCGGCATCGTACCGAGTGTGGCTTATGCCTTTCGCTTCTGAGCGCAATATGATGCGACGAGTGACACCGTCGATGTGGATCGCAGCCGCTGTCCTTGCACTGACGTCGTGTGAGCGCGTCGTGAAGATCACGGCCCCGTCCTCGACACCGCAGCTGGTGGTGGAAGCCCGGCTCGAACGCGAGCGCGCAGCGGCAACGGGTGATCAGCTCATCCGGCTCAGTACGACACAGGACGTCTTCAGTGCGGTGGCACCCTCGGCGGTCCGTGGTGCGACGGTGCGTGTCGTCGATGACTCGGCACGCGAGACCGTATTCGCCGAGTCCGCGGGTGAGCCAGGCGTATATCGCGCGCCGAAGATGGCACTGCCCGTCGGGCGGCGACTGACGCTCGAGATCGGATGGGCCGGTGATCAGTACCGCGCCACGGAGACCGTACAGCGCGGTGTCGGTATGGATTCACTCTTCTTTCGTCCACAGTCGAGCGCACAGAACCCCGGCCCATCGCTCCGTGCGACGATCGCGGCACAGGATCCAGGCACGTCGAAAAATTTCTATCTGTGGGACCAGTGGATCGACGAGCGCCGACTGGTCGTGCCCGACAGTGGACTTCCCGGACGTGTCGTCGCATCGGACGAACTGTTCAATGGCGGTAACGTGCGCAGCTTTCAGCCCTACGACGGTTGGACCGTTCGCCCCGGCCAGCTCGTCCGCGTGCGGCAGCTCGCTATCTCGGAACAGGCGTTTCGTTTTTATCAGACGTTGACGGCGCAGGTCAGCAACGACGGCTCGCCATTCGGCGTCCCCGCCAGCAGCGTGCGCGGCAACGTGGCGAACATCACGACGCCGTCAACGCTGGCCATCGGCTACTTCATCGTCGGCGAATATTCGGAGCTCACGAGACGGGTGCCGTAGGTGCACATGCAGCGGCGGCGGTGCGACGCCGCTGCGCAATGTGTCCTTCGGCAAGCCTTGCTCCTCGCGGATCGACGCGTCGTACAGACGACCTCGCAGGCGAGGGCCGGGCATCGGTGGTGCCTCGCCGGAGCCACGCCCTCCCGCGTGTAACGTTTGCGTCTGGCTCTGCGGCATTCCGGAGGGATGGACCGATACCTCCCTCATGAGTGCCGGTACGTCCATCGATGTGGGAGAGTTATGTGCGTCGTTCCCTGTCTGCGCGGCTCAGCGTCGCGCTGGCGGCAGCGGTTCTGCTGTTTGTCGGAGTCGTCGTGACCATCGTCAACGGACCGGCGCGCACCGGCAGGCTCTACGAGCAACTGCCCGACAGAGACGTGGCAGCTCAACTGCTCACCCGCCACGCGCAGATCGTCCTGAAGACGCAGGTGCAGGAGTTCGAGGTCGCCGGCCATGTCGTCTGCAGCCTGACATGAACGCATCGCATGGTCCGACGCCGGAAGGCCGCGGACGCGCGACGCTGATCGCGTTTCTTGCCGCCGCGACGTGGATGTTCGGCTACGAAGCCACGAAGCAGGCGCTGTTGCCGGGATTGTCGGCGTGGCAGTCGCATGCGATCACGATCATCGTCTCCGCCTGCACGGCAGCCGCGGTGACGTACGCCACGATCGTCCGGCAGTCACGGATCCTCCGGCGGTTGTCGGAGGAGCGGACACTGCGCGAACGCCTGGAGCTGCAGCGCGATGCACTCGCCCACAGCGAAACCCGGTACCGCGCACTGGTGGAGGCATCACCGGAAGCAATCGCCGTGCATCGCAGCGGTGTGCTGCTCTTCGTCAACAGTGCTGGCGCGCAATTGATCGGCGTGCCCGACGGGGCTGCGCTGACCGGACTCGCCGCCGCCGATTTCATCCGCGACGACGAACGGAATTCCGTCACGCGCGGGCGCGCCAGACTGACCGGGCACCGCGAGTTTCGACTCCGGCGTGCCGACGGAGCACTGGTCGACGTGGAAGCCGTCTCGGTGGTGATCTCCTACGAAGCGCGCCCGGCACTGCAGACCGTGCTGCGGGACGTCACGCAGCGCAAGCAGCTCGAGGCGCGGCTCGTGCACGACGCCTTTCACGATCCGCTCACGACGCTGCCCAACCGCGCGCTCTTCCGTGACCGCGTCGAGCACGCACTCGCACGACTCTATCGGACGCCGCCCACAAGCGCATCGGCGAGTTTCGCGGTGCTGTTCCTCGATCTCGACGATTTCAAGACGGTCAACGACACACTGGGACACGCCGCCGGTGACCAGCTGCTCGTGCACGTGGGCGCGCGCCTGCAACAGGTTTCGCGACGGTACGATACGGTGGCACGGCTCGGCGGCGACGAGTTTGCCATCCTGCTCGAAGATCCGGTTGACCGCGGCGAAGCACTTGCGGTCGTGCAACGCATCAGTGATGCGCTGCGGGAACCGATCGTGATCGAAGGGCGGGAGATGCGCGTCTCAGCGAGCATCGGCGTGGCACTGGCCGACGGCGAGCATACGGCTGACAATCTCCTGCGGAATGCCGACGTCGCGATGTACGAAGCGAAAGCGGGCGGCAAAGCGCGGCATGCCGTGTTCGTGCCGGGGATGTACGATGCCATCGTCGAGCGCCACGCACTGGAGTCGGAACTGCGCGACGCAGCGCACGATCCCGAGGCTGCCGGATTCTCCGTCGCATACCAGCCGATCGTCGACCTCGCGTCTGGACAGGTGCGCGGCATGGAGGCACTCGTGCGCTGGCACCATGCGACGCGAGGGATCACCACGCCCGAGATCTTCATTCCTGTGGCCGAACAGACCGGTGTGATCGTGCCGCTCGGCCTGTGGATACTTGCGCAGGCGTGCGGGCAGCTCGATGCGTGGCGCTCGCTCTGGCTGTCGCTTGGGCGCGACCTCGACACGCTCCCGTCCATCGCCGTCAACATTTCGGGCCGTCAGCTGCAGGAGCCCACCTTCGTGGCGGAGGTGGGCCGCATGTTGCGCCGGATGTCATCGCCGTCGCGGCTGGTGACGCTCGAGATCACGGAGACGGTGATCATGCAACGCACCGACGTCACGCTCGACGCGCTGCAGCAGCTCAAGACCCTCGGCGTCCGACTGGCGATCGACGATTTCGGCACCGGCTATTCGAGCCTGAGCTATCTGCAGCGATTCCCGGTGGACGTCCTGAAGATCGACCGGAGTTTCGTGGACGGTGTGGTCACCGGTGGCTCGGCGCTCGCGCTGGCGCGCACGATCGTGACGCTCGGGGCCACGCTCGGGCTGCAGACCGTGGCGGAGGGTGTGGAGACCGACGCGCAGCGGGAGCAGCTGGTGGCGCTTGGCTGCCAGCTCGGGCAGGGGTACCTGTTCGCGAGGCCGATGAGTGCCGAGGCGGCGAGCACGTGGTTGACTGACCCGGTGCACGCGCCGTTGGGTGTGGCGGTAGCGGTGATGGGCTGCGAAGCCGCCTGATCGACGCGCGGATCCCGGTGCCGTGCTGCTGCCCTGTCCGGTGCATGAACGACACGAGGCGCCGCGTCGATGAATCGACGGGCGCCTCGCACCGTTCGGTCTGATCTCAGCTCCCGAGGAGGGACTCGAACCCCCGACCCGCTGATTAACAGTCAGCTGCTCTAACCAGCTGAGCTACTCGGGATCGCTCCGGCTTCGCAACCAGCCTCAAAACTTACCACGACGGACTGCAAATTCAACCCAAGCGCCGCGCGGCCCCCACCACGCCACCGGCCCTCGTTCCCCCCCGGGACGAGGAACCGCTGACGTGGGGGCCCTGCACGGCGAAGACGAGTCACTACCGGCTTCGTCGACCAACCGGGGCCACCCCTGCTCCCGTTCCCTCATCGCACAGCCGATGCCGTGAGGAATTGTCGATTGACGAGCCCGCCAGAGGTGGCTCAACGAACGACGAAATGTAGCGGCCTCAGGCTTTGTCACGCAGCAACACCATTTCCGATCACGAGAATGACATATCGCGGAACAATTCCTGCACTGCGCTTGCTCCAGCACCGAGCCAGAGACTCACGACGCACGGTGACCTGCATTCGTCACCGGAGTTTGCCCGCCGGTACCGGTCGGCCCCCTCCGCCGTCCATCCTCGCCTCATCACCACCCGCCCAGAGGACCGCCACCGATGTCCACCCGCTCCAGAACGCTCGCCGTCCTGACCGCGTTCGCCGCCGCCGCCACCACCGCCGCCAACGCACAGACGTACACGTTCACACAGACCGAAATGGGCCGGATCGTGCCGGCTCGCTTCGCCACCACGACCCAGGCCCTCATGGCCGACGTCGAACTCACCGTGGCGCCGTCCATCATGCCGGCAGCCGTCGCCACCGACGCGGCCGAGACGAAGACCGGCGTGGCCAGCGACGAAATCAGCACCTGGTCCGCCCTCTCCACCGTCGACGAGAACGGCGACGAGAAGGAAGAGAACGAGTCGGGCTTCTTCGGTTCCACCATGGGCCGTGCCTCGATCGTCGGCCTCGCAGGCCTCGCCGGTGCCAGCTACTTCGCGCTCCGCTCCGACGCGGCGCTGCCGACCGAACAGCGCCTCATTGATACGGGCACCATCGACGTCCGCGAAGCTCCGGGCTTCACCGCCAATCCGGAGCCGGCCACCTTCGTGCTGATGGCCACCGGCCTGCTCGGCGTCGGCATCGTCGCACGTCGCCGTCGCAACAGCTGAGTCGTTCTTCGGCAGCACGCCGAATCGGAACAGGCGATTGCTTCGGCGGTCGCCTTTTTCGTTTGCTTCACACCCGCACGTGCTCACACATACGCATCGGCGCAATGCGCTGAAACCCGCTCACACACTCTTCACACACTCGCTCACACACGCATGGCGTCGCCGCGACTCACCTGCCTCATCACCGGCGCTTCCAGTGGCATCGGCGCCGACCTCGCCACCCTCGCCGCCGCGGACGACTTCGACCTCGTGCTGGTGGCACGACGGGTCACCGCATTGCGAACCATCGCGGCCGAGTGCGAGCGAAAGCATGGTGTGAAAGTCACGACCATTCCCGCCGACCTCGGGGACGTCACGGCGCCACGGGTGCTCGCCGCCGAACTCCGTGCGCGCAACATCAGCGTGCACACGCTCATCAACAACGCCGGCGTGGGTGCCAACGGCACGGTGGCGGCACTGCCGCTCGAGACGCAGCTCAACATCATTAGGGTGAACATCACTGCACTCACCGAGCTCACTCGTCGTCTCGTGCCGATGATGATCGAGCGCGGCAGCGGTGCGGTGCTCAACGTGGCCAGCACCGCCGCATTCCTCCCCGGGCCGCACATGGCCGTCTACTACGCCAGCAAGGCGTACGTGCTGTCGTTCACCGAAGCCCTCGGTGAAGAATTGCGCGGCACGGGGGTGCAGGTCTCCGTGCTCTGTCCGGGACCGACGGCGACGGAGTTCGCGGAAGTCGCCGGCATGTCGAAGAGCAAACTGTTCAGGCAACGTGGCATCACGATGTCGTCACGCGAGGTGGCGCGCATCGGGTGGCAGGGACTGCTCGCCGGTGATCGTGTCGTCATCGCTGGCCTGAAGAACAACCTGCTGGTGCAATCGCTGCGCACGGCGCCGCGTGCGCTGGCCGTCAGGATTTCGGCTTTGCTGAACGCTTCCGGCTCTTGACCAGCACACCGTCCACATAGTTCGGCAGCACGGTGCGCAACCAGCGCCCGGTGTGCGACGTGGGGTGCTCGGCCAGCGTCTCGGGCGTGCCCACCGCGACGACCTTGCCGCCACCGATGCCGCCTTCGGGTCCCATGTCGATCACCCAGTCGGCCAGCTTGATCACGTCCAGATTGTGCTCGATCACCACCAGCGTGTGCCCCTGATCCACGAGACGCTGCAGCACACGCGCCAGCTTACGGATGTCCTCGAGATGCAGACCGGTGGTGGGCTCGTCCATGATGTAGAGTTTGCGCCCCGCCGTTTTCGATGACGTCGCCAGCTCACGCGCGATCTTGATGCGCTGCGCCTCACCGCCGCTCAGCGTCGTCGCCGGTTGGCCGAGTCGCAGGTAGCCAAGCCCGACCTGCTGCAGATGCCACAGCGCGGCGGCCAGCTTGGCCTCGCCGGGAAAGAGGCGCGTGGCGGCGTCGATCGTCATCTCGAGCACGTCGGCAATCGTCTTGCCCCAGACGCGCACCTCGAGCACCTCCGGCTTGAACCGCTTGCCCCCGCAGGTGTCGCAGGGCACCAGCACGTCGGCCATGAAGACCATCTCGACTTCCACGTAGCCGGCCCCTTCGCAGGTGTCGCAGCGCCCGCCGGCCATGTTGAAGCTGAACGTCGCCGGCGCATACCCGCACTGCCGCGAGAGCGGCGTCTGCGAGAAGATGCGACGGATCTCGTCCCAGGCCTTCACGTACGTCACCGGATTGGAGCGCGGCGAACGCCCGATCGGCTCCTGATCGATCAGCACCACGTCGTCGAAATGTTCGGCACCGGTGAGCATGTTGACGCCGCCAACGATCTCGCCGAGATGCTGCTTCGCGGAATGCTCACCGGTGAGCTTCGTCTCCAGCGCGCGATACAGCACGTCGTGCACGATGGTGCTCTTGCCGCTGCCGGACACACCGGTCACGGCCACGAAGCAGCCGACGGGAATGCGAATCCCGACGTTGTGCAGCGTGTGCGCCGTGACACCGCTCAGCGAGAGCCACCGTGGCCCCGCCGTGCGACGTTCCTCCGGCAACGGGATGCTGACCGCCCCCGTGAGATACTGGCCCGTCAGCGGGCTCTCAGCGGCCCTGGAGAGCGGGCCGCTGAACACCACCTCGCCACCCTTGTCACCGCTGCCGGGGCCGATCTCCACCATCCAGTCGGCCATGCGCACCGCCTCGAGGTCGTGCTCCACCACGATCACGGTGTTGCCCGCATCACGCAGCCGTCGCAGCAGCCCGAGCAGCCGGTCCATGTCGCGCGGATGCAGGCCGATGCTCGGCTCATCCAGCACGTAGAGCGTGTCGACGAGCTGCGCGCCCAGCGAGTTGGCCAGTGCGATGCGCTGCGCCTCGCCGCCGGAGAGCGTGCGTGCCGCGCGGTCCATCGACAGGTAACCAAGCCCCACGTCGCGCAAAAAGCGCACGCGCGCGCGCGCCTCGCGCAGCACCGTCTCGGCAATCTGCATCTCGAAGGGCGAGAGCGAGAGCTGATCGATCCACGCATCCAGCGCGTCCACCGACATCGCACTCACGTCGGCGATCGATGCACCGGCGATGCGGATGTTGAGCGCATCGCGCGTGATGCGGCTGCCGCCGCACGTTGCGCAGGTGGCCGCCGACTGATACTGCCGCAGGAACACGCGGATGTACTGCTTGTACCGCTTCTCTTCCAGCGCCTTGAGGAACGGGAAGATGCCGACGTACCCCTTGGTCTTGCCACGCAGCAGGAAGCGACGCTGTTCGGCCGGCAACGTGTTCCACGGCGCCGTCCACGAAATGCCATCGCGCTTGGCGATGTCGTACAGCTTGCGACGCGGCTCCTCGTAGCGTGGCATCGTCCACGGATGAATGGCACCGTCACGCAGCGATCGATCCGGATACGGCACGATCAGCGATTCGTCGTACTCCAGCGTGGCACCGAATCCGTTGCAGGTGGCGCACGCACCGCGCGGATTGTTGAAGCTGAAGAGCTGCGGTGACGGCGTCGGCGCCTGAAAGCCATCGTCAGGACAGGCGAAGCGCTCGGTGAATGCGACGCGCGTGCGCGGTTCGTGTCCAAGCGGCAGCGACACTGCGGTGGGAAAGAGCAGGGCGCAGTCACCGTCACCTTCATGGAACGCCGTGCTCACGGCATCGGCCACGCGCCCGCCGACTTCGTCGTTCACGGTCAGGCGATCGGTCACCACATCGATGCGCGTCACGCCCGTCAGACTGCGCTTGGACGCAACGAGATCATCCACATGCACGATCTCGCCATCCAGCGCCACGCGCACGAACCCCTTCACGCGCAGTGCTTCGGCCAGCGCCTCACCGCCCAGTGACGCCGCATGCACCAGCGGAAACGCCACGGCGAAGCGTGTGCCTTCCGGCAGCTGCCGCACGAGGTCGGCGATGCTCTGCGGCGTGTCGGGGCGGAGTTCGCGACCGCAGGTGCCGCAGAACGTGTGGCCGACGCGAGCCCACAACAGCCGCAGGTAGTCGTAGATCTCCGTCGCGGTACCGACGGTGGATCGCGACGACCGCGTCGGATTCTTCTGCTCGATCGCGACGGCCGGCGACAGCCCTTCGATGCGATCGACGCGCGGCTTCTCCATGCGCTCCAGAAACTGACGCGCGTACGCGGAGAGGCTCTCGACATAGCGACGCTGTCCTTCGGCGTAGATCGTGTCGAAGGCGAGCGACGATTTGCCGGACCCGCTGGGTCCCGTAATGACGGTGATGGCACGCCTCGGCAGGTCAAGGTCGATGCCCTTGAGGTTGTGCTGCCGCGCGCCACGGATGGTAATGCTGTCGATCACGACGGAAAGCTAATTGGCCGTGACCCTCACGACACTGACCAAAGGTGCGTAGCGTTAGGGACTTCAGATGACTGCTCCCGCCCTGCCGCAGGACGACGACGAAGTCCGGCCCGTACTCGACCGCCGGCTCGTGCGCCGCCTCTTCCAGTACGTGCGACCGCACACCCTGCTCGTCAGTGGTGCGGTGGTGCTGCTCGCACTCGAGGGCGCAACGGCCGTCGTGGGCCCGTGGCTCACGCAGCGTGTGATCGACCACGCCATTCCCGCACGCGATCTCGGCTTCATTCGCCTCGCAGCCTTTGCGCTGGCGGGCTCGCTGGTGGTGCAGTTCGTCTGCAGTTACGGCGAGACGATGCTCACCGGGCTGCTCGGCCAGCGTGTCATGCGCGACTTGCGGACGGAACTGTTCGCCAAGCTGCAGACGTTGAGCATCAGTTTCTTCGATCGCAACCCGGCAGGGCGGCTCATCACGCGCGTCACCAGTGACGTCGAGTCGCTGAACGAACTGTTCACCGCCGGCGTGGTGGCCGGACTGGGTGACCTGTTCGCGCTGCTGGCCATGGCGGTGATGATGCTGCTCACCGACTGGCGTCTCGCACTCGCCTCATTCGCCGCGGTGCCGTTCGTCTGGCTCGTCAGTCGCATCTTCCAGAAGAAGGTGCGCGTGGCGTACCGCGAAATCCGTGGCAAGCTGGCGCGGATCAATGCGTTTGCGCAGGAGCGCATCACCGGCGTGCGCGTGGTGCAGCTCTTCAGCCGCGAACGCAGCGAAGCCGAGCGATTCGACGTGCTCAATCGCGAGCATCTCGACGTCAACCTCCGGTCGATCACGTATTACGCCGCGTACTTCCCGGCCATCGAAATCCTCACCACCGTTGCACTCGCCAGCCTCATCGTCGCGGCAACGCAGCGTGTCAATGCGGGCCTGCTTACCGTGGGCACCGTCGCCGCCTTCCTGCAGCTCGTGCGGCGGTTCTTCCAGCCGCTGCAGGACCTGAGCGACAAGTTCAACACGCTGCAGCAGGCGATGGCGGCGTCGGAACGCATCTTCACGCTGCTCGACACGACCGCCACCGTGCCGGACACCACGCGGATCACCACCGCCGAGGTGCGCACACATCGCGGTGCGACGATCACGTTCGAGGACGTCTGGTTCGCCTACGACACCGCTGATGGCGTGGCGCCCGACGACGCCACCACACACTGGGTGCTGCGCGGCGTGTCGTTCACCGTGCGCCCCGGCGAGACGCTGGCGCTGGTAGGTCACACCGGGGCGGGGAAGACCACCGTCGTCAGCCTGCTGCTGCGATTCTACGATCCGCAGCGCGGGACGATCCTGCTCGATGGCCGCGATATTCGCGAGCTGCCGCTGGCCGAGCTGCGCGAGCGGATCGGGTACGTGCAGCAGGACATCTTTCTGTTTGCCGGCGACGTGGCCTCGAACATCCGTCTCTCGAATCCGCTCGGTGACGAGGCGGTGCGACTGGCGGCGGCACGGGTCGGCGCGGATCGCGTGATCGACCGGCTCCCGCACGGCTACGCGCAAAAGCTCGGCGAGCGCGGCGCCACACTTTCGGTGGGCGAACGACAGCTGCTCAGCTTCTCGCGCGCGCTCGCCAGCGATCCCGATCTCCTGCTGCTGGACGAAGCCACCAGCGCGGTGGACAGCGAACGCGAAGCCGAGATCCAGCTGGCGCTGGGCACGCTGATGCAGGGTCGTACGACCATCGCCGTGGCGCACCGACTGAGCACGATCGTGGATGCCGACGAGATCCTGGTGATGCATCATGGCGTGGTTGCCGAGCGGGGTGCGCACGCGTCATTGCTGGCACAGAAGGGGCTCTACGAGCGGCTCTGGCGGTTGCAAGTGGGCGATCCGGCAGCGCTCGCGGAGCCGTCCGAGGCGGGCCCGACCGTGGCGCTTGCCGGGCCCAACGACCGGGCCTAGCTTCACCCGACCGATGATCGTCCATCCCCTCTCCATTCCCCTGTGCACCACGCCCCGGCGTCGCATGGGGCCGACTCAGGATTCGATGCGCTTCCCCGCGATGACATGCAGCTGATTCACGCGGCGAATACGCACGTCGGGATGGTCCGTACGGGAAACGAGGACGCCTACCTGGCCGAGGCGACCGCCGATCGCGGCATTTACATCGTCGCGGATGGCATGGGCGGACATGCGGCGGGTGAAGTGGCCAGCGCGATGGCCGTGGAGATCATGAGCGCGGCACTGCGCGCGTCGTCATTGCCGCTGGTCGACCTGCACGCCGTCGCGACGACTGCAGTGCGTGATGCCAATCGCGCGATCTTCAATCGTACGATCGAGGAGCCCGACAAGCATGGCATGGGCACCACGCTGACGACGATGGTGATCGGAGACGGCCGCTACATGATCGCGCACGTCGGCGACAGCCGCGCGTACCGCCTGCGCAACAACGAACTGTCGCAGATCACGGTCGATCATTCGTACGTGCAGGAGCAGGTGGATGCCGGCTATCTCACGCCGGAACAGGCCCGATACCATCCGTTCAGCAACGTGATCACACGCTGCGTGGGCGTGGCCACCGATGTCGAGCCGACGATCTATCAGGGCGAACTCGAAGATGGTGATCTGTATCTGCTCGCCACCGACGGGCTCACCGGCATGGTCGAGGATCCTGGACTGCTGAAGATCCTCATGGCGCGGAAGTCGCCCGGTCCGATGGTCGACGCGCTGCTCTGGGATGCGAACCGCGCCGGTGGCGTGGACAACATCACGGCGGTGGTGATTCAGATCGCCACGGCGCGCTGACGAGATGTCGGGGCAGGCCATGCAGGACGGCGAACAGCCGGACGACACGCCACCCATCCGCGTCGGCGAACTGGCCGAGCTCTATCTCGGGAACATTCTCTTCGCGCTCGAACGCACGGCCATTTCGCTCACCGACGAGCAGAAGCCCGAGGATGCGGCGTTCTATCGCGGCATCGGACGCGTGCTGGCCGACGCACACGGTCGGCAGAAGGCAGGCCCGCAGCCGTAAGAGCGCGGGTGAGTCGGCGGGCGTCGCTCAGCGACGCGTCGAGTCGCGGAGGATGGAGTCTGCCGCCAGCGTCTCCGCCACGGTGCCGGCGCGGCGGATCGAGTCGCCCGTCGGGTTGTTCAGCGAATCCTGTCGCGCCTTCCGCTCGGCGATGCCAGCATAATACGCCTGATTCTCCATCCGCTCCCGGCCTACGAAGATGCCGTCGGTGAATCGGTAGCCCACATCGAACGGCACGATCGATCCGCGGATCACGTACTCTCCGCTCCAGTTCTTGTGCCACTCGGTGAGCACGAAACGACCCGTCACCGGTTTGCCGTCCGGATCGCACGGCGTGACATCCGAAATCGTGACCCGCTCCGACGGCACCAGCGAATCGCGCCACGCCGGCACGCCGTCCATGAACCGGTTCACCGAGCACCCGTCGATCGGCACGGTGTCACGTGCCACCGTGCGCGCACGTACCAGTTCGCGCAGGTACCCGACGCGCTCCTGTGGCGTAGCCTTGGACATTCGGTCGCAAGCGCCCAGTGAGGTGCACCCGGCGACGAGCAGGACGAGACGATGAAGCTTCGACATGGGACTCAGGCAAGGAGCGGGCGTCCGTCAGCGATCGCAGCTCTCAGTGCTGCGGCATCGCTCGTGACCAGCGACCAGAGCTGCGTGACGTTCACATGCACACGTCGGGCCGCGAAGACGCGTAACCATCGTGCGCTGTGATACAACTGTTGACTTAGCGCCGGAAGGTTCAGAGCGCCAGCCAGCCCGGCGCTCGTGAGATGTTCCACGGCCCCCCCGCGACGCAGCACGGGCAGGTCCACTCCCAGCATCTGAGTCTTCGCGGGATAGTCCAGCAGCACTTCCCCAGGTGCCAGTCCGACTTCCCGCGCCAGCTGATCCTCGACGGCTACTGCGAGCGTTCGATCAGTAGCGATCCACTCGCCCGCTTCATCGCCGAGCTCCGCCGCCGACCACTGGGCCACGCGCTTGTACAGGCGACGCTCGCGCAGGGCCATGAGCAGCGGTGGCGCCTTCGGGAGCAGGGCATGCAGCAGGCCTTCGTCGGTCCAGTCGGCGAGGCCATCCTGCGACAGCGCACCACTCTGCAGCGCATCGTCCACGAGGCGCTTGTACATCGCCGTCGCACTGCGCACCGCGTGATGCCAGTAGATGTTGCGATACATCTGGTACTTCGCAAAGAGCAGCGACTCGAGCGCGCTGAGCCCCTTCTCCATGATGCCCACCGATGGGCGTCCGGTGTCGGGATTCTGCACCAGCACCACGCTGTCGAGCAGGCGATCGACGTCCACTTCGCCATATGGCACGCCGCACATCATCGCGTCGCGCTTGAGATAGTCGATCTTGTCCAGATCGATCGATCCCGACACGAGCCCCTGCAGCGGCCCCGTATCCGTGCCGTGCATCATCGAGAGCACACGCGCTGGTGCATCGTCGCCAAGCGCCGCCGTGAGCGCCGAAGCGACGGCACCGGTGGTGATGCGCGGTGCGGCCGCGCTCTCGTGGTTCAGCGCGCCGATCTCCTCGAGCGCGTGGCTGAAGGGATAGTGCCCCACATCGTGCAGCAGCATCGCGACGGCCGTCAGGTCGCGCTCGCGCTGGTGCACCGACTCCAGCTCGCCGCGTTCCGCCAGCAGCGTGATGGTGCGATGCGCCATGTGATGCGCGCCGAGTGCATGCTCGAACCGCGAGTGCGTGGCGCCGGGATACACGAGGAATGCGTAGCCCAGCTGCCGCACGTAGCGCAGCCGCTGCATGGCCGGCGTGTCCACCAGCTGCAGCGCCAGCGGATCGAGTCGGATGTTGTTCCAGAGCGGATCGCGGATGACTTTCACGTGCAGGCTCGGCGCAGAATGACGAAGAGGGCGCCCGGAAGCCGGACGCCCTCTTTCAAAGTTACTGACCCAACGCGCGGCGTCAGCCCTTCGGACCTGCACCCGCAATCTTTTCCGACACCTGCGCGCCGAACTTCGCGAAGTTCTCACGGAACATGCCTGCGAGCTTCCGCGCCTGTACGTCGTACGCGGACGGGTCGGGCCACGTACCGCGGGCATCCAGCACCCCGGCCGGCACGTCGGGCACCGCTGTGGGGACAGCTAGGCCGAAGATGCCGTCGGTGGTGGTCGGGGCGTCATCCAGCGTGCCTGCGAGCGCCGCACGCACCATGGAGCGCGTGTACGACAGCTTCATGCGCTTGCCGGTGCCGTATGCACCGCCGCTCCAGCCGGTGTTCACCAGCCAGACCTTGGCGTCGTGCTGCGTCAGCAGGTCGCCCAGCATCTCGGCGTACTTGGTGGCATGCCAGACCATGAACACGGCGCCGAAGCAGGCGCTGAACGTGGCCTGCGGTTCGTTCACACCCGTCTCGGTGCCGGCCACCTTGGCGGTGTAGCCCGAGAGGAAGTAGTACATCGCCTGCTCGGGCGAGAGCCGCGCGATCGGCGGCAGCACGCCGAATGCATCGGCCGTGAGAAACACCACGTGCTCCGGATGGCCGCCGCGGCCGCTGGGCACATGATTCTTGATGTAGTGCAGCGGATACGACGCGCGCGTGTTCTCGGTGATGCTCTGGTCTGCGAACTGCACGCGGCGCTGATCATCGAGCACCACGTTCTCGAGCACCGTGCCGAACATCTGCGTGGTGGCGAAGATGTCGGGTTCCTGCTCGGCGCTCAGGTTGATGGCCTTCGCGTAGCAGCCACCCTCGAAGTTGAACACGCCGTCTGCGGCCCAGCCATGCTCGTCGTCACCGATCAGCGAGCGATCGGGATCGGCGGAGAGCGTCGTCTTGCCGGTGCCTGAGAGGCCGAAGAACAGCGCCGTGTCGCCCGACGTCCCGATGTTCGCCGAGCAGTGCATGGGCAGCACGTTCTGCGTGGGCATCAGGTAGTTCATGATCGAGAACATCGCTTTCTTCAACTCGCCGGCGTATCGCGTACCGCCGATCAGGATCATGCGTCGTGCAATGTGCACGACGATGAAGGTGCCGGTGCGCGTGCCGTGCTTCTCGGGGCTGGCCTGAAACTCCGGTGCGTGCAGCACGCTGAAATTCGGCGCAAATTGCGCCAGTTCATGCAGCTCCGGCCGGATGAACATGTTGCGGACGAAGTGCGCGTGCCAGGCGTTCGGCGTCACGTAGCGCACGCTCAGCCGGTGGCCGGGATGCGCGCCGCAATACAGGTCCTGCACGAACAGCTCGGAACGCGCGTTGAGATATTCACGCACATCGGCAAGGAGGAGATCGAAGTGTGACTCCTCGATCGGCGCGTTGACGGCACCCCAATCCACATTCGATTCCGAACTCGGCTCGCGGACGATGAACTTGTCCTTCGGCGAGCGGCCGGTGTGCGGTGAGGTCACCGCGACGAACGGGCCCATGTCGGCGAGTTGTCCCTCGTCGCGTCGGATGGCAGCCTGCACCAGCTCCGGGGCGACGAGATTCCAGTGCAATGAGCCGCCGGGAGTGAGGCCCTGCTCAGCGAGCCCGTGGGCGCTCGAGCGGGTCTGCGGCTCTGTGGTCGTAGCCATATGGCAGAAAGAGTTGGAGGAAACGCCGACGCCACAGCGGCCCGGGAGCCCCTGCCTGCGTCCTGCGGATCAGGGCAAAACTAACCAGGGGGTCGGGCACAGGGGCACCGGGAGGGCTGCGGACGCTCAACGAACCCGGCACGTCCGTGCGTATCGCACGTCGGAGCCGGTCGAGGGTTCAGACCGTCAATCGATCTGATGTGCGCGACGCGCTAACATTGCCGACGCCGTCATTCGTCGCGGTCGGGGGTACGGTCACCCGGCAGGCATCCGGCGCACGTCACCCAGCAGCCCTTCATCACACATGATGCAGAAGTTTTACCACCTGTCGCACAGATTCCGGCTGTTCGGAGCGATGCTGATCAGTCTGATGTGCAGCGGCACGGCGTCGGCCGCCGTGGCTGGCCCGCCGATCCGCGGCACGGTGGTGGACAGCGCCGGTCTGCCGCTGGCCAACGTGCAGGTGGTCGCGACGGAGCTGCAGCGCGTGGTGGTCACGGGTGGAGACGGCGCGTTCGTGCTCGTCGGAGCCCCGGCGGGCACGGTGCACCTGTCGTTCGTGGCGGTCGGGTTCGCGCCGCACCACGAGGTCGTGACTGTCCCGGCGACGGGCGGCGAAGTGACGCTCCGGGTCAGCCTGCGGCGCACCGCTTTGCGTCTGGCCGGCGTGACGATCACCGCGTCACCCACTGGCACCGATCCGCTGAGCGTGACGCAGTCCACCGTGCAACTCAGCGGCAAGGATCTGCAGCGTGCCTTGGGCGCCACTGTCGCGCAGACGCTGTCCAGTGAGCCCGGAGTCGCGATGCGGTTCAACGGTCCGATGGCGAACGTGCCGGTGGTGCGCGGTCTCACGGGCGAGCGGATTCTCACGCTGCAGGATGGCGAGCGTGTGGCCGACCTGGCGTCGGCGGCACCGGATCACGCGTTCGTGTCGGACCCCAACAGCGCCGAGCGCATCGAAGTGATCCGCGGGCCCGCTTCGCTGCTGTACGGCAACTCGGCCATCGGTGGCGTGGTGAACGTGATCTCGGGTGACATCCCCACGTCGGTGCCAAGCCGCGTCGGCGGATATCTCAACGGGCAATCGGAATCGGTCACGCCCGGCGGCGTGGCGAGCCTCGGCCTCAACCTGCCGCTTGGCCAGCACTTCGCCGCCACGGTCCGCGGCACCTATCGCGACCAGTCGTCGTATCGCGTGGGCGGCGGCGACACGCAGGGCAACACCGATGCGCGCTCGTGGAACGGGACCGGTGGCGTGGGCTACGTGGGCACGCGGCTGTCAGCCGGCATCGTGTATCGCCAGAGTGACTTCAACTATGGCATCCCGTTCGCGACCGGGGGCGAGCAGGTGCGCATCGACGGCGTGCGTCGCGGCCTGCAGGCACGCGCCGGACTCGCCACGGGAAACCAGCAGCTCAGCTACCTGCGATTCGAGGGCACCGCGCAGTGGTACGCGCACGACGAGGTGGCGGTGGAGGATGGCTCCATCGGCACCAGCTTCAACCTGAAGGCGCAGACGGCGTCGGTCACGGGCAAGACGCAGTTCGGCGCGGTGAGTGGCTCGATCGGTGCGCAGGCATTCATGCGCCAGTACGCGCCGCTGGGCGACGAGGCGTTCACGCCGGCCGCCAACAGCCGCAACTTCGCCGCGTTCGTGTATCAGGAAGTGCCGCTGGTGTCGGGTCGCAGCGAGTCGCGCACGCCGCGTCTGCAGTTCGGCGGCCGGTTCGACACGTTCACGCTCGATGCGAAAGCGGGGGCCGACCCCCGCTTCAGCACCGCACGCAGACGCACGTTCAACAACGCCAGCGGCTCGCTGGGCCTGTCGCTTCCATTCGCGGAGCACTTCACGCTGAGCGGCAGTGCCGCGCGCGCCTTCCGCGCACCGACCGTCGAGGAACTGTACGCGAACGGCTACCACGTCGCGGCGGGTACGTTCGACATCGGCGACGCGACGCTGCGGCCCGAGACGAGCTTCGGTCTCGATGCTGTGCTGCGTGCGCAGGGGCGCCGCGGATTTCTGCAGTTCTCCACCTACCGCAACGCGATCAACGACTACATCCTGCCCGAAACGCAGGGCACGGTGGACGTGGACGGCAGCCCCGTGCCACTGGTGAACATCGTGCAGCGCAACGCGGTGCTGACCGGCTTCGAATTCTCCGGCGAGAGCGAAGTGGTCCGGCACGTGATCCTTGGCGGGCTCGCCGATGCCGTCCGTGGCAAGGGGCCGAACGACACCAACCTGCCATTCATTCCTGCCGCACGCGTCGGCGGATCGCTGCGCTACGACACCGGCACATGGAGCGTGGGCGGTGAGACGCGGCTGGTGCTGCAGCAATCACGCGTGGCCACCGACAACGCGCGCGACGTGCCGACCGACGACTACACCGTCGTGAATCTCAACGCCACGTGGAGTATCCCGTCCCGTCGGAACGTGCAGACACTCACGCTGCGTGCCGACAACCTCTTCGATGAACGGTTCGCCGACGCGACGAGTCGCGTGAAGGCGTTCACGTTCAACCCGGGACGCAACATCTCGCTCGTGTACCGACTCGGGTTCTGAGCGCGCGGGCAGGATTGCTGGGGCTCACACGGAGCCGCGGAGGCGCGGAGGGCACGGAGAAAGGCTTTGGGGAACTGCGTGAGCTCAGCGACGCTGTCCCCACTTTCTATTTTTCCTTTCCGCGTCTCAGATTTTTTCGTCAATCCCGTCCAGCCTCCGTCCTCCGTGCCCCCGCGCCTCCGTGTGAGCCCGACGATGCTCGCCCCGCTACGGTTAACGAAGCGCGAGCAGCCGGTTCAGCATCAATCGATCGGTTCGCGTGGCGTCATCGAGCTTGGGTGTCTCGAGAATGCGCACGGTGTGCACAAAGCGCGGGTCCGTCATGATGCGGCGGAACGGCTCGATGCCGAGTGACCCTTCGCCGATCAGTTCGTGGCGGTCGCGATGGCTGGCGAATGGCGTCTTGGAATCGTTGAGGTGCCACACGCGCAGGCGATCGAGACCCAGAATGCGATCGAACTCCGCAATCACGCCATCGAAGTCGTTCACCAGGTCATAGCCCGCCGAGTAGATGTGGCAGGTATCCACGCAGATGCCGACTCGGGAGCGGAGTGACGGCGGGATCGCGTCGATGATCGTCGCCAGTTCCTCGAAGGTGCGTCCGAGCGCGGTGCCCGTGCCTGCGGTGGTTTCGAGACAGAGTACGGTGTCACCCTGTTCCGCTTCGAGCGCGACCGTGATCGACGCGGCGTTGCGCGCGATGCCGGCGTCGTGGTCATCCATGTAGTTGCCCGGGTGCGACACGAGAAAGTCGATACCGAGCGCGTGACAGCGGCGCAATTCCGTGGCGAAGCTCTCGATGGAGCGCGTGCGCATCTCGTCGTCGGGTGACGCGAGATTGATCAGGTAGCTGTCGTGCGAGACGGTGACCGGCGAGCCCGCCGCCGCCAGCGCCGCGCGGAACTGCGCGATTTCGTCAGCGTCGATCTCGCGCTCCTTCCATTGGTTCGGCGTCTTGGTGAAGAGCTGCAGTGCGGTGGCGCCAATCTCCGACGCGCGCGGCGGTGCGGCGAATGAGCCCCCCTGCGAACTGACGTGGGTGCCGATGCGAAATCCTGCGGGCACCTGCGGCAGCGGCGGCAACGTGGCGGTGTCGGCCGTGGTGCGACGCGGCACGAGCGGATTGGGATTTTTCTTCGTGCGTGCGTGCGGGGCCTCTGCCTTGGCTCTCGTCCCGACCATGGGGTCTGACCCTTTGGTCGCGGCACGCTTTCGTCCGACCATGGTGTCTGACCCGTTGGTCGCGGCGCGCTTCTTCCCGACCATGGTGTCTGACCCCTTGGTCGACTTGGTCGGCTTGGTCGGCTTGGCCACCTTGGCCACCTTCGCCTCCTTGGCCTTCGCCGGGGGCGGGGTCACCAGCCGCTTCCCAGCCGATGCGGTCTTTCGTGCA
>JAYWIJ010000022.1:0-20294 GCA_043788935.1 Gemmatimonadaceae bacterium | reverse complement strand
GTTTCTGCATCTACGCTCCGGTCAATGACACGTCGGAATCAAGCCCGTGTTGCATTGACCGCGTGAATCCACCGTTCCGCGGTTCCTCAGTTCAGCGGCCGTGCAGTTCCGCGATTGGCAGTTGCAGTTGCAGTTGCAGTGGCCGTTGCCGTTGAACCGTTACTTCGCAGCCGCCGCGAACCGCTCGCCGACCTTCGCCCAGTTGATCGTGTTGAACCACGCATCCAGATAGTCAGGACGCTTGTTCTGGTACTTGAGGTAGTACGCATGCTCCCAGACGTCGACGCCGAGCAGGATGTCGGCCGGACGCTTGCCGTCCATGATCGGGCTGTCCTGGTTGGGTGAGCTGGTGATGGTGAGCTTGCCACCTTCGTGCACCAGCCACGCCCAGCCGCTGCCGAATCGTCCGACGCCTGCCGCCTTGAGCTGATCGCGGAATGCGCTGTAGCTGCCGAAGCTGGACGACAGCAGCGTGCCCAGCTCGCCCGTCGGCTCGCCGCCTGCATTCGGGCCCATGATCTCCCAGAACAACGAGTGATTCCAGTGACCGCCGCCGTTGTTGCGGACGGGGGTGCGAATGGCTTCCGGCACGCTTGCAAGATCGGCTAGCAGCGACTCGATCGACGCGTCGGCGAGTTCGGGGGCCTTCTCGAGCGCCGCGTTCAGGTTGGTGACGTAGGCCTGATGATGCTTGCCATGATGGATGCCCATCGTGGTGGCGTCGATGTGCGGCTCGAGTGCATCGAGCGCGTAGGGCAGAGCAGGCAGTGTGAAAGCCATGAAGTCTCCGGAGTGTCGTGCTGAAGGTGGAACGGTTCTGCGTATCAACCTAAGTGTACATGCGGAAAGCGCGTGCCCTCGGCGAGCCCGTCGGCAGTGCGCATCAGGCGAGCTTGGCCTTCCGGTTTTCGCGCCACCAGCTGATCACACCCGGCAGCACCGACAGCAGGATCACGGCGAGGATCACCTTCTCGACATGCTGCGCGACGCCCGGAATCGTCTTGCCGAGGCCGTATCCGATCATCAGCATGCTCCAGATCCAGAGAATGCTGCCCGACACGCTGAACCCCACGAACCGGCTGTAAGGCATCGAGCCTACGCCCGCCAGCACGGGCGCGAAGGTGCGGACGATCGGCACGAAGCGCGCGATCATCACTGTCTTGCCGCCATGCTTCTCGTAGAAATCGTTGGCCTTCTTCAGGTATTTGCGCTTGAAGATCAGCCCGTCTTCGCGCGTGAACAGCTTCGGTCCGGTGAAGCGGCCGATCTGGTAGCCGACCGAGTCGCCGACGATCGCCGCGCCGACCAGCAGAAAGCCAAGCGACCAGACATGAATGCCGAACTCAGGGCGCGTGGCGCCGAGCAGGCCGGCGGTCACCAGCAGCGAGTCGCCGGGCAGGAAGAGTCCGACCAGCAGGCCCGTCTCGCAGAAGATGATCAGCATCATTCCCACGGTACCGGCCCAGCGGACGAGCTCTGGAAGATCGCGCAGCTTCGAAAACAGATCCTGAAGGAGTTCCATGGAGGCTTCAATGTGACGAACGCGCCTGACCGGGGATCAAACCCCGTGTCGAGGCGCGTCGGAGGGACGGCTGGACACGAACGACGGCAGGTGCCGACGCCGGAAAATCGCCGCCGCCTGCGGTCCGCACAACCGGGCCACCGAACTGCGCGCGCCGACCCGTCCGTTCCGCGGCCGACTCCGCCATATTCGACTCTGCATGGAACCACACCCGCCGCACACCATCGTCGTCGTCTCGCACACCCACTGGGATCGCGAGTGGTATCACCCGGTCGGCGTCATGCGCCAGCGACTCGTGGCGCTCGTGGACACGCTGCTGGATGCCCCCGACGGGCTGCCATTCCTGCTGGACGGGCAGGCAATCGTTCTCGACGACTATCGCCTCGTCCGGCCGGAGCGCACGCCGCTGCTGCATGCCGCCCTGCGCGACGGGCAGCTCGAAGCGGGGCCATGGTACGTGCTGTCGGACATGCTCATCCCGAGTGGTGAGGCACTGGTCCGCAATCTCCTCGAAGGGCTGCGCACCGTACACGAGGCCTGGGGCGAGTCGCCGCGCGTGCTGTACTCGCCCGATGCGTTCGGTCACAGCGCCGCCGGCCCGGTGCTGGCCGCCGGCTTCGGCATGAAGGTCGCCATCGTCTGGCGGGGGCTCGGCGGGCCCGGGCATCCGTTGCAGACGGTGGCGCGCTGGACCCACGCCGGTGGTGACAGCGTCGTCGTGTATCACCTTCCGATGAACGGCTATGAAGTCGGCTCGTCGCTGCCGGTCACGTCGCCAGGTGCCGCAGCGCGATGGCGCACCATGCGCGACGCGGTGCTCGGCGTGAATCCCTTGCGCGTGGCGCTGCTCCCCAACGGCGCCGATCATCATGCGCGACAGCCGTCGCGCGCGGAGGCCATCGCGGCGCTGGCGGCGGTGGCGGCGCCGCACGACGTCGTCACCGATTCGCTGGCCGGCTTCGCCGAGCGCCTCGCCGATGCGGCCAACGACGCTCCACTGCCGGTGCTGCGCGGAGAACTGCGCGATTCGACAGGGTGGACATGGTCGCTGCAGGGTACCTTCGCCACGCGTGCGCACCAGAAGCGGGTGAACGCACTGGCCGAGCGTCTGCTGATTCGCGACACCGAACCGTGGGCGGCTCTCGCCTGGTTCACGCAGGACTGGACGCAATCCACGCTGCGCGGTGCGTGGAAGACGCTGCTCGCCACACATCCGCACGACACGCTGTGCGGGTGCAGCGCCGATGAGGTGGCGATCGGCGCAGATCTGCGTTGGTCAGACGCGCGCGGGCAGGGCGAGGGCATTCGTGATGGGGCACTTCGTGCACTGGTGCGCTGCGATCCGGCGGCGCAGCGTGAAATGGAGGCGCTCTGGAAGCCGACGCTGATTTTGCGGAACCCCGCGCCGCGTGCACGTGGCGGCGCCGTGCGCCTGCGTCTCGTCGATGCGACGGTCAGTGATCCGGTCGGCCCGGGCAGTGCATCCCGATCCGGTGCGCGGGTGGCCCCGCCGCCTGCGACCGCGGCGTGGAGCGGTGACGAAACGCTGCAACTGCTGCAGCGCTCGAGGCAGTTCGATCGCGTCGAATCGCCGCTGCACTATCCGCACAACGCGGTCGTCCGGGTGAGTGAGGCGATGGCATGGATCGAGCCGATCGCAGGCTATGCGGTGCAGCCGCTCGTCTTGGCTGATCTGAAACACGTGGCCTCCGCCGTGCCGCCGCGCGTGCGCGTGCGCGGCAGCGACACGGAACTGCATGGTCCGGCGTGGCGGATTCTGTCATCTGTGCAGGGTGTCATTGCCACGCACGCCACCACCGGTGCGCGCGTGCAACCACTCGGGTGGCTGGAAAGCACCACCGACGCCGGCGACACGTACACGCCGGGACTGCGCGGCCAGCCGATCGTCGCTCGCTGGTCGGCGCCTCGACTGCAGGCGCGGGGGCCGATCCGTGCGGAGTGGGAGCAGAGTGCGTCGCTGCAGCGGCCCGTCATCAGCATCGCTGCCGCAACGGAACCCGCCGCGCGTGATCTCCCGCCGCGCGACGACCTCGTCGACGTGTCGGCCACCGCGACGCTCGCCGTCACCGCCGGTACCGACTGGCTGGAACTGACCATTCGCGGTGACAATGCTGCCGGTGATCACCGTTTGCGATGGGTGCTGCCGCTGCCAGGCAGCATTCACACCGATCGCGTCATCGCGGACGCGGCGTTCGGTGCCGTGCGACGCGATTTCAGCGATCGCGATCCGCGCGAGTGGAGCGCCGAGGCTCGGCTGCGGACCGCGCCGTTGCATCGCTGGCTGTATCTCTCGGGAGAGTCGTACGGCTTGGGCATCGTCAGTGACGGGTTGGCCGAGTACGAACTATTACCGGACGGTCATCTCGCGATCACGCTCGTGCGCGCCGTCGGCGAGCTGTCACGGCGCGATGTGTCAGAGCGCCCCGGCCATGCAGGATGGCCGCTGGCCACTCCCCTGGCGCAGTCGCGCGGTCCGTTCGAGGCACGCTTCGCGATCATCGCACTTCCGCATGGCGCCGAATCGGCGATCAGCGTGCTGGAGAATGCGGCCGACGACATCCTGCTTCCGGTCACGGGCGATACGTGGCGCGGGGTCGCGACACCACTCACTGCGTTCCCGGGCCTGTCACTCGAAGGCGACGGCCTCTCGTTCAGTGCCGCCAAGCGCAGCGAAGACGGAGACTGGCTGGTGCTGCGCTGCATCAATCAGCGCAGCACGGCAGTGCGTGGCGTGTGGCACCTCCCACGCCCGGCCGCGCAGGTGCGCCTTTCGCGACTGGATGAAACGCCGGGGCTCGCGCTCACCGGCACGGGTCCGCGCATCCGGTTCGAGGCACCACCCCACGGCGTGGTCACACTTCTCGTGCGGTGACGGCGTGCGTCGTGCGTGACGCATCAGGCGACCGCGACGTCCGGCGTACGCAGCGACCGCGCCACTGACGCGAGTCGCACGAGGAATCCGGCCGCTGCCGCACACTGGATCATCAGCGCCGCGACGTGGAAACCCGGCAGCAGGATCAGCAATCGGCTGACGCCGTAGACGATCGCGAATCCGCGTGCCGCGCCGCGCGGCGGCTCGACGTGATGCGCTTCGACGGCGGCCGTGGCGGCATCCCACACATGGCGCAACACGCCGAAGCTGGACAGGGCACCAGCCACGGGCACCACCAGAATCCACAAGCCGAGCGGACTGCACATGCGCTGCGGCCCGGGAATCGCCATCGCCAATCGTCGGAGGGCGAGGCAGAAGAGCACCTGCGCCAGCGCATAGACGAGCACGAACGTCAGCACACCGGCGTCGAACGTCGGGTGCCAGGGTTGCAGCGAGAGCAGGAACTCGCGCAGGTGTGCGGGCATGCCGAACGGTACGGAATGGACCGCGTTATGTCAGCCCTGTCCACGCCCGGCTGCGCGTTCCTGCAACCAGTCACCGATCAGTGTGGCGCCGGTCACCGTAATGACCACCGCCAGCCCCGGCGCCAGCGCGATCCACGGCGCCGAGACGAGGTGTTCGCGCCCCGCCGCGATCATGTTGCCCCAGCTTGGCGCCGGTGGTTGCACGCCGAGTCCAAGAAAACTCAGCCCGCTCTCCAGCATGATCGCGTTGCCCACGCCGAGCGTCGTCGCGACGAGCGCCGGCGCGATCGCATTGGGGATCACATGCCGGCCCAGGAGCCGTGACGGCGGGGCGCCGAGCACACGCGCTGCGGCCACGAAGTCGCGGTCGGCCAGGCCCTGCACTTCCGCCCGCACCAGTCGCGCCACACCCATCCAGCCCGTCAGTGCAAGCACGGTGACGAGCGTCGGAATGCCCGGACTCCAGAGTGCCGCGCAGGCCAGCAACAGCACCAGCCGCGGAATGGCCTGCAGCGCATCGGCGGCGGCCGTGATGCTGCGATCCACGACGCCCGGCTGCCACCCGGCCAGTGCGCCCAGCAGCGCCCCGACCATCCCACTCAGCAGCGCCCCCGCCACGCCCACCAGCAACGAGAGTCGCCCGGCCACGAGCAGACGCGCCAGCACGTCGCGCCCGAAGGCATCGGTGCCGAAGAGGTGCCACTGTCCGCTGCCGTCGGTAGCCAGCGGCGATGAAAAGCGCTGCGCGAGCACGTCGCCGATGCTCGTCGGGTCACGCTCGATGATCCACGGGCCGATGACACACGCTGCCACCAGCGCGCAGACCACGACTGCGGCGACGCGCACCCGGAGCGGCGTGGTCACGCGCGCGTCCGCCGCGGATCGAGCAGCGGCAGCACGCTGTCGGTGAGCAGGTTGGTGACGATGACCGCACTGGCGTACAGCAGCGTCACCGCGAGAATCACCGGATGATCGCGCTGTGCGACGGCCGTCAGCAGCAGCTTTCCCATGCCGGGCCACGCGAACACGCCTTCCACGAACACCGACCCGGCCACGAGGCCGGGCACCGACAGCGCCACCAGCGCGGCCACGCTCGGCAGCGCGACACGCACCACGTGCCGGTACCAGGCGCGATCGCTCGTCAGACCCTTGGCCAACGCCGTGCGACGTGCATCACTGCGCGACGCCTCGAGCATCGCCGACCGCGCGAAGCGCGCCACACCCGCGGCACCGGTGGCGGTCAGCACCAGCACGGGCAGCACGGCATGTCGCACGACATCGAGCAGCGCCGCACCGGAATCCAGCACGCCGGGGTCACGCAGCGCGAAGGCAGGCAGTCGCCACGCGGGAGGGATGCCCAGCCGCGCCGCGCCAACCGTCACGCCGGCCACACATGCGAGTGACAGCCAGAAGGTCGGTGCCGAGTAGAGAGTGGTGTTTGCGATAGTGAGCGCGGTGTCGGTGGGCGTCCCTGCGCGTCGCGCCTGCGTGCTGCCGACGGCCAGTCCGAACAGCACCGTCAGCAGCAGTGACGCCAGTCCCAGCCCGAGCGACACCGGCAGTGCGCTCCCGATGGCCTCCGCCACCGGGCGTCCGGTCGCGAGACTGGTCCCCAGATCGCCCTGCGCGATATTCCCCAGCCAGTGCAGATACTGCTGCAACACGGGAGCGTCGAGGCCAAGATCGGCGCGCAGTCGCGCCAGCGTGGCGGCGTCGGCCTCGGGTGGCAGGAGCAGCAACGCCGCATCACCCGGAGCCGAGTGCACCAGAACGAACGTCAGCGTGCAGACCAGCCAGAGCAGCGCGAGCGCGGTGCCGGAGCGGCGGAGCAGGTGATTCACGCTCCAATGATCACCCGCGTGCGTCATGCCGCCAACCGTCTTGCGCTGATGCTGGTGCCGGTCGCGCTGCTGGCGGGATGCGCCGGCTCTCCGCGGAGTGCCGAAACGATCGTGATTGCGTCAGGCACCGATCTGGAAGGCATGCAGCCGCTGACCACCGTGCACCCGTTGTCGCGACAGGTGCAGCGCTACCTCGTGTTCACGCCGCTGGTGCGATTGTCGGCCCAGCTGCAGCCGGAGCCCTGGGCCGCCAGCGGATGGCAATGGAATGCGGCACGCACGCAACTGCGCTTCGTCGTCGACACCACGCTGCACTGGCACGACGGCGCCGGCGTCACGGCGGCCGATGCCCGCTTCACACTGGACCGGGCGCGTGACGTTGCCACGGGCTATGCACGACGCGGCGATCTCGCCGCGATCGACAGCGCACGTGTTCCGACCCCCGACACGCTCGTGCTGCACTTCGCACGACCGCAGGTGGACGTGCCGCTCGTGCTGGCGGAACTGCCACTGCTGCCGATGCATCGGCTGCGGAACGTGGCCGCGACCGCGCTGCGCAAAGACGCGTTCACCTTCGCGCCGATCGGTTCGGGACCTTATCGTGTCGTATCACGCGAGGCCGGGCAACGCTGGATTCTCGAACGCGTGCCGACATTTCCCGCGCGGCTTGGCGGCGTGGCGGCCACGCGCACACTGGTCGTTGCGGTGGTGGACGAAGCGACGACGAAAGTGGCGGGCTTGGTCAGCGGCGCCGTCGACATCGCCGGTGTGAATCCCGCCACCGCCGCGCTCGTGCGACGCGACCCGACGCTCCGCGTACTCGACTATCCGACGTTCTTCACCAACTGGCTCATCTTCAATCCGGCGTGCGCAGCCGTGCAGGACGTACGCGTACGGAAAGCCATCGCGCTGTCACTCGACCGTCGGCGCATCGTCGATGCCGGCGTCGGGGGCTTCGGCGTACCGAGTGCCGCGCACACCGCCGATGCCGCACGTGACACGACACGCGCTGACACCGTCCGCGCCGACTCGCTGCTCGACGCAGCCGGCTGGCGACGTGCTGCGCGTGGCATCCGCATGCGACAGGGCAACGCGCTGGTGCTCACCACCCTCACCGTCGGCGCCGGCGACAATCCCGTCGAGCAGCTGCTGCAGGCCGACCTGCGCGAGCGCGGCATCGAGGTGCGTATCGCCACGCGCGACATGGGCTCACTGCTCAGCAGCACCCGCACCAATGCCGCCGACCACTGCGCCACCTACACCGGCGTGGCCGGCGATCCGGCGCGCAGTCAGCTCGCCGCCCTCTTCGATCCTGCCGCACCGGGGGGCGCGCTCGATCTCGGCGCCCATCGTCCCGCGAACCTCGGCCCCGCCTTCGCGACGTTGCGCGCGCTCGGCGATACGACCGCCCGCGCGCGCATCTGGCACGATATTTTCACGATACTCGACGACAGCGTGCCAGCCACGCCGATCTTCCACTCGCGCGGTGTACAGGGGCTCACGCGGCGCCTGCAGCACGTGACCATCGATCTGCGCGGTGAACTCTTCTCTGCGGCACGCTGGACCCTCGCACCCGCTACGCCGTGACGTTGCTGCTTTCCACCGACGCCTTCGAGGCACGCCGCCAGGCACTCTGCGATCCGGCGGCGCTGGGCGGGTTGGCCGCGTCGCTGCAACGGGAATTGCATTCGGCGCTCGACGTTCCGGTACCCGACGGAAAGTCGCGGCTCACACGCACCGGTGGACGCTGCGCGGCGTGTACCGTGCTGCTGGCCTTCGATCCACGGTCGCCGCGTGCGCACACCTGCCCATCGTGCAATGCGGTGTACACCGATCGTGTCCATCACGACTGGTGGCTCATGAACGCGCACCTGTGGACCGCCGAACAGTGCACGCGGGCGGCGGCACTGGCCGGCCTGTGTGATGATCGGCGCGCCGCCGCGCGCGCCGACGACATCCTCATCACGTACGCCGACCGCTATTCCGGTTGGCCCAATCGCGACAACGCGCTGGGTCCCACGCGCCCGTTCTTCAGCACCTACCTGGAATCGATCTGGCTGCTGCATCTCTGCGTCGCGCTGGGCCTGCGCGAGCAGGCTGACGCGGGCGTCGCTGCACGCTTCGGCGCCATCGTGCGCGAACGGCTGGTTGCTCCGTCGGCGCAGCTCATCGCATCGTTTCCGGAAGGGCGCAGCAACCGCGAGGTGTGGCACTGCGCCGCTCGGCTGGCCGCGGCCGGTCTCTTGCACGACTCGTCAATGCGTGACGACGCAGCCGAGTCGTTGCGCACGCTGCTGGCTACCGGTCTGCACACCGATGGCAGCTGGTACGAAGGAGAGAACTATCATCTTTTCGCGCATCGCGGGCTGCTCAGCGCCGTGACGCTCGCGGAACGTGCCGGTGTGGAGCTGCCTGCCGCGCTGCTGCAGCGCTTCGAGTCAGGCTTTGCGACACCGTTCCGCACCATGCTTCCCGACGGAACGTTCCCCGCACGACGCGACAGCCAGTACGGCGTGTCGCTGCGGCAATACCGCACCGCTGACTGGCTCGAATGCGGCCTCGCACGCACCGACACACCGCCGCTGCGTGCCGCACTCGCGATGATGTACGCCGCTGGCGTACCGGCGGGCGACAGTGGCCGCGCATCCTCCACCGCCGACGCGGAGCGCAACCAGCGCGGCGTCCGGTTGACGCGCGCCGATTGCAGCTGGCGCGCACTGCTGCTGGCACGGCTCGACCTGCCGCCGCTCGGTGACGCAGTGCCGCGGTCGGAGCTGCTCGAAGGGCAGGGGCTCGCCGTCTTCCGTCGCGACGGCGGGCGGTTCTGGGTGGGGCTCGACTACGGCGATCCCGGTGCCGGTCATGGACATCCCGATCGTCTGAATCTCGTCATCGCGACCGACACGCACCGCTGGCTCGACGATGTGGGCACCGGGAGCTACACCTCGCCGACGCTCGCGTGGTATCGCAGTTCGATGGCGCACAACGCGCCGATGGTGAACGGCCTCGATCAGGGCGCCACCGCTGGAACCCTGTTGGCGCATGATGAGCAGGGCGAGACTGGCTGGGTGTCGGCGACCTTCACCGATCCGGTCTCCGGCGTCTGCTTCGAGCGGACCGTCGTGGTGCTGACCGACCACGTCATCGACGAGCTCACATGGGTCAGCGAGACCGATGTCGTCGTGGACCTGCCGCTTCAGGCGTCGCTCGCCGCGGATCGTTCGGGCGCCGCGTGGGAGCCGATGACGATGACGCTCGCTCACTCGACCTTTCTCTCGTCCGTACAGGCGCGCGCGATAGGTGTCAGAGAAGTCGTTCATCTCAGCTGTGCCGCGCTGACGTCTCCCAGCACCACGCGCGATGGCGAGCGAGCGCTGTTCGACCTCTCGGTCTGCAGCGATACCGCCGGCACTCTCTGGAGCGCCGACATGATCGGGCCGCCGGCGGGCCCCGCACATGGGCTGGTCGCGCTTCGACAGCAGGGAAGGCGCGGCCGCAGTGTCCGACTCTTCGCAGCTGTCGGCGCCGCGTTCCGTGTCCAGATCGACGACGCATCAGTGACGGTGACGCAGCCTGACGGCAGTGTCACGAGGCACCAGCACACTCAGGCAGGGTGGAGCGCGAGTGACGCCATCGGTACGGTCATGCTGCGCGGCGCGCGTCCTACATCACCTCTGGCGCAGGAGGCAGCCGCCGCACCGGTCGCTGCCACCGTGCTGACGTTTCCTGCCGCCAGAGTCGTCGTTTGTCCCACCGAGCTCGGTGCGCCGCACTATCGCGGCACGGAAGCGTCGTGGCACGAGGCCGGGGAGCCGACGGCGACGCTCGGGATCGCGCACAGCACTGAGGAGCAGTTCCTCGTGGTCACCGTCGACGCGCGGTTGGGACGTCCTCCGGCCTTCGCGCCGCCGTGCGGCGAAAATCCGCTCGACAATGAACTGCCCGATGTGAACAGCGATGGCACGCAGCTCCACTGGCGCGGCGTCGACGGCGTCTGGAACGGCGTGCTGGCGGTTCCTGAGGGCGACGGCGTCCGACTCAGCCTCGTCGCCGGTACGCTCGATGGGCTGACCGCCAAGTGGGCTCCCCGCGAGTTTGGATACCAGCTCGTTTTTCGGCTCGACTGGCCCGATCCGTTGCGAGCGCTCGAATTCGACTGCTGCGTCAACGAGCGGCCCCCGGGCCGCGAACGCCGACGCGGCCAGCTCGTCCTCAGCGGCGCCAACGGCGAGTCCGCATATCTTCGTGGTGCGCGTCAGGGACCCGAACGCGCCGTCACCGTCCGCTTCCAGCACCCGTCGTCGTGAGCCTGCTTCGCAACATCCGTGTCGTCCTGTACGAGCCGCAGGACCCCGTCAACATCGGAGGCACGGTCCGGGTGATGAAGAACATGGGTCTCGACGACCTCGTGCTGGTGCGGCCGATGCGCTACGACCCGGAGAAGCTCGAGCGCATCGCGCACAATACGCGCGATCTTGCCGGCCGGATTCGACACGTGGATCACCTGGCCGACGCGTTGAAGGATTGCGTCGCCGTGTATGCGTTCGCTGGCAAGCAACGCGCGGTCCGGTGGCCGATGGTCACGCCGCGGGAGATGGCGGGCCTGGCACTCGACCGCGTCGTCGATGGCCCGGTCGCGATGCTCTTTGGACGCGAAGATCACGGACTGCCGAACGAGGCGCTCGACCAGAGCACCGCCGTCGTCTGCATTCCGACCACGGAGCACATGTCGCTGAACCTGGCGCAGGCGATCCTCGTCGGTGCCTACGAATTGCACATTGCGGCCGGCGATGCCACCAGGACGCTGCCGGAGCGGACGAAAGAGGGCCCCGCATCGTCCGTCGGGAACCGTGAGCTCACGATTCAGCGCATCCATCGCGCGCTCGACCTGCTCGATTTCTTCAAGACACGAAACCCCGAACATGTCATGCGTGCGGTGCGGTCGCTGATTGCGCGCGCCGAGCCGGCGACCCGCGAGATGGACCTGGTGAAGTCGATGGCGATCGAAGTCGAACGCACGCTCGAACGCGAAACACGGAAGTCGTTCAAGGCCGCACTGGACGGCGAACTGTACGAGCCGCCCGACTCGGACATCCCGGGAATACCGCCCGGTGCCGACGACACGGCACACGGCAGCGACGCCGATGCCACCGGCGTCACCGACGACGCATGACGGCTGACTGGCGCTCCCGTGCCGCCGCCGTCATTCCGGGCGGCACGTCCACCGGCAGCAAGCGCCCTGACGCCATGTTCGGCGCGGGTCAGCCGGGTCCGACACACATCACCGACGCACTCGGCTGTCGCATCAGAACCACTGACGGCAACTGGCTGATCGACCTCACTGCCGCGCTTGGCGCCGTGTCCCTCGGCTACGCCGATGCCGCCGTCACGGAGGCGGTGACGCGAGCCGCATCACGTGGTCCCGCGGCAGGCCTGCCGTACGTCGAGGAAGTCACACTCGCCGAGCGTCTGCGCGACGTCCTCCCTTCCGCAGAACAGACGCGCTTTCTCAAGAGTGGCGCCGAGGCCTGCGCAGCAGCCGTGCGCATCGCCCGTGCACACACCGGCCGCGATCTCGTGTTCGGCAGCGGCTACTTCGGCTGGCTCGACTGGTGGGCCGCTGCCGCCGGCGTGCCGGCCGGTGCACACGCCGACTACCGACACCTGCCGTTCAACGATCGCGAGACATGGCGTGGCGCACTGCACGCCGCCGGCGATACTCTCGCCGCCGTGATGATCGAGCCACTGGTCGAGGTGCTCGCCGATGCGGAGTGGTTACGCGAGTTGCGTGCGCACTGCGATGCCGTTGGCGCCGTGCTCATCTTCGATGAAGTGAAGACAGGCTTCCGGCTGCATCGTGGCGGCGCGCAGACGGTGCTCGGCGTGACGCCCGATCTCACCACGCTGGGCAAGGCCATCGCCAACGGCTATCCGCTCGCTGCCGTCACGGGGCGTGCGACAGTGATGCACGCGGTACAGAAGACGTGGATCTCCAGCACGCTGTCCACCGAACTCGTCTCGCTGGCGGCGGCGCACGCCGTGCTGGATCACCATGCACAGGTCGATGTGTGCGGCCTGCTGCACGCAAACGGCAATTCGCTGCGTGAGACCATCACGACAGCAGCGGCGAACGCAGGACACCCACTTGAGACCACCGGTCACGACACGATGTTCATCATCCGCTGGCCTGACGAGGCGGTGCAGGATCGGGCACTCGCTGCACTGCGCACCGCCGGCGTCCTCGCCAAGCGTGGGCCGTATCAGTTTCCGACCTGCGCCATGCTGCCTGCCGACATCGCTGTCGTCGGCGATGCGTTCCACTGGGCTCTCACGCGCTGACCATGGCACCCAGACATCTCATCGACGCACACGCGCATTTCCACTGGTCGGGCAGCCGCCACGATTTCGCACGCTACAACGCATCGCGACTGCGTGCCGGCGACGCGATGGGCATCACCGTGCACGTGGCGTCGATCCTCGGCTCGTGGGGCCGGAACTCGCCGACGTATTTTGCGTCGCCGGATGACGTCGTCGCGGGAAACGATGCGATGTATGCCATCGCAGATGCCGAAACAGCACGTGTCCGGTCGTTCGTGCATGTCAATCCGAATCATACGGAGCATGCACTTCGCGAGATCGCACGCGGCGTCGAACGCGGCGCCATCGGAGTGAAACTGAGCGCCAGCCGGCGAGCGGATGACGCACTCGTCAATGCGATTGCCGCTGAGGCCGGGACGCGCGGGATGCCGGTGCTGCATCACATCTGGCAGCATCGGCAGCGCGAGTGGGGCATGCAGGAAGCCAGCGACGCGGTGGAGCTCGTGCGTCTCGCTCGTCGGCATCCCGGCACGAATTTCATCCTTGCGCACATCGGTGGCGGCGGCGATTGGGCGCACACCATCAACGTCGTGCGCGACGTGCCGAACGTGTTTCCCGACACCAGCGGCAGCGGCGTCGATCGTGGCATGCTCGACGCCTACCTGACGGCGCTCGGCCCGCAGCGACTGCTCTGGGCCGCCGACCTCACGATGTGCACCGGTCTCGCGAAGCTGCAGGCGCTGGAAGTGATCGGGATGCCGCCGGACGATCTCGATGACATCTGCTGGCGCAACGCCGTGCGCATCTTCCCCAATGGCAGCTTCGGTTTCGCATGACGCCCCCGACATTTCCCGTGGATGTGAGCGCGTGGATCGGCGCCTATCCGTTTCGTGAGATTCCGCATCCCGATGCCGGCGTGCTCGTGCGCGTGCTGGACCGTGAAGGCATTGTGCAGGCATGGGTCGGCTCGTTGCCGTCGGTGTGGCATCGCGATCCCGCGCCGTCCAACGCGTGGCTCTACGCGCAGCTCGCACCACATGCCGACCGTCTGCTGCCCTCGCCAACGGTTCGGCCCGACTGGCCGGGCTGGGAGGCGCTGCTGGATGAGGCTGTGACACGTGGCGCTCCGTCCGTGCGCCTCTATCCCATGCACGTTGGCATCGGCGACACGTCGGCACTGCTGCCGGCCTTCGCGCGGGCCTGTGCCGATCGCGGGCTCGTCGTGCAGCTCACCGTGCGCTTCGAGGATCTCCGGCAGCGACACCCGCTGGATGGGGCCGGGGATCTCACCGCCGCACACATCCGTTCGATCGTACGAAGCGAGCCTCGGGTGCAGGTGATCGTGAGTGGTGGGGGACGGGAGTTGATCGAGGAGACCCACTGGTCGCTGACGCCAGCGGAGCAGGCACGCTGTTTCTGGGACTGGGCGTGGGTGTGGGGACCGCCCGAAGACCACTTCGGGCACCTCCTCCGGACGATCGGGGCGGCGCGGTTCGTCTTCGGCGGCTACTGGCCGATGCGGCTGATTCAGGCTCCGCTCGCAACGATTTCGCTGACGGAGGCGTTGTTGCCCGGAGTCACGATCTCAGCTGCGGGTGAAATCGTCGGCCTTGCACGTCGCCTTGCACGGTAAGGGGGAACGGGGGCGTCCGCGAAAAACCGGACTGGCTGTGGGAGGTCGCTGTAACGATTGGAGTTGCAATAGTACCGGGCTAAACCGCGTTTTGTGCGATGCCACAACGACTTGCGTGATTTTCATGGCCTCGCTTTCTTTGGGTTTGTGTAGGCCCCGACTTTGTGAAAAGTTTCACATGGGGCGTGTTGCAGGTGTCGGACTTCAACTGGTCTCACCGAATGACGCAGCGGAAGAAGTGGGCAGCCATCCCAGGGTTTTTCCTTGTCGCCGCAGTGGCGGCTGGCCTGTCCGCGTACAGTGGTGCCACGGCTCGCGAGGCTGATGCCGCGCAGGCCCCTGCCGCCGGTAAGCTCGGGTATCCCACGTTCACGGGGCTCAGCGGCACGAACCTCGATGGCGTGCGGAACAACACCGAAGCCATGGCGTTGCCGAAGATCACGGGCGACTCGGGCCTCAAGCTCGACCCGAAAAAGGGCCCGTGGGCCTACTCGGGTGCCAGTTCGCCGCAGAACTACTCACCGGAACAGCCGGTGAAGTTCCCGCATCCGCAGCACGTGCAGAAGCTCGGCATGAACTGCACCTACTGCCACTACTCGGCTGGCAAGGCGCAGGATCCGGGTCTCCCGTCGGTGGCCACGTGCATGGGCTGTCACACGCTCGTCGCCACGGGCAAGCCGGAGATCAAGAAGCTCGCCGCGTACTACAAGAAGGGTCAGCCTGTGCCGTGGGAGCGCATGCACAAGGTGCCGGAGTACGTCCACTTCCCGCACTCGCGTCACTCCAACGCCGGCGTCACCTGTCAGACCTGCCACGGCGAAGTCCAGAAGATGACGCAGGTCTTCCAGTACTCCTCGCTGAACATGGGTTGGTGCGTGAACTGTCATATCGAGCGCAAGGCCCGATACGACTGCAGCACCTGCCACTACTAGTCGATCCGCTCTGGGCGTGATGCAATGCGCATCGCGCCATGTCGTGTTTCACGATTGAGGACTACTGCATGAGCACTGAGTCGGGAGCGTCAGGCGTCAAGCGCCGCGACTTCCTCAAGATCCTGGGTGTCACCACGGCGGCTACGGCTGCGACGGGGTGCAGCACGGATCATGTGCGGAAGTTGATCCCGTATGTGTCCAATCCGGACAATACCGTTCCGGGTGTGTCGAATTATTTCGCCAGCACCTGCCGCGAATGCGCGACCTCGTGCGGCGTGCTCGTCGAGACGCGTGACGGCCGTGCGATCAAGGTCGAGGGAAATCCGAACGCTGAGCTGAATCGTGGTGCGCTCTGCGCCAAGGGACAGGCGTCGCTGCAGGGGCTCTACAACCCGGATCGCTTCCGTCAGCCCATGCTCCGCAAGGGCGCGGGGCTGACGCCCGTCACGTGGGACGAGGCACTGCAGACACTCGCCACCAAGCTTGGCGAAGTGCGCAGCAAGGGACAGGCGGGCAGTGCGGTGTTCATCAATCAGCACGAGGCGGGCAGCTTCCCGGCCTTCCTCGATGGCTGGCTCAGTGACTACGGCATGCCGGCGCATATCAGCTACGACGCCGACGCTCCGGCCTCCGCCATCGCTGCCAACAAGGCGGCATACGGCGTTGCATGGCCGGCGCTCGACTTCGATGCCGCATCGCTGATCGTCAGCTTCGGCGCAGACTTCCTCGATGGCTGGGGACCGAGCGTTCCACTGCAGCTCGCGTGGGCCGATGCCCGCGCCAAGATCGACGGGGCACCGCGCGCCATCTACATCGGCGCCCGTCGCTCACTGACCGGCCTGAATGCCGACACGTGGATCGCCTGTCGTCCGGGGTCGGAACTCGCAATCATCCAGTTCCTTCGCGGCAGCAAGTCCGCCGCCGATGCCGCTGCGGCCGCCGACGTGTCAGTCGCCACGCTCGAAGGGCTGAAGAAGGAAATCACCGATGCCAAGCCGTCGCTGCTGCTGGCTGGTGGCAATGCCGCCGACTCCACGCAGGTCGCGATGGAAGTGGCGGAGTACAACAAGGCCTTGGGCAATGTCGGCGTGACGATCAAGCCGGCGTCACCGCTCGGTGTGTATCAGCGTCTCGACGTCACCGCCGCCATGTACAACGTCGCGGATCGCATGAACGCCGGCACGGTGCCGGTGCTGTTCGTCCGTGGCGCGAATCCGGTGCACACGCTGCCGAAGTCGGTCAAGTTCGTCGACGGTCTGGCGAAGGTCGGCTTCAAGGTGTCGTTCACGAACGTGCCCGACGAGACCACCGAACTCGCCGACCTGATTCTCCCCGACCACCACGGGCTGGAGAGCTGGGGCGACGCGGAGCCGACAGCCGGCACACTGCATCTGCAGCAGCCGACGATGGAACCGGTGTTCCAGAGCCGCGCCACCGCCGACGTCCTCATGGACGTGGCGAAGAAGGATGCCGCGCTCGCCTCGAAGTACGGCATGAAGGATTATCGCAGCTGGCTGATCGCCCGTTTCCCGGGTGGGCAGGCAGCGCATACGATTGCACTCGCCACGGGTGTCGCCGCTGGTTCGTCGGCGCGCGCGGCTGAGCGCACCGCGGGCGATCTGGGTCGCAAGCCTGTCGCTGGCTTTGCTGGCACGGGTGACTTTCACCTCGTCATCAACCCGTCGCCGACGCTTGGCAGCGGTTCCGGCGCGAACAAGCCGTGGCTGATGGAACTGCCCGACCCGGTGTCCAAGGTCGCATGGCAGTCGTGGGTCGAGATGCACCCGATGGCGCTGAAGAAACTGGGCCTCGTCCGTGGTGACCTCGTCACGATCGAAACGGCGGCAGGAAAGACGACGCTGCCCGTGTACAACTATCTCGGCATTCGTCCCGACACGATTGCGGTGTCGCTGGGCTACGGCCACAAGAGCCAGGCGGGTAAGAAGTTCGACACCGACGCCGACCGAAAGACGCCGTTCTACACCGGTTACGGCCGCTACGCCGAAGGTGTGGGCATCAACGCCGTGGATCTCGTGTCGGGTGACACCGACGTGCTCTCCGGCTCCATCGCCTACACGAGCATGAAGGCGAAGGTGACGAAGACCGGTGAGAACATCGATCTGATCACCACCGAAGGCTCGGCTCGTCAGCACTCACGCGGCATCGGTCAGGCCTCGACGCTGGCAGCGCTGGTCGCGGCGCGCAGCGCTCCGAAGGAAGGTGCGCATGGCGGCGAACATGGTGCAGCCACGACGGAGCACGATGCCGACGCCGCCGAAGGTGGTCACGAGCTCGGCCCGAAGGAGTGGGGCGGCAACGAGCACGAGTTCGTCGGTGGTGCACCGACCGAGTTCCTGCCGGGCCTCAAGAGCCCTGTGGCGAACGATGCTCAGGGGCAGTTGGGCACGCAGGACTCGAAGGACAAGCAGATGTACTCCGAGAAGCACTGGAGCGGCATGGCCAAGCGACGCTGGGCCATGACGGTGGACCTGAGCCGCTGCACCGGATGTTCCGCCTGCGTCACCGCCTGCTACAGCGAGAACAACATCCCGACGGTGGGTGCGAGCTGGCAGGGTCGCGCGCTCTCGCCGACGGTGTGGGACACGCGTCCCGGCGCGAACATCCTGAAGGGTCGCGAGATGGCGTGGATTCGCCTCGAGCGGTACTTCGAAGGTGCCGAGGATTCGGAAAACGTGTTCGATCCCGGCTTCGACACGCGCTTCGTACCGATGATGTGCCAGCACTGCGGCAACGCCCCGTGTGAGCCCGTCTGCCCGGTGTACGCGACGTATCACTCGCCGGACGGCCTCAACGTGCAGGTCTACAACCGTTGCGTGGGTACGCGCTACTGCAGCAACAACTGTCCGTACAAGGTCCGTTACTACAACTGGTTCGGCTATGGCGAGCCGGGACGCCGTCAGTACGCGTTCCCCGAACCGATGCAGATGCAGCTCAACCCGGACGTGACGGTGCGCGGCAAGGGCGTCATGGAAAAGTGCACGTTCTGCGTGCAGCGTATTCGTGAAGCCGAGACGCGGGCGGACCTCGAGCATCGTCCGCTGCAGGCTGACGAGTTCACGACGGCCTGCGCGCAGGCCTGTCCGTCGAAGGCGATCACCTTTGGTGATGCGGCCGATCCGGCATGGACGGTGGCGAAGCAGGTAGAGGACGAGCGAGCGTATCACGTCTTTGAGGTGCTCAACACCTACACGGCCGTGGTCTATCTGAAGAAGATCAATCACACGGTCGAGGTCTGACCCGAATGGCGACTGTCGTTCAGCCCGTGACGGGCAAGATCAAGCGCCCGAACATTCCGGCTGCGGGAATTCAGGTTCCTGCCGTCAGCACGTTCGAGCAGGTCGACAACGAGATTCTCGCGACGCTCAAGCCGAGCCCGAAGTGGTTCATCGGGCTTGGGCTGGCCATCTTCGCGATGCTCATCGGTGCGTCGGCCTGGACCTACCAGATCTACTGGGGCCTCGGCAACGCCGGCTACGTGCCGCCGGTGATGTGGGGCGTGTACATCATCACGTTCGTGTTCTGGGTCGGTATCGGTCACGCCGGTACGCTGATCTCGGCCATTTTGTATCTCTTCCGTGCCGGATTCCGCACCACGATCTATCGCGCGTCGGAAGCGATGACGGTGTTCGCGGTCATGACGGCAGGTCTCTTCCCGATCATTCACATCGGGCGTCCGTGGAAGTTCTTCTGGTTGATTCCGTATCCGAACTGGCGCTTGCTGTTTCCGCAGTTCAAGAGCCCGCTGCTGTGGGACGTGTTCGCGATCTCGACGTATCTCACGATCTCGACGACGTTTCTGTATCTCGGTTTGATCCCTGACTTCGCGGTCATGCGCGACAAGGAGACGAACCCGATCCGCAAGCGTGTCTTCGCGATGCTGTCGCTGGGCTGGAAGAACACCGATCGTGAATGGCGCCATTTCGCCAAGATGTACATGTTCCTCGCGGCGTTCAGCACGCCGCTGGTGCTCTCGGTGCACTCCGTGGTGTCGTTCGACTTCGCGATGGCACTGACGCCGGGCTGGCACACGACGATCTTCCCGCCGTACTTCGTGGGCGGCGCCATTTTCTCCGGTTTCGCGATGGTGTGGACCATCCTGATCCCGATCCGGAAGTGGTGGAACCTCGAGCACTACGTCACGCTGAACCACCTCGACGCCACGGCCAAGGTCGTGCTGTTCACGTCGATCATGGTGGGCTGCGGCTACCTCTCCGAGTTCTTCATCGCCTGGTTCTCGGGCGTCGCACCGGAGCAGGAGTACTTCTGGAATCGCGTGTTCGGGCAGTGGTGGTGGAGCGCGTGGATCCTGCTGCTCTGCAACATGATCTTCCCGCTGTCGTTGTTCTCCCAGAAGCTCCGTCGCAATCCGACCTGGCTCTGGATCCTGTCGATCATCATCAACATCGGCATGTGGTATGAGCGCTTCGTGATCGTGGTGCCGTCGCTCAGTCATGAGTTCGAACCGTGGCAGTGGACGACGTACATGCCGAGCTGGATCGACATGTGTTTCCTGTTGGGCTCGTTCGGCTGGTTCTTCATGTGGTTCCTGCTGTTCATCAAGCAGATGCCCGTGATTGCGATCGCCGAAGTGAAGGAAATTGTGCCGCCGAAGATGCTTCACGATCATGGAGGGCATCACTGATGCAGGG
>JAYWIJ010000021.1:0-5198 GCA_043788935.1 Gemmatimonadaceae bacterium | reverse complement strand
TCACCAACGTGATCGACCGTGGAAGGAACGTGCTTACGCGTGTGCACCTCGGGTCGAACGAGATCCTGCAGATGGCCGGGCGCGTGCATGGCCGCGTGGCCAATGGTCGCGTGTTCATTCTGAGCGATCGTGACATCCGGTTCGAGACGCTCAAGCCCACGGCGCCGGACTTCCAGTTGGCGGGTGACTCCGAGCGCGTGGCCCTCACCTGCGCCGACCTAGGCGTGCAGGCGGACGCGCTCGACTTGCCGGTGCCGCTCGATCGCGTGGCGTATCGCAAGGCGATCGCGCATCTCGAGTCGCGTGGACTGATCGAAAACGGCCGACTGACCGCGTACGGCAAGGCCGTGGAAGCGTTGCCGGTGGAGCGCGCCTGGGGTGAGCTCATCGTGAACGGCGATGACGAACTGCTGCCGATGCTGGCGGTGATGAGCGGCATCGACTCGCTGCATCGCATGACGCGTGAAGGGCGCGATCTGGAAGGGTTGGTGGTGCGCGGCAGCGATCATCTCACGGCGTACAACGTCTACGCCGATGGCTTCCGTGCGGCCGGCTACATCGGGGAAGTGTACGGGCTGTCGCGGCACATGTTCGACGCCGAGCGGATCGCGCACTGGGCCGAGCAGCGCGGTGTGCTGGTGAAGTCGCTGGAAGATGCCGCGCTCGCGATGGCCAGCGTCTATCGCTCGGTCGGCATGCCGTTGCCGACCACGCTGCCCCTGGTGCGTCATGACGTACAGCGACGCTTCGGCGATCTGCTCGCGCGTTTCATGCCGTTCGATCTCGTGATCGAGGAGCAAACCACGGATGGTCAGGAAGCGCGCGTGTCGAAAACGAGCGTGTGCGGCAGCTGGGGCGCGGTGGCGGGCCCGCTACGCTACTTCGCCGATCGCTTCGGTGTGCCGCGGGCCAGCATCGAGGGCACGCAGCTCTCGATCGAACTGATCAAGCAGTACGCGCAGCGTCATTTGCCGGAGCTGGCCCTCGATCCTGACCGTAAGCAGTCGCCGGTGTTGTTGCGCCGACGGCTCACCTACTTCGGATTCGAACTCGCGCGCGAGAGTGAAGGACTGGACGAATTCCCACCAGAGCACGCGCAGGCCGCGCGACATCTGTTGGCCGAGGCGGCGGCGCGCAATGAATTGCGGCACGCCTCGGTGCGCCGGAATCAGCCGGTGGTCGAGGAGATCCGCGAAGTGTGGCGGCGCCTGGGCGGGGTCACTCCGCGTCTCGGGCAGGCGGAGCTCACCGCGTGGTACGAACAGCAGATGGGCACGGCCACGAACTGGGAGTCGATCCGGAATATCCCGATGCTGATTGATCGGCGGGATTTCGTGAGTCACGAGCAGGTGGCCGAGGCGCGCGCCATGCCGGGGGCCGTCGAGATCCGCGATCGCACGGTGCCGATGGACTATGACGTGGAGGAGCACGACGGACGTCTGGTGCCTGTGGTGCGGCTGCGGGTGCCGGAGAAGGTGGCGCGCACGATGGTGCAGGAGGAGGTGCCGTCACTCGATCGTCCGGTGCGCTTCGTGGTGCCGCGCGGGCAGCGCGGGTCGGTGCGGGCTGATACGCTCGCCGACTTGCAGCACAAGCTCGACTTGCCATTCACCGATGATGAACGCACCCGCACGACGGAGCCGAAGGTCGAGCGGAAAGGCCACGACCGCGGTCGCGGAGACGCTCGCGGAGGCGCTCGCGGAGGTGAGCGTGGTGGCGGTAAGAGCGGACCCGGCGGGCATCGTCACCCGGGGAAGGGGCGACGGCGACGCTGACTGCGCCGCTACGCGAACTTCTTCCCGGCCGACGGCAACACGGGGAGCACTTGCTTCGCCTGCGTCACGAAGGCCTCGACGTCGCCGGCCGGCAGCGAGCGGCTATACAGGTAGCCCTGTCCGAAATCGCAGCCGATTGAGTGGAGGAACTGCTGTTGCCCGACTTCCTCGATGCCTTCGGCCACGACTTCGATTCCCATCGATTTGGCGAGCGACACGATGGTGCGTACGAACGCGGCCTCACGGTCACCGTCCTCAATGCGCGACACGAAGGAACGGTCGATCTTGAGCTCGTCCACCGGGAAGAACTGCAGGTTGCTGAGCGACGAGTAGCCCGTGCCGAAATCGTCGATCGCGAGCTTGATGCCGAGCGCCTTGAGCGCATTCAGCTTTTCCAGCGCGAGCTCGGGCGTGCGCATCACGTCGCTTTCGGTGATCTCGAGAATCAGGCGACTCGGGTCGAGCCCGGAGACCTGCAGCGCTGCCCTGGTATCGTCCATCAGGCTGTCGCCGTCGAGTTGCTTCGCCGCCACGTTCACACTCACGGATGGCGGCTCGGCGGCGTAGTGCGTCCATCGTGCCGCCTGCATGCATGCTTCCATCAGCACCCAGCGCCCGAGCGGCACGATCATGCCGGTTTCCTCGGCGATCGGCACGAACAATCCCGGCGTGATGCACCCGCGCTTTGGATGTTGCCAACGGATCAACGCCTCAAAGCCTTTCACACGGCCGCTCTCGATGCGCATGAGCGGCTGGAATTCGAGGAAGAACTCGTGCCGGTCCACACCCATGCGCAGATCGGACTCGAGTTCCAGCCATTCCATCGCATCGCGGTGCATCGTGGGATCGAAGCGTCGCACGCAGGCCTTTCCCGACGACTTCGCGGCGTACATCGCGGTGTCCGCGTTGCGCAGTACGGTCTCCTCATCGTCCAGCAGGTCGGCGATCGCAATACCGATGCTGACGCCGACGACGACTTCGCGTCCCCCGATGCGCATGGGCATGCGGAGCAACATCAGCAGGCGCTCCGCGAGCACCTCTGGATCATCCCCCTGTTCGATCGATTCAATGACGACGGAGAACTCGTCACCACCGAGGCGCGCGACTGTTTCACCGGATCGAACGGTGCTGGCGATCCGGCGTCCGACGATCTGCAGTAGCTCGTCGCCGACCGCGTGGCCGAGCGAATCATTGACGCGCTTGAAGCCGTCGAGGTCGAGCAGGATGACGGCGACTCGAGTGTTGCTGCGATTCCGTCGCTCGAGCGCGTGCCGCAAGCGATCGCGGAAGAGGACGCGGTTGGCAAGGCCGGTCAAGTCGTCCTGGAACGCCTGCTTGAGCAGTTGGCCTTCCATGCGCTTGCGCTCGGTGATGTCCTGAATCATGCCGATCATGCGTGAGTCGCCGCCGTGCGTCACGCGGGAGACCGTGAGCTGTCCCCACACCACGTGCCCTTCCTTGTGGAAGAAGCGGCGCTCGATGGTGACCGAGTCGCGTTTCCCGGTCCGAAGATCGTGGCCGAGTTCCCGCGCGGCCTCGATGTCTTCCTCGGGTGACAACGAGACTGCCGATCGGCCAACGACTTCGCTCGGTGAGTATCCCAGGAGCTCCTGAGAGGCGGGGTTCGCTTCGAGAATGATGCCGTCAAACGACAACACGTGAATCGCGATGCCGGCGTACTCGAAGAACGCGCGGAAGCGGGCTTCACTTTCAGCGCGAGCACGGACGGACGCGCGCTCCAGCGTGACATCGCGCACATGCACGATCACCGCTTCGCGCTCCCGCAACACGACGGCGTGGAACACGATCTCGCCATCAAGTACACGCCCATCGCGGGCGCGCATCATCGTTTCCATCGGCGCTCCCGACTCCGGGAGTGGAACGTTTGGGGCGAGCATGGGCGTAAGCAGGCACTCGTCGCCGCCGCACAGCCGGAGGCTCTCGATCGGCTGACCGAGCACCGCCTTCTCCTCGTAGCCGAAGGTCGTTTCGGCGGCGTGGTTCCACGCGATGAGGCGGCGGTCTTCACGGGTGACCGCGAACATCGCGATCGGGCTCTCGTCGAAGAGCAACCGATAGCGCTGTTCGCTTTGCTGCATCCGCTCGTAGCGCGACTCGAGCTCGCGTGACAACTCCGTCATGGCGGCGGCGCCGAGCTCACGCTCCCGATCGACGTCATGCAGCAGTGCACTGACCGACCTGAGGATCGGGTGCAGCGCATCGGACGCCTCGCTGATGCCATGTCGTCGCAGCTGACGCAGCACGTACGGGTGCATCCTCAGAGCTCCGAGATCGTCGTCACGGTCATCGTCTGATTATGCAGCACGGCAGCGGCGAATTCACGACCATCCGAGGGAGGCGCGATCTCCCCGTTGCTGTAGAATCCGACGACGGTGGATGCACCGCTCAGACGCGCGACCTCCTCGATCTCTTCCTCGACGCGGCTGCGCATTACGGCGCGGCGCCCAATGCAGGAGATGCAGAGCGTGAGTGCGGAACTGCCCTCGGCGAGACCGTCGTGAGCCAACTCGGCGGCCTGCGCGGCACCGTCGATCAGCTTGTCCGTCGTGGTACGCATGAGGCGCACGATGCTGCCGGTGGGGATGTCGCCGGCAAAGCGCATGGAGCCTTCAGCCTCGTTGATGCCAACCAGCGTGCGTACCGAAATCGGTCCGTCCTTGTACGACCGCACGGCGAGCGGGAAGAGCAGGCCACTGCCGGGTAGTTCCTTGGCAAACTCACCGAGATAGCGGGAGTACACGTCGAGCGCGCGCTCGCCGTCGAGTTCAAAGACTTCGGCCACGGTCGAGCGTGTCACGATGCGATCGGGACCGAACAAGTCCCAGCCTCCGACTGAGCCGGTGCCGATGACCAGCGATTCGCCCACGAGCCCGAGCGCGACCGCGCGGCCGGTCGTGGGGGTGTCGTTGAGGCCGATCACCGAGCGCGTGAGCAGAATGCCATTCGACGCGAGCCCGCCGCTGACCTTGACGCCCGGAGGGAGCATCGGGTTGAGACCGTCGAGGAAGCCGGCGGCGTTAATGGAAATACCTTCGGCGAAGATCAGCACATGCCGAAGACCGGCAATCCTCGTGAGTTCCGCGCCGATGTCGGCACCGATGGCGCGACTGTTCTCGACCGTGACCCCGTCACGGACGACGGGAACGAGCGTGGCGTGATCGAAGGAGACGGTGGTCACCACGGTATGTGCGTCGTCCACGGCACCGTTGGCGATCTGTCCGCCGCCGGAGGCGTAGAGGTGCTGCGCGGCCGGGAATCGCTCGGCGATCGCGGAGAACCAGGCGCTGTCCGGAGGCTCGACCGGTCCAAAACTCAGAACGAGTTGGACGGACGTGTCAGGTGCAGCGGGTAGCGGTATGGACCAGCCGGAGGCCGGCATCCAGAGCGACGAACGAACGAGCA